>CALKLP010000253.1 GCA_937991965.1 uncultured Verrucomicrobiales bacterium
GACAAGGTCCTTAAAATAGAGTAAGTGCTCCGCGAGTTCATGCTCTGTGATATTACTCCCACTGATTCGTATGCGTTCAGAAAACTGGATGAGATGGGGGGAGGTGAACAATCCCGTCCGTATTCCTTGAGCCTGAGCGACCGATTCGATAAAGGCGCAGGTAGAACCTTTTCCATTCGTGCCTACTACCTGAATGACTTTTGAGCGACTGGATGGAAAGCATTCTGATTCGCGTAAAAGCCGAGTGATATTCTCTAACCCTAACTTAATTCCGAACATCTGGGTGGAGTAGAGCCACTCGAGTCCTAGCTCCAGAGCGTTCGATGCGGATGCATTATTATCAAAAGGGGGATGCATTATGAGGAGTCTTGGTGGAAAATGTTACGTGATTAACTGCGAATCGTCAAAAGAAGATCTCTAGAATCTGCGTTTCACTTTAAAAACCTCCAGACGTTATTACGTCTCTTGTATGGAATGTTTGAATAATTAGTTGAAATTATGCAGTGAAAAAAGTGCTTTCTCGATCAGGGTAAAATAAACTTTGGATTTGATATCTTTTTCACTTTACATGCCCCTGCATGAAAGCTTTTTATCATTACTACTATGAACAAATCAGAGTTGATCGAAGCAGTAAGCGCTAACCTCGGAGCAGGAAGCACCAAGAAAGAAGCAGAATCAGCAGTATCTGCTGTATTGGATGCGATTTCAAGCGGTATTAAGAAAGACGGTAAAGTACAGGTGATTGGATTCGGTACGTTTGATGTACGTGAGCGTCCAGCTCGTGAAGGTCGTAATCCTAAGACAGGTGAAAAGCTTAAAATTAAGGCATCTAAGAATGTTGGATTTAAGGCTTCTTCCAACCTTAAGGCTTCTCTCTAAATCTTTTTAGAATTTTTTTACTATTAAACCTGCTCATGCCGAGCAGGTTTTTTTACGCCGTTGTATCTAGAGCTCCATTTTAAGCTTTATGAGACACCAGGGCGTGTTGACAATTAAATCATTGTAAATGAATCATGTCATAGGATTTCTTGTTCACTCCGTTCATTTGGAGAGAATGGAGGATCTTTTCTGATTTTTCTGCGTTATTTTTCAGTTACAGTGCATGCACCGCGCCTTCAAAAAGCCTTGATAAATCAGGAAATCTCACTCCAATTCACTTCAATTTAATTGTCAACACGCCCTAGGATGATACGTTGTATTGCTTCGGTGACCCCATGGGCGTAATTTGCTTGAGTGATGAAACCGCCATTTGCGTTCAGTACTTCTTTAAGCGTGATGATCGAATTTTGAGGGCCTCCGAAGTACTTTGCGATATCGCTGTTTAGCATTGTGAGGTCGTTGTAATTGTCTCCCATAACGAGCGTTCTACTATGCGATAGCATGTATGTCCGTTGCAGGTATTGGAGCGCAGTGCCTTTGCAATAATCCTTATGGCTGAAGCGGAGATAAATCGTATTCCTTTGGTATTCTAAGTTAGAGGTTTTCTGATCACAGGCTTGGTAAATTTTCACCACTTCGCCGATCTCGCTTTCATGGGTGGCAATAATTCCAGCAGGATCTCCTGCGATGCTTACCCACTGTCCTTCTGTGTTATTCTCAATGTAGGACTGAGCCTTATCTAGAGTCGCTGAATTCTCTGCTAGTAAGGCCTTCAACTCTTTTTCTGCGGTAGAATTTCTTTCTTCATCTGGTTCGTATTGATCGCCTCTTGCATTGAGATAGAAGAGGTCACGCTCTTGAGTAACTATGAAATCTGGCCAGAAGGGGAATTGCGCCTTTTCCATGCCCTCAAGGAGGAATTCTAATGACCGCCCAGTACAGATGCCCCATGCGAGTGGTGCGTGTTGCTTAGCTAACTCTAGCGTCTGGAAAAACAATTCTGAGACTGAGTGCCCTTGAGTTGGGTCTGCAAGGGTGCCGTCAAAATCAAACCCTATAAGCCATTCAGCTTGGTCTAGCTGGTGTATACCTGACATAAGTATCAATTACGGCGGGACCCTTTGCGTGGACCGGTGGCTTTATGGTATTGAAAGCGACCGTTGCCTGTTGTATTGTCACTAGTATCGCCCTTTAGCTTCTTGAGGAGCTTGTTGTCTCGAAAGTTTTCACGAGCTTCAGGTGCGATGTAGGATTGTTCATCATATTCTCGTTGGAAGTTGTTTAGGTCTTGATTGTTTTTGATGACATGGGTGTAAACCATAATGACCAATTCATCGAGGTCTTCAGTATCTGTCTCTGAGGAGAAGAGCTTTCCAAGCAATGGGATGCTTCCTAAAATCGGTACTTTACTGTCACTCTCATTTTCATTTCCTGTGTAGAGCCCGCCTAGGAGAATAAGTGATTTATTAGGAATGGTTACTACGGTGCTGAGTTCTTGCGTGTTGATATCACGAGTTTGGAGTTCGCCAATTTGTCGTTCGGCACCTGTGGAGTCCTTGACTAGAGCAATTTCAACAGTGACCTCGTCATCGTTATTGACCAAGGGGCGGACTTCAAGTTCCAAAACTACATCAATATACTCGATATTGGTTGATGTTGTTCCGGTGTTCGATGTTGTTCCCGTAGGGACTGCAATTCTTGAACCTGAGGAAATGCGTGAAGAACGATTGTTGGTCGTAAATACTGTTGGGCGAGAAATTTCTTTGAAGTTTGAAGTTGTCTTCAAGGCATTCACGAAAACTCCATAATCGGTATTGGCAAATCCTAGGTTTAGCCCGCTTGTGAGCGCAGCACCCGCAAAGTTTGCGAGAGAATCAGGGGTGAATACATTTGATATGTTGCTGGAGCCGCTTAGTCCAGGAATAGTGCCTCCTCCAATCTGAGGTGTTCCAGTAAGTTCGTTGTAAAGAGCTACAGCGTTGCTAGAGAAGTTTCTACTATCATTACTATCGTATGTGCCAAAGAGGGCTGTAATAGCGATTTGCTCTGATTTCTGATCTAAT
>CALKLP010000254.1 GCA_937991965.1 uncultured Verrucomicrobiales bacterium
TATGGAAGCAAACGGCAGCGTACACGGAAGGTCGAAACCGCAGGGCCTTCCACGGAAGCCTCCACGAAAGTTCATCGAACGTTTTTCGTGAAACCGTTCGAAGTAGCTTCCACGAAAAGTTCACAGCTACATCCACGGAATTTTCACGTTTTACTTCCGTGGAAGCTTCCGCAGCTTCCACGACAGCTCCCACGGACATATTTGTATTGTACACTACTTTGCATACAGTAGGATATATTACCACATTTTCGACAACGTGGTCGGCGCACACTGTGTACGAGTCGAAGGAGGTTTCACCGCGTTCATTTATTTTTGCGTTCCATTGCGTTAGCGTTGGAGTTAAGGTATATCAAAATTTAATACAGTGTGACAACCACATTCCGACAGCTTTCTCAGAAGATTACATGGCAGTGATAGTCTTTCACGGAAACTATCGCGGAAGCTTCCACGCGATTGGTTTTGACATCTTCCGTGTTTTTCTTCTATATATTATTATCTTAAATTATATATTACTTGCACCAATTCTTCCGTGACAGCTTCCGTAAAAACTTCCGTGAAAGTATATTTACTTCCACGAAAGCTTCCGCGAGAGCATGCGTGCAAGATTCTGTCGAAGGAATTTTTTTCCCCCGAAATCTTCAGTGAAAGCTTCCGGGATTGCTTCCGTAAATCTTCCGTAGAAGAAAATAAAATTCCCCGAGACCTTTCGTGGAAGTTTCTGTGGAAGTAACTTCAGTGAACGTTGTAAGGAAGCTTCCGTGGAAATAACTTTCGTGGAAGAATCCTCGAAAACTTTCCCTTGTCGTTACTCCCACCGAAGGTGTATGAAAGCTTCTATGGAATCCGTGGATGCTTCCATGGAAGCGATGGCAGCTTACATGAAAGCTTTCATGAACTTACACCTAAAATGCAGATATTGCACTTGGCCCAGACGGCAGTAACAAAGTCTCTTACATATATAATCTCTTACCTATAGTATTTTTTACATGCGAACGTGCGAGAGGTCGTGAAAAGTCGTGAACGTTCATGGGACGAATCGTGGAAGTTCGTGAGAGGTCATGGGACGGATCGTGAAGGTCGAGAAATGTTCTGAAAGGTCATTGAATCAAACCTGCTTAGTCTGGGTTGCAGGATAACCTTACTTAGTGGTGCATTTAGGGACATATTTACGAATTACGCAACAATCTTATGGAGTTGGTGTATTTGGGGCACAGCGGGTCATTCAGGGCGACACCATATACATGCAAAGTTTTCGTGCGATTTCCCGCGGAAGTATCGCGTAATGCCACGATATCTCGTGACATGCTGCAGGATGTTTAACCATAGCAAATGCCACCACTTTTTGTGGCAGACGCCGCAGTCATCGAGGCACGTCACGAGATGTCACGACATTGCGTGGCACGTGTCATGGCATGTGGGGGTATATGATGAGATTTCACGGAATGTCCCACGGGATGCCGGGACATGCCGCTGCATGCGAGATGCCATGATATGCCATGGCATGTCCCAGACAGCACGATAATGTCCCAGACACACGACGATATTGATAAAAGTACATTGAGACCTGTCTTTGTGGTATACACTTGTTTTTACAACATTATTCCATCTAAATCATCCGAGGAAGTACGAAAACGCCGATATATATGTAGGCTGGACGTCTTCGTCTTGTTGACCCTGGCATTAGCATGGGACTCATCGACCTGTATACCTGACGAGGGTGCACACCCCGTCACGCGCGCGATCGAAGCACCACACGCACCTTGCGAAGCGGAGTTTTTATAAAAGAAACGTTTTTTCGATCTTAACAGACTCTGAACGGTATTTTTCGTTTTTTTTTTAAATTCGTAGTGTTGCAATTTTGTCATCCTTGGTATCAGGTACCATGTCTCATACGTGCCATTACAGAAATAGTGTCAGAAAAAAACATCTGCATTAATGACCGCCGTGTAGTTGTCGTGGGCATAGTCCGTTCAGGACAAATTGCACACTTTGGTTTCTGTTAATAACTTTGAAATTGTCACGGATTGAAAAAGTTAACGACGTCATCAATACGGGAATAACAGCTCTTTCGACGTGCTTTCGAATTTCAGATCAAGCGCCCCTATCCTGAGCAAAGTACCAGATAACTATTTGTGCAATTATTAAACCGCCGCACGGATAATGCCGCAGCAATTCACATGCCTTCAACAGCCTCGCAGATTGATTGACATAAAAAAAGTTGAACGATGTATCCTGCATGGATCATATCATTTAGGCGTTAACATTGAGCTGCGGATACTCACTTTGGCTGTGCCACATATTTCTTTACCGCAAAAAATATTTTCAAATTAGTCATAGCTGCTGCGGGCGTGTTTTGGTTATTCACGCGGGCAATAAGGACGTTTGATTATAACAAGCCAGAGGGCGCACAAGCAATGATTCCGCGGTTTAATACACATAGGGCCAGCATGCAGGAAAATGACAGAGATGACGCTATCGACTATAAACATCGCACCAAGTGCATTCAACAGTTTGGACCGTAATAATGCGCTATCTATGTAGATAATGGGCAAAAATCTAAATTGTCTATCTCCTCAGCTACTACTACTGACGAAGTGAATTAAACTCATCGTTCATTCATCACGGTATGTTTACCCGGTATATATAACGCACGCGGTCATCATTTGAATACACCGGTCAGTCCCTCCTTGTACTTGCTCGATCATCATTTGAATACACCGGTCAGTCCCTCCTTGTACTTGCTCGATATTGTCTCTCAGTTTTGGAGGCCTATTACAACCATGCGTGGCTAGCGCGTATTCATTTTCTTCGGCCCGGCGCCTAGTGTTATACACATCATGCACTCGAACGAAAAATAACAAGCAACATGGCGCCCCCCCGCTTCAGCGTTCTATTCATTTGCTGGCGACACTCTGCCCACAACTTCACCTCTCACGTTTGTGTTGCCAACATTCATCACCCCCTTCCCTACTCGCTCCATCGTCACATCACCCACCCCCTTCACTAACACCAACACAACCCAACAAGGTCGACTGCCCCCCCAACCTCTTCGCTGCTTACAGCACAAGCGAATCCACACTGTTTAGGTCATGATTTTTGAGCCGTTTGCGATGCAGGGACTATCGGAAGAGTGGTGTCCTTGCTGGTGTTGTGGTCTATTGCCCGCTGCGCTGCAAAGTCTTTCAAGGGATCCTTTAATTGATTTGTACTCCCCCACTTCGAGCTCTAGTCGGTCGGCCAGCACACGTCGTTCTTGGGT
>CALKLP010000255.1 GCA_937991965.1 uncultured Verrucomicrobiales bacterium
TTTTTCTCCTCCCTCAACATCGAAACCATTTGAATCCCACAAAACTTCCCCATCTGTAAATTTTGAGAATTTAACATCAGAATCCGTTAAAACAAAGTCGAAGTTTTGGACTCCTTCAAATGGCAGGCCATCATAAGCCCCGTCGCCGCCTTTTAAAGACATAAAATGAGGTTGTAATATAATTCCAGCATCCTCAGAACCACCAAGAACACTATCAAATGACACCTCTACAGAAGACCAGTGGTATCCAAAAATATCAGGAGAATCTGGGCCTGGAGTCCCGTATACTTCGCTGGGTTTATATTTATTTACGTCAAATCCGGCTCCTTCATTTGACAGATGTCTGCTACCAGAAGAAAAATACTGATCATGAGACCATAATGAAGATAGATTTCCAAAATCAATTGAACCTGAAGCTGTGATGATCACTCCACCAGAAGCACTTTTTTCAACTAAAAGAGTTACCACTCCTAAACTTGAGATAGTGGAAAGAAAAAACCCACAAACAATTGCTACAAGCATAGTATGTCCTCTTGATCTGATTTGTTTAACCATAATATGTCTATGACATAAAAGTTCCTCAGCTAAAGGACAAGTTAATTCCCTCCAGAATTTTCAATAAAAAGCACACCCTTTCTTGTGTTGTAATCACAATCTAAGATATACTCTCTCTAGTCATGGCTAAAGATCAGGTTCATAAACTCGTTATCGTTGATGATGACAGCACGCTCCGCAAAATCATCTCCCTCAACGCTCAAAAGCGAGGAATTGCGGTATCGGTATTTGAGAGCGGAGAAGAAGCCATGCAGAGCCTCAACGAGACGGTAGAAGTCGTCTTGCTCGATCTTCATATGCCGGGCTGGGACGGCCTCCAATGCTTAGAATACCTTAGAGAGCACTATCCTCTCATCACGCCCGTGATGCTTTCTGGCTCCAGCGACATTGAGCAAGCGGTGCAAGCCATGAAAAAGGGCGCCTTCGACTTCATCACGAAGCCCTTTGACCCCAACGAGCTCTTCGCCACCTTATTCAAGGCCAAGCAATTTCACGAACTCCAAAAAGAAAACCAAGTTCTCCGCTCCTTTAGTCAACCGCACCAAACGGAAGACGTCGTCGCGGAGTCCCCGACCGCGCAGCAACTCGTCTCGATGGTGAAAAAAGTGGCTCCCCTAGAAACCTCCGTGCTCCTCACCGGCGAAAGTGGCGTCGGGAAAGGCCTCTTCGCCCGCATGATTCACCGCTTAAGCCAACGCGTAGACAAGCCCCTAGTCACTGTCAGCTGCCCCGCTCTCCCTCGTGAGCTCCTCGAATCCGAACTCTTCGGGCATGAAAAAGGAGCCTTCACCGGCGCGACCTCTAAGCGTGCAGGAAAAATCGAAGCCGCACGTGGCGGAACCCTCTTTCTCGATGAAATCGGCGAACTGCCCCTAGACCTTCAGCCGAAACTGCTCAATGTCCTCCAAGACGGTCAATATTACCCCGTTGGCAGTGAAACCCCCATCAAAAGTGACGTCCGCATCATTGCCGCCACCAACATTGACTTCGCGCAAAAAATCGCCGATGGGAGCTTCCGCGAAGACCTCTATTATCGCCTCAGTGTGTTCCCCTTAGAAATCTCGCCTCTTCGTGAACGACTCTCCGACATCCCTCCCCTTGTCACTCATATCCTCGCAAAAATCAACGCCCGCTACCGTGGCCAGAAAGCGGTAACCTGCGGGCGCCAAACAATCGAAGCACTCCAAACCTACCGCTGGACAGGGAACATTCGCGAGCTAGAGAACGCTCTCGAACGCGCTTGGATCCTCTGCGATGGCGAACTTCTCCCTGAGCACTTCGTAGAGCTCCGAAACACTCAAAATCAAGGAACTTCCCAAGCAAATGGACTGGCGGGAATCACACTCAAAGAAATCGAGAAATCAGCCATCCTCCAAACCCTCGCGATGGCCAATGGCAATAAAGCCAAAGCCGCCCGCCTACTCGGAATCACAGAGAAAACAATCTACAACAAAATGGCTCGTCTCGGTATTCAGTCACCGCCTTCATGAGCGCCCTAAAACACTCAATCAAAACTCTTCTCATGCCAATTCCTGATCAAACCTTCCATACTTCCTCATTTTGGAATGATGATAGCTTATGCGTTTTATCAGGAGACTCTCCGCCTACCGATCTCGACCTTCCTTCAGGCGCCGTGCTCTTTCATTCCTCTGGTTCCAGCGGAGTAGAAAAATGGATCGTTCACACCCGTGCCAGTTTACTCGCCTCCGCGCGAGCGGTAAATGCCCACCTACAGGTCAACGACAATGACACCTTTGCCCTGCTCTTACCTCACATTCATGTCGGTGGCTTCGGGATTTTAGCCCGCGCCTATGCCGCTAACGCAAAGTGCGCAATCTTCCCATCCAAATGGAATCCAATCCAAGCCGCTGAGTTTCTCGCCAAATCCCGCGCCACCATAACCTCTCTCGTGCCCACGCAAGTCTATGACCTCGTGCAGTCTGGGATCCAAGCCACCCCTTCTCTCCGCGCGGTAATCGTCGGCGGAGGAACTCTGAGCACGGAATTAGGCACGCAAGCTCGCAACTTAGGTTGGCCCGTCCTTCAAAGCTATGGCATGAGCGAGGCCGGATCCCAAGTGGCCACCGCTTCCCTAGACTCACTTTCCACCCCATACTCTCATAACAACCTCCCCATCCTACCAGTTTGGCAAGTCTCTACAAATGATGATCACCAACTCGTCCTCACCGGTGACGCACTCTGCGCGGGCATAATCTCACGCCACGGCGACAGCGTTCGCTACAGCTCACATACTCAGTATCTCACCTCAGACCGCGTAACGATTCATGATGGCACACTCACCTTCCTTGGCCGACAAGACCGAACCATCAAAATCAAGGGAGAACTCGTCAACCTAGACGCGCTCGAGAACACCCTAGAGGAAACCCTACATCAGAAAATCCTACTTCTCACTACCGCGCACCCACGCGACGGCCACTCTCTGCACGCCTTCTCCACCGAACCCGCCACTGCAGAAGACATCAACATGCTACTCCCACTCTACGCCCAACTCACGAGCTACCAGCACCTCTCCGAATTCCCCCTAAGCCCCCTCGGAAAGATCAATCGTCGTGCGTTGCTCCAATTACTTACTACTCAGAGTTAATCCTAAAAAACGCAGTAAAGTTTTACCGCAAAGACGCGACGACGCAAAGATGATTCAAGAAAAAACTACTGAAACTATTAGGCGTGCTCCTATTTCCACATCACACTCCCGTAAACTCTTATAAATCTTAGCGGCTTCGTGCCTTAGCGGTTTTCTATCTGCGGAATCGAGGCTTATGCCTCACTTGGGTCCTACGCACCTCATTCGATAAATTCGTCATATTCGCGGTGCTTAAAACATCTGAATGAAGAGTTTTCATCCTTGCCGAAAAAATTCGTTCGATGACTGGTATCAAATTTGCTATTGCCACTGAAATGATTAACAGAACCTTTACAGATCGCGTCATCGCTCCGTCCCTATTAGCCGCCGATTTCTCCCGTATCCAAGAGGAAGTCTCACGCTCGATCAAAGCCGGTGCTGACTGGCTCCACCTTGATGTCATGGACGGGCACTTTGTCGATAATATCTCCTTTGGACCTGCAATTATCGCTGCCATTCATGCCACCAATGACATTTTTCTCGATGTCCACCTCATGATTTCTCGCCCAGATCATTATCTTCCTCGCTTTGTAGAGGCTGGCGCAGACCTCATCACCGTCCATGTCGAGGCGGAACACAATATTTCCGAAACCCTAGACCGCATTCGCGAAGCGGGTTGCCAGGTCGGGCTTGCTATTAATCCTGCCTCCCCTCTATCCGAGGCTCTTCCCTACCTAGATAAGATCGACCTCCTTCTCTGTATGACCGTCGTCCCTGGGTTCGGAGGACAATCCTTCATGAGCGAAATCATGCCCAAAATCGCCGAGGCCAAGGCCTACCGCGAACAGCATGACCTCTCCTTTCACATCCAAGTCGATGGGGGACTCAAGAAAGAAACCGCCCCCGAGGCCTACGCCGCTGGCGCCAATGTCATCGTCGCGGGCTCCTCCACCTACCAAGCAGAAGACATGGCCACCGCCATCACAGAAATCCGCGAGGCTTAAACCGAAAAACCTTTGATCAATCTCTATAGGCTTATTTGACGCGGAGGCTCGGAGAACACAGAGTTTCTCTATCAGTAATCAATACAGGGGATTTTAACTAATCGCGGATTCAACGTTCAAAAAGGAATGTGCAACCAAATAAAAAAATCCTCCGAGAACTCCGAGAACTCCGCGCCTCCGTGGCAAACCCAACTAAGGATTCAAGCGTAAAATGGAGTCCATTAAGAACTGCACACCAACTTGTAAACCGACAGCCGCTAGCCTCATCTAAAATCATAGTTAACAACAACCTACTCCGAACACTGCCTCACCGCCTCATACATCACAATCCCCGCCGCGGTTGCGAGGTTTAGCGATCTCACATGCGTCAAATCCATCGGGATCGTCGCGCATTGTTCAGGATTCTCTGATAATAAGCTCTCCGGCAGCCCTCTGGTCTCGGAGCCAAAAATGAGATAATCCCCCTTTTCATACCGCGCATCGGAATACTTCTTTTCTGTCTTAGTCGTAAGCAAGTGATACCCCAGACCGCTCTCCAGCATCCCTGCCCAGAACTCCTCCAGACTCTCCCACACCGTTAGATCTACATGTTCCCAGTAATCAAGCCCCGCTCTTTTCACAGCCTTTTCATCTACCTCAAAACCCAATGGCTTAACCAAGTGCAGCCTTGACTGAGTCGCCAAGCAGAGACGACCAATCGCACCTGTATTATGCGGTATATCGGGCGTCACTAATACAATGTTAAACATGGCCACAATATTAAGCATGTCTTAACCTATGCCAAATCAAATCGTGCACTCGATGAAATCATCTCAATTTTTTGAAGAAAAGACAGTGAAAGGCTTACCGCGTAAGCCTCAATCTACAGAAGAAAAACCAAAAAACCTTTTATCCTTGAATTATGTAACATTCCATCTTATACTCATGTCTATATTCTTACAAAAGAAGCATAATTCTCATATGAAAATCAAACAATTACTACTCACAACGTTCGCGCTAGTACCGTTCGCGCAAGCTCAGGTTTATAGTGATGTTGTTGGTTACGTTAAGTTAGGTTCTGATACAGGTGACTCTGTTCCAGCAAATACTGAAGTGACTGTCTCCATCCCATTCGTAAACGAAAAGAAAGGTGTCTACACCGTAGATTCCTGGACCTTTGACACAAGCGTAGCCAACACAGGCGGAACAATTGTTGTAAACGAAACTCTTACAGCTGGAGCTTTTGATATTCCGACTACAGGCGCTCCATACATGGTAGAAGTCTCTTCCGGCACAGACGAGGGGATATTCCTAGAAATCTCTTCTAATGATACCACCACTATCAACCTAAGTGGATACGGAACAGAATTCTTAGCGAGCCTCGCTGCAGGAGATACAATTACAATCAGAAAGGCTTGGACTCTACAGACTGCTTTTGGCTCTGACCTGCCTGATAATACTTTCATTTCGACTTTTGACAATACAGGAGTTGATGCGTCAGCTGAAGTTAAATACATAACTTATGGTGGTGATTGGTATCATTCCACTTCGGGAGATTTATCAAATGATTTGGTGGTCTACCCCGGGGAAGGCTTCATCTATCGAAATAACACTGCAAATGCAATTTCAGATTGGACAATCTCAGGTAACGTCACCACTACTAACTCGAGGGTTCGATTAATGAAGGACTCTTCTGACGCACAAGAAACGACATTTTCCTACTTTAATCCAGTTGACGAAACCCTTGGAGACTCTGGATTGAGTGCCATTGCCTCTAATACAGATTATATCTTATTTTTTGACAACTCAGCGACTGGTGTTGATAAATCAGCGACGAAGCAATACATCTTCTATAATGGTGATTGGTACGATTCCACAACTGGAAGTCTTGCAAATAGTGTAGAAATGAAAGGGGGGCAATCTTATGTCTACAGGCGTGTTGATACGGGTACCTCAGACACTTTTGTTGTTGACGAGCAAGACTACCAGCCTAACTTGTAGACATATATGAAATACCTTCTTTTACTCGTATCTGCTAGTCTCTCATTCGGTGTTCAGAGCCAATATTCCACTTTTGGTTCTGGAAATCAGACGATACTTGGAAATAGTGCTGGTGTTGCTAGCGATGGTTTAACGTGGGGCATCTTAGTTGACACTACTGGTGATGGTTTTGATTGCTTTACATCCGTCCCAACTTCTTTTACGAGTCTCTCAACGGATACATATGTTGCTGGCACCGATGATTACTTTGTCCTTGGTGATATTTCCACTACCACATTTGGTGGCGTAACTGGATCAGCAACGACCATAACTTATACTATAAATGATGGCAGTGTGCCATTTACAGGTGGTGAAAGCTATGCCCTTTTTTGGACTGACGATGCAACCTTATCAGTTGGTGACTCATTCGGCTTCATTCAAGCGGTAGCTGACACCACGCTGAATGTCATTGGAGAGTTTATTCCAACAGGCAATGGTTCTGATAACCCTACCATTCAATTCCGCGGAACAACTCCATTAGCTCAAACTAAAGTCTATGGTGTTCCTGAACCTACTTCCGTAGCTTTACTTGGACTTGGTGGCTTAGCATTGCTAGCACGCCGTAAGAGATAGAAAGTTAATTCTAACTCAATATAATCTAAGCCACTCCTTCGAGTGGCTTTTTTTACGCAACGTGAGAAAGAAATGAAAGCGACTCATTTTTGTGAGAGCCCGCCCAATCGGTAGCCTCGGCGAGACACCCTACCCTTTGTAGACTCCTATTTTTGAGAAGATTATCCTACTGCCTCCTGCAGCACCTTCAGGTATTCGGCGCGAGGTAAAGAGTAGCCACCAAAGGTCTCTAGGTGCGAGGTGAGCCATTGGGTATCGAGAATCATGAAGCCATTCTCGCGTAGCCTCTCTACGAGGTGCACGAGCGCGATCTTACTGGCGTTTGACTTCCTGCTGAACATGGATTCTCCGAAAAAGGCGCGACCATAATACACGCCGTATAATCCCCCTTGTAAGCCCTCCGCATCCCAGCACTCTACCGAAAGCGCATGCCCCAGATCATGGAGCTGGCAATAAGAACGTACGATGACGTCATCGATCCAAGTCTCCTCCCTCTGGGCACAAGCGCGCATCACACTCTCAAAATCGCGATTAAAATGGATCTCAAACGGCTTTTTACGCAAAGCGCGGCGTAAGCCATGATTTACGCGGAACCTGTCATCTAGCGGAATAATCCCCCTCTCTTCAGGACTAAACCACAGGATTTCGCCCTCATCCGCCATCGGGAAAATACCCTTTGTGTAGGCAGACAGCAGAACTTCAGGTTCAATGAGTTGTAATGACATAGGAGGTAGGAAAATGCGTTACGAGATCATCTTCTTCGGTAAC
>CALKLP010000256.1 GCA_937991965.1 uncultured Verrucomicrobiales bacterium
GAGGGTCTCAACGTCTTCTTGCTTTGCACGCAGTATGAAAACGATGTCAAGGGTGGTGGCGGCCGGTCGCGGTTGTTTTCGTTTCACGGTAGTGGTTCCGATTAATCGACGGGCTGACAGAGGGGAAAGTTGAGCGGTAAAACAGGATGCCGCGCGGACTATATTTGCTTGCCAAACTCCAGTTTAGAACTACTGGTGGGCCACCTCACTTGTGCTCGTTCCTCAAGCCCATCCACTCCCCGAATCGAGTCCGTTTTCTCGGGTTGTGACGGGTGAATACTTGGCACCGTCTCTTGGAGATTTTGTTTATGCACTGACCTCGTTTCCCTCGCTCCACACGGTGCAAACGGTGTCTGCACACTCGGTAGGTTCTATGGTCGTACCATATGTTGTTGCTCAAGAGGTCACGTCGCATTCAAGCCTCGCCATTGCCGGGCACTGCGGCGACGGTAGGCATGATCGAGCTCGATGGCCCTCCCCAAGTCGTCTGAAGCCACAATCGAGTTTCCATGTGGGACAGGTCTAGGGACCTACAGAACAACGAGAAACGTGCGATTTGGATGTCTCTCAGTACGGGGCATCATGATATACTCAATGGGAAAGTTGCGATCCGTGTGCGTTTGGCACATTTAGACAACCTAGTATTCTCTGTACAACAGCCTACGTATTCGCGGCTTATTTAACGCCACATATCGGTTTGCCCGTCGATACAGAAAACGGTATTAACTAGGTCCATGCGTGCTCAGCAAATGTTTTTTCTCGGTTTTTCTGACGGGGATAAGCTTATTATCCTGTCTGCGCTCTGGTTGCTGTGTCTGAGTAAACTATCATCCTCTTCTTTGTTGTTGATGGAGTATTCTGCTTAATTGTTTTAATGAGATGGATAGTAACTGTCGATTTTTTGGATTTTCCAGGTAGGTTGTGAAGACAAACAATGTTTGAATCTGAATTCCCAATCAAAAGCCGTCCTAGACAAGGTACTTTTGGACTTTGGTTTTCCGGGCTGTATTCAGAAAAGCTGACACGTTCATATTTCAGGTTAAAGTCAATAGTTAAACACGTGTATGGTGAGGGGAAAAATGGGATAACTCCAGTACAAATGGGTCGATTTGCGAAACAAAAAGTCGTAAATATCTGAGGAAGCCCATGTACGTTAGAGTATAAAACATAGCGATCGATGTCTTGCCTGCCGCAAATAAACACCCATCTCTTTAGGTTCACTTGCTACAGAACGAGTTTTGCACTCAACAACAAAACGCGGGGGTTCGAGTCCGACCAAAACGTTGTGTTTACCCACATAATTTACTTTAATACAGAAAGCATTTTTCACCTCCTTTCCTTTTTGCTTAGGTGCTTACCGCGTTCGCGTCATCGCACAGGGGTGCGGTAGGTTTTGCCCGATATCACGACAATGGAGAGGATACCATTGCCGAACAGCACCTCATTGGGGAGATCTTGCCGAGCCTTAAGATCGGCAACCTCCCCATGCTCGAGATATATTTATCGACCTCAAAAAAGCAACCGCACCCCTATGTGACCATTCGGACACTTATTATTCATACGATAGTCTTAGGCGCTTCGTTCTGGGTTGTGTGTTCTTGGGTCAGGCCCCACTATAGTCTCACGATAGTCTCACGATAGTGTCACGATACTATCATGACACTATTTTACGACTGTGGTCCTGACTGCTAAGTTGTGTATCACGACAGTACCATGTCGTCGTTATGATACTGCTGTCTTGAAACTGCCATGACAGTATCATGAGCATTTGTCACGACACTCTGTTATGACCTTCTCCCATGACGTTGTCATAACTTTGGCATGTCAGGATCTCATGACCATTATTTTACCATGGTGGGTTAAGGGTTAGGGTTTGGTCATGATACTGTCATGATGCTGCAAAACGTCGTGACAGCAATATCATGAGCGTTTTGTCACTACGCTGTCACGATCTTCCAAGTATCAAGATAGGTTAGGGTTAGGTTCAGGGTGAGGGTGATGGACGAGAACAGGCCTAACCACGTCGTGATATTCTCATGACCGTATCACGATCCTTCCCAACCGTATCACGACCACTTGGTGGTGTACGATCGATCGTAACAACTGTCACGACCCCGTCACGGCGACCTTTGTCGTGAAGGGTCGTGACATTTGTCGTTGAGGGGTCGTGGAATAGAATCGAAGCGCATGTGTGATGGGCTCGCGAGATGTGGCAATTCTATCGTGATGGAGGGTTATGGCAACGTCATGATCCTGTCATGATAGATACGTTGGCAGGTCGTGATGCTGTCACACGGGTCATGATGTTGTCATAACGGAACCCATGACCAGGTCACGATGCTGTCATGACGCGTTCACGGAAAAGACGTCACAGGATTTGGTCACGAAATATCATCACACTATCACGATACTACCACGATAGCATCGATCGATGTGTCATGGCCTGACCCAAAAATCGGCGGCTCGGCTCGTTGCAATCCGGGTTTTCTTGGTTTTCTTGTTTTGCAACTCGCCGAACCGCCGATTTTTTCACCGTATGGTGGTCTTCGCCTTGACGGGGGTCTTTTCCTTTGGGTGTCTAGAGAAGTGCGGTGCTCCCCTGCAATGTCTGCCTAATGCGGTGCAGCTCCTGAGGATTCCCCTGCCCGCAGTTCTTGAATACCGGGATGTTTTTTCCTGTGATCGTGATGCTCCATGGTCGTTGTGGCGAAGACCGAAGAACCTTCCTATTACTACAGTGCGTCAAAAATTGTTCTGAATCCTGATGCGCAAGGTTTCACCAAGCCCCAGTCCTTCTTTGAGCCGCTTCTCCACGGGCGCATATCCTCCATGGGCGCTTGACACATGGGTAGCACTTCTTTTCGCCACGGTCTATTTCGAACAGATCCAACATCTTCACGGACATGAGCGTGATGAATGACGACGCCACACAGATATTTTCGCGTCTTTTCGGGAAGAATCGCGTCGCCAGAAAGATCTTGATCTGGTCGGGAACACTGCGGAAACAAACCGCTCTTTTTTCTGTAAACGTCAGACCTCCGTCGGTTTCGCGGTCCCAGGCCCGCTTTGGCGGGCGTTGCGTTGTGCGTACATATATTGACCCGAGGAGGGCTAAACGCCGGGGGGTAACCCCCGCACATTGATTGTGCGTCAGAGGTTGGTGCCG
>CALKLP010000257.1 GCA_937991965.1 uncultured Verrucomicrobiales bacterium
CAAACACGTCAGAGCGCGCTAATCGATTCTGACTCGATGAGGACCTATGAAGCCGATATTGTTGATGTGTTGTCTAGTCGATATATGATCCTCAAAAGGGACGGGTGCTTCTATCGCGAGGCCACAACTGACAGCAGTACAAAACCCAGGTAGGTAGTAGATTATCTTATTGATATCGAGCAAGGCTTGCTGATTGGGGTCAGGATACAAGAGTGATCGAGAGGGTGGAGGAGAGGAGGGGGGGGGGGGCGGAAGCTTGGCTCTGGCCAAGCTCCGAATACCAGCCCTCTTGCTGGAAAGGTATCCAAAAGTTTCATGCCAAGCGTCACTCCCGAGTGCAAGCTCCTCACTGCATACGTCAGTCACTTCTACTAGGCCATGTGTGTGACTCATTGCATACTTGAAGTGGGAGTAAGGACAAACTCACAAAACAACCAAACACACCGAGTCCTTGTGATCTCCTAAGAATCATTCTACTCACAATACAAAAAAGCGTTCACTTGTTCTGGGCCATTTAGCGCACGACACGTAGCCTCGGGCCGGATGCTGCCGCTGTTTCGTTTCCTACATGCCTCGCAGATCACGTGGTTCATTATACTCTTGTGTGATATGTACGTACCTGCCGAATCCTGGATCGCGCGACAGCCTTCCTGGACACTCTAATGATTATGAATCTCACGAGTCAGATTCCGAATCGCACAACAATTGAAATACCGGAAATCAGACCTCGAGTTATCAGCAGAGATATATATTATCAGCAGCGATAGACGGTTGGTCTACAGCTCATGCAGATAGCGGACACCTTGTGCGACACTGTAACAGTATGATCCGGTACCTATCGGATTGGATCGCTGGAAAGTCTGATTCCTATGCATTAGGCGACGGACAGGGTGTTGCCACTGTCGATGGAACACGCACGCGTATTTAATATATTTCTGACGCCTGAAATATTATTCAGATGTAATAGTTGTTATTGGCTGAATGCTCTCAACAGGGGGCGGGGCGAGGGCGGTATATCGAAAATCATCACCTCTTGAAAGACGTTCCTATTTAAAATCCGGACGTCATTTTTGTTTCGATATGATGCGGTGCCCGATAAAATTTGCGATTTTGAAAACCCCGTGACGATGATGCAGTTATTCGCCCGCCTTCGAAAAACCCTAAATCGTAAATTGCAGTCAACACAATATATAGGAAAACGAGGTACTTATACCTGTGTTCATTTCTCGGGTCAAATGGCATATCCATATACCCTGTTGTTGCCCCACATTAACTCTTGTCAAACATCTAGAATCCGCGGTCGCGCAAAGGTTCTGGAGTCCTAGGAAGATCCTCAAAACTAAATGAAATCAAAATTCGTCCAGGAAGTACTGCGCTTTCCCCCCTAAAACTTACGATACACGAAGAAGGCGCACAAGTGAATGATCCAATATATATGCAAACTAAACGCACACGGCTGACTGTATCCACTTAACTACAGCATAGAGTTTCACCATTCCCACACGTAACCGAATCGAAGTTAGAAACTACAACATACCCTACACCGCACCGAGTCTTCCAGGAGAAGAAAGTGGCGTCACATTTTGATGTATGGGACGGGATTGCAGCTTCGTATGGCAGGGTACGAGCGGGGATGATTTTCCGCCTACGTTACAGTAAGTTAAGCTGCACCGTGCTTGGTGGGGAATTCCAGTCTCTTGTATATACATATGAAAAAAATATATATACCTTTGTCCGAAGACTATTATTGGACCGTCCTCACCCTCAATTTTTAGGAATCCTGTGCTCTGAGAGCACCCTCAAGGCTGGGAAGTGCCAGGATCGTTTCTTATATTTGGGGGGTTTTACATAATTTTAGGTTTTTCGCGACATGATGCGGCTCTCTTGACATCACCAGGTACGTATAAAGTATAATTATAAAAATTAAAAATATCCCCTCACCTTGTGTTGTTGTGTCAATCATACAAGCATAACAACAGCCGCTGGCCTCTAGAGTGTAGAAACAACTTACGAGGGTTTTGAGCCTCTCGCCCGCGTTAAGATACAATCGGCAATCACACGGAAACACGTACTCATACCATGGGTATCCCACATCAAATTTTGTGGGGGTAGCTGTCCTTAGGGCACATCGCTCGATGGATGTGGCCGACAATCTGTTCGCTGCACAAACCCCTAGAGTTTTGTCCGAGTTGGATCAGGGTGAGGGCTGGGCCGCGGTGACGGGTACTCATTTACCCGGGGTCGGTGAGAAGAGGGACCAGGACGTATTTTATGGTAAGGGCGTCACTAATTTTTATAACGCTGCTAACTCGTTTACGTGGACGGTTTGCAATTTCAGCGAGCCATTTTGGCGAGTACACTACCTGGACAGAGATTGGGAGGAAGTCAACAGTCAAGGGAAAAAGAGGCGATGGTTTGCCAACACGCCGCCCCCGTCATCTATTTGAGACTGCACCCGCGACCCTAAGAAAGGCGTTGGACGACCAAGGGATAACAAGGGCAATCGAGACTTGCCTCAACACGATTTTTATTTCCGACGCGGTTCAACCCCGGGGAATGCACACGAATACTTGCTCCATCTACTTGGTCGAGGAAGAGAAGGGTACGTGCAAGATCGTCCGTTTACGGGAACGCATGCCGTTTCCTGAAAGAGAAGGGAAGTTTCAAAATCCCCGGTCTGCCGTCGTCTACGGGAACCGTCCGTGAACCAGAGGGGCGGTTTTGGGGGATGGAGGAGAGTATCCTCAACTATTGACGATTGTACGTCTAGATTAGAGTTTTCGTCTCGCGGCGATATAAGGGGAGGGCGTTACGATGCCTAGGTTTCAGGATGGTAATAGTACGATGATATGTATAGCTGTCCGTTCCAAACTATATCAGAGAGCCCAGCGTGCTAGTAGGGATCGAGCAGTCGGTGGCTCCCTGCTCCATTCTCGTGACAAAGCGGCGGCATTCACCCGCTTGCCTAACAGGGTTTGCAAGGTTATGCAGGGAGTATCTCGACGGGTTGGCAGTCCTGCACATACATGCCATACACCATCACTCAGCACGACGGACGGAAGCAACAAAAGCCTGAACCGCTGCACACTGTCGCGCATCATTCGTGTGCAGGTATATCACCCGCATCATACGCATACTGCATGTCATTGCACTCTCATCGCTCGAATACCCGCTCCGTTTGTGTGCCGAGCATGGAATCGCCGTGTCCCAAGAACCTGATAGTTTCTACTCTATTATCAGTACACCAAATTCAGTATACCGACACCAAGAACCAATACAGCAGGGTGGATCGAGGTATAGCGAGAGCCGCTACTGTAAGCTTACACGACCTCTGAATACGGTCACATAGATGAGTGATTCATAGGCCACCCGGGACACGTTCGTGATAGCAAAACCGGTGTCAAACATTTGTGCTTGTCGCGGTCACTGGTCAAAGAAGGTAGAGCCCGTCACGCGGCCAACACGACGAACCAAAACTGCCGAGGTATGTATAGTCTAAGTGGGAAATAGTCCACTATGTAATGTATACCTCTACGTGTGGCCGAAAAGAGACGTGGGCTGTATTACTCACTCATCATTGTTATTACAGCATCGACAGATAGATGTACATCCCGTCGTAGATAAGAAGTAGTTGGAGCCTTTTTTAAATCATTTTATTTTAGTCCCTAGATAAATGAGCTTGAAAAACCAACAATGCTATCCAGCATTACAGTACCGGCCCTCTAAATATTATAAAAATAAAAATTCACGCACCAGCTGTGAGATCGAATATTTTGTCGAAACTCATCTTTGCAAGCTGTATGTGATACTCCGATCGCGCGTATTACGGGTTGTGTGTCCTCAATAAGAATATACAGTCGTCCCCGCTTGAAAGACACTCTATTTAAGGAAACTCCCCGCTATAAAGACACGTTTTTTTTCCAGAACATGGTGCCCCGCAGATGTACAATAATATGGGGGGAGTACCTTTTCCACTTTGCGCCCCCCCCACACTTTTTTTTTGCTGGGGCAGCACACTGCTGTATAACATCGACAGCGGTTTGCTGCAGCCCGCACTACCGCGTGTGGGTATGGAGAGACTAGCCCTAACCCTAACCTAGGTAACTTACGTGTATCGTATTAGAGCTAGTTCCAACGAACTGATGACTCTCAGGTGTGTTCGCGATATCTCGGGCATGATGTTCACCGTGAGGATGACGCCTTGACAATAAGAAAAGTCTGCAACAACACCAGCGCACTGCCGTACACATTACAGCAAGAGCCTGCATCAACAACAGCGCACTGCCGTACACATTACAATAGGTCGTGCTGCACTCATTTCCGCGTTTCGGTGGTGGAGGGAAATTCAAAATGGGTAAAGTATTGGAGTGTACTACAGCAGTAGTGTTGCGGCCTTTCAAATCACGTGTTGTAGTTTTAAAGCAACACAGTTTCGTGGTCTCATTCCTGCTTCAAATGCGCGTATTTTGACATATGTTACACCTCTATTGGCCCCGGGGACGGTGAGTCAGTGGCCCCGGAATCCTATAGACACTTCCCCGCGTTAAAGACATTCCCAAAAAAAACGCGGTGTGTCTTTAAAGCGGGGTCGACTGTAGGTCAGCGACTCCCCTTGCAACTACGGTGTACCTATCAGGGTCAACAGGGTGATGTTAGTCAGTCTGTGCGCGGAAAGTATAAAACCCGCTTCTGAGGGGGACAAAATCTGACAGATGTGGAAGGAAATGCATCAGTTTATATCAAGTAAATCCTGCAAGTCGAAAAACTGGTGAGGTGAGGGCGGAATTTTGAACAACGACGTCGAGCGGGGGCGGGGGGCGAACAAATAATGTCGTATAGATGTAGGGGTTTGCTTTACGCGTGGTGCTAGGTCTAGGCGATAGTGCGGGTGGTGGAGAAGGAGAGGGCGTTGTGGGGAGAGGG
>CALKLP010000258.1 GCA_937991965.1 uncultured Verrucomicrobiales bacterium
GATGAAAGAGTGTCGAGTCAGGAGAGGTCTAAACATGCTAGAAAGTGGTATTTCTCCAGATGAAATATGGTCTAAACTCAGTTACTCCAGTATTGGTCATATGACTAATGAGATTAAGGGAGTTGTTGGACTCTCCCCAAATGAAATACAACTTTCCTACCGATTATCCCGAGGTAGAAATTTAAGGTGAAATCTTTGGGTATGATGAGGTACTATGTTAACAAAAATAGTCAGAACAACTTTTCAAGATTCGCGAGGCTCCTTTACAAGCATCTCTAATTCCTCTGATGAAATCGGAGCTAGGGTCGAGTTTGTTATGGACAATGTCTCGACTTCTAAGAGAGGTGTTTTGAGAGGACTTCACTACCAAGAACAGTATCCACAAGGTAAACTTATTACTGTACTCCAAGGCGCTATTTATGATGTCGTAGTCGACCTCAGAAAAGAGTCTCAATACTTTGGGAAATGGGAAGCCACAGAAATGAGCCCCGACCGGACTAACCAACTCTGGGTTCCTCCGGGCTATGCTCACGGTTTTTTAGCCCTAGAGGAGAAGACGATCGTGCATTATAAGACGACGAATTACTACTACCCCGATGACCAACGTATTCTCGCTTGGGACGATACTGACTTGAGCATCCCCTGGCCAAGACTTGATTGTGATTACATTCTATCCGATCGGGATCAAGCTGGAGAGCCCTTCACCTCCACAAAGGAAAAGTTACTCTCTGCCTGAAGTTTGAATTCTTCCACGTAAGCTACTTACTACGCTAAATATGAGTTTCGATATTTTTGGCCTTGTAGTTACGACTCCAAAGATTAGATTTTTCACGCCTTTACAAATCCTTGGATTCCATGATACTGAATAAAGGGTTTCTCTAAAGAAAAGAAAGATTACCCTTCAACATCCTTCTAATACCTTATGTCTAGACGCGCTTCAAATGGCTCAAATTTAGCTTCAATCCTCATTCTAGGCGTCATTATCATCGCGATCTTTGCCTTGGGTGTTTCCCTCTTGAATCAAAAAAAAGATCCCTTTGGAAAACTACCAGATTTGCCTATTACAGAAGCCTCGATGAACGGCAACAGTCTGCGCGGAAATTACTACAAGGTCTCTGGAAAAGTAGAAGAGCGTTGGGTTAAAAACCAATATGAGGGGGTTCACCTTTCCGTAGAAGAGAATGGAGCGATCAAGCCTGTCTTTATTCAAATTCCGTCCAGCCTAAAGCGCCCCAACCTGGAGCGAGAACGCAGCTATTCCTTCGCCGTGGAAGTCGGCTCAGGAGGGATCATCCAAGCTACCGGAATTAAACGTCTATAATCCCTATGACCAAGATACTTTTCTACTGCTCATTGCTTGCGCTTGGACACGCGCAAGTGTTCACGCAACCTACAGATTCAAGCTCCAAGAACTCATCAAGCTCCTCCTCAAAGAGTTCATCATCACAAAATAGTAGTTCGAACTCATCCTTTGGGAATGACATTCCGATTCTCAATCCAGGAAATGAAACGGTTACGATTGGCGGACTCACCATTCCCCTAGGAGACAACAGAGTCATACGATCGCGCTTCGAGAAATACCTCAACCAACCAGCTGAAGACATCGCACAAGCTCGTAAATACCATGCAACTTTAGACGAGATCATCGAGCTCCTAGCCCCGCGTCCAGGCCAGCCTCCAAGACAAGAGAAAATCGAAGAAGCGTTCACTCTGCTCCCCATTGCCGCATCCTACCCGGGGGATGCGAAACTTTGCCAATCCCTAGCGGAAACGATTTACGCCTGCCTCCAAGCGAAGCGAGACGTCAATCAAATGTCGGCACTGAACAACGCCTTGGATAAAAAGCGTGCAGAACTAGCGACGAAAGCCGACTGGATGAGGGGGACAGCCTCCTCTAAAAAAGCCATGGAAGAATCCGCCCCCCTTGGTGGAGCTGGAGCGGCAACTGCTCAATCAGGAAAAGCACAGGCTCAGGTGGTAACTTCACAGCGGTACCTCCACCTCATGAAGCAGATCACCGAGATTGAGATCTCTCGTAAAAAGCACGCAATCCAAAGTGAAAAGCAAATTTTACAAACAAAAATTCAGTTTCAGGCAACGATGATGCAATGGCTCCTGCAGCGCCGCTTTCACCACCTCCTTATTGCCGCCCGCTTTTACAATGTCATTTGGCAAGATGGAGATAATGCGCTCCATATTAAGAAGGATTCCACCATCTCTAAACTCTTCTCTAGCTCGATGGGGTTCAGCCCAACAGTCACAGCCCTAGATTCCCTAGCAAACGAGGCCGTAAGAGACACTCAGAATGCGATCGATGCCTGTAACTACATGATGGACAATCAAGATTATCATACTGCTTCAAAGCGCCTATTGGAAGCCTTTGCTGTTGGAGAATTCTTAACTCCACTAGCCTCACTAGATCGAACACGTAAGCGCACTATGCAGCTGTATATCAGAGACTTATCACTACTCTTTGATGCCATTCAGGCGAAAGACTTTGGACGCGCTCGAGAGCTTACCTTGAAGCTAAAGGCGGATGCGAAGGACTTTCCATCATCAAAAGCGGAAAGCTCAATTTCAGCGAATGTCATTGCATCCAACCTAGCGATCTCCTCTGCACAAAAAGCCTTAATTAATGAAGATGAAGAAGGTGTAGTGACCGCTATCCAACGCGCTACTGAGCACTGGCCGACAAACCCTAAATTGGCGGAATTCTCCAACCTCCTAGAATCTGGAACCACGATCAATGTCCTAAGAAGAGACTTTAAGCGTCTGATCCGTGAGCAAAATTACAGGGAGATTTTCAAGCGCCAATATGAATTCGCCCCTGCTATCGCAAACTCTCCTGCCGATCTCGCCGCCTTTAAAGAAATCGTTACTAATCTTGGAACTATCGAGATGGCCATCGAAAAAGCAAAAAGCTTCACGAAGGCAGGAAACTCTTATGCCGCCTGGGAGCAACTCGCGACATTAAGGGGCGACTACCCTGATGACCCCAAGCTAGGGCGTGAACTAGAAATATTAGCCCCTAAAGTTGCAGATTTCACGAAAGCTCTAGACCTAGCACAACAGCTAGAAAATCGTGAGCCACAGCAAATAGGATCTGCCATTAACCACTACCTACAGGCAAAGAGTATTTACCCAAGTAGTGAATTTGCAGCCGCTGGTCTTAAACGATTAATCGACCAAACCTTAGGGGTAGACTAATAAGTCACAGACTCCATTATGCGGAGAACATGATCTCGGAATCCATCACGAGCACCTTCTCCCAATAATGTTTATTTTCTTCGAGAAACTTTACGTGCTCAGGATCGACTTGGTATTCATCGTGAGCCTCAATAGACTCAAACTCCGTCACTAAGTTATAGTGCCAGGACAAGTCTAGAACAGGGCGAGCCTTGACCTCTGCAGGAACTCCCCAGCTAGACTGCATCGCCAACGGGAGTTGACAAAGCTTCTCCAATGCAGCTTCAAACTTACCTTTAACCTCTTCGGTCTGGTATTCCTCCTTAAGCCAAAAATGAACTAAATGAATCATAAGAGCCTTATCCTCGCTAGAATCATTTTCGACGCAAGAAGTTTCTTATGGGCTCAAGCGCTCAATCTCCCAACTCTCACCCGCGTGAACGTATCGAAGCCTGTCGTGTAAACGGCCGACTCGGCCTTGCCAAAATTCCACTTTCGATGGAATCACGCGGTAGCCGCCCCAGAACTCTGGGAGCGGAACAGCGCCTTCTGGATACTTCGCTTTTAGCGCAATATCTCTCGCCTCGATTTCAGCACGATCAGGGAGCACGCTGCTCTGTGACTCAGAGACCCAAGCTCCGATTTGAGACTCATAGGGACGGGAAGCAAAATAGGCGGCGCTTTCTGCTTCAGACATTTTTTCCGCAACCCCTTGGATGATCACTTGGCGCTCTAGAGCATGCCAGAGGAAGGTCAGCGCCACGTTAGGATTAGCATTGATGTCTTGCGCCTTTTGAGAACGGTAATTACTAAATAGACAGAAGCCATGGTCA
Source organism: uncultured Verrucomicrobiales bacterium (assembly GCA_937991965.1). Taxonomy (GTDB): domain Bacteria; phylum Verrucomicrobiota; class Verrucomicrobiia; order Verrucomicrobiales; family Akkermansiaceae; genus WTJZ01. The sequence goes on from CALKLP010000258.1 coordinate 4,020, forward strand.
ATTCCCTTTAATAACACAGTCCGCGAACTAGGGATCCCATTTCCGCCCACAGTAGATAATGTCATCGCATTAGGCTCTGGTAAATTCGCCTTTACAGCGGCCTCGATCCATTCCCGAAACTGTGCAAATGGATCTATTGCCAGATCCTCTTTTTCCATTCCTCCTTGCGTATAATTCTCTCTTAATTGCGACACATCCATCTTTGAATCATAGCACATTTCTCGCAACAAGTGGATATAAAAAACTCACTTAGATAACATCCAAGTGAGGCTGATCATAAAACTGGAGAATACTAGGGCGTGTTGACAATTAAATTGAAGTAAATTGGAGTGAGATTTTCTGATTTATCAAGGCTTCTTGAAGGCGCAGTGCGTGCACTGCAACTGAAAAACAACGCAGAAAAATCAGAAAAGATCCTCCACTCTCTCCAAATGAACGGAGTGAACAAGAATTCCTATGACATTATTCATTTACAATGATTTAATTGTCAACACGCCCTAGGTGAATATACTCGTCACCGGCGCCCCTTTTTCTTTATCGGACCCTGCAATTCTGAATGGGCGCTTGCCAGGAGAATAAACAACCTTATGCGCATCTAAACCTAAGCCGTATGCGATAGTTGAATTAAGATCATAGATCGTCACTGGGTCACTAGCTACCTTCATGGCATCCTTGCTCGTTTGACCGTATACCATCCCTTTATTTACTCCTCCTCCAGCAATGATACTAGTAAATGAAGATGCATGGTGAGAGCGACCATCATTATACTGAGGCTGAACAGGTCCCCTACCGAACTCGGACGCTAATACGACCATTGTCGATTCGAGCAGGCCTTTGCTTTTCAAATCGTTAATAAGCTGTGCGTAAGCTTGGTCTAACTCTTTACAGCGAGCCTCTACACCAGTAAAGTTATCATAGTGAGTATCCCAGCCTCCTAATGTGACTTCTATGTAACGTACTCCTACCTCTACTAATCGACGGGCTAACAAGCAACCTTGACCGAAGTCCGTCATACCATAGGCACTACGCATTTGGGAGCTCTCTTTAGAGATCTTAAACGCTTCTAAATCCTCAGAGTTCATTACCTTGACCGCTTCATCAAAAAGCCCCGCGTATCCCTTGACTTCAGGAGTAGCGTAATTTTGGTGGAATTTGGCATTCAAGGCATCTGCAATTTTCAAGCGATCATTAAAGTCTTTCTCAGATACACTATGGTAGCGATCTACATTTTTCAAACCTTCCTCAGGCTTTCCAACCAAGGCCGCAGAATAGTTGGCCCCCATCCATCCTCCACCAGTATGACCAGCAGGAGTATTCACTGCCACGTATCCTGGTAATTCCTCATTTACTCTTCCAGCTTCTCGTGTGACCCAAGCGCCCAAGGACGGGTGAATGATTGTCCCAAGCGGAGTGTAATTCTTGTGAAGTAAGTACTGCCCCTGTGGGTGGGCCCCTACTTTCGACGTCATGGAATTAATAACCGTGCACTCATTGAGCACTTTTGCCGTTTGGGGGAGGTAATTCGCCACTTTAAATCCCTTAATACTGGACTCTATAGAATTGACCTTTTTGTTACCACTCTTAATGTCAAATGTGTCTACATGGCTCATCCCGCCATCCATATTCAAGAAGATTACAGACCGCGCTGGGTTTGCATTTTTTGAACCTTCTTTTGCATGAGCTGATGTTGCTAGACTAGAACCCAGCATGGGTGCAACACTGACTCCCAGAAGCCTACGAGCATTGTCAATTAAGAATTGGCGTCTTGATACCTCGTCGGTAGAATTAGTTCTCATGATAATTAGGATTGTTGGGGGTTAAAAAATAAAATAGAATTCTTGGGAGGAGATCAATCCAGCCACTATGTTTCGATAAGCGGCCGCCTTATTACCTGCTCCCTTGACAACGTCTAAGCAGAGCTTCATTTCATTATCGTCCGGTATACGGTTTAAGACCACAAGGAAGATTGTTTTTATGCGCTCCTCTTCACCCTCTATCTGGTCAATCACTTGATTCGCTGATGATTTCGGGTTGTGGATAATTAAGCTCTGAACTTGGCCATTAAGTAATTCTAGAGCTTGAGAAACCGTACCTTCCTTGCTCGCTTCATCAATAGCTGCCTCACGTGTAGACTGGCCGAAGACTGCGAAAAACCCACCGGCAGGTGAAGGGAATTCCGAAGCTCTTTTGAGTTGCCCAGAATTTACTCCGCGCCTGTAGGACCGCATATTTGAATAGACATCACTAGAATCTGCCCCGGCCTCTGCCGCTGGAAATTCTTTCTTTTTGAGCTGTTCGTATAGCTCAAAAAGATAATCATTAAACTCCTCAGTATTCAATGAGTTGACCTTTTTTGCCATGTCCGCCTTACTCATAACAAGTTGTCCCGCATACAAGAAATCTGAAGACTCCTTAGCTCGTGTAGGAAGGCTGTCAGGATCTGCTACAGAGAGCGATAGTAATGAATCCCATATTTGCTCCGCTGACATTCTAGTTGCTCTTCTTCCGTCAAGCGCATTTTTCTCTCCATTCTTCAGATCTTTTTGGGTGGAAACAAACTGGAACGTGCGCGTGCTCATGAGTGTCTTTTGATATGTTTTCATATCGTAATCGTAATCTTTCATGATTGTAGCTAATTTGAGTATCAGCTTCCTAAAATTGGTATCTTTAGGGTCTACATAATCCCCTGTTACGGGAGTTAATGAGATACCCATCACTCTCTCCCAGAGACGGTTCGCGATTGTGATAGAGAACTCCGGAGTCTTGTCGGATGTCATCCAATCCGCAAATTTCGTCAGTGAGTCTTTATCGTTTCTCGAATCTCCTGTGCGTAGCTTGTCACCGAAAGGAGTTCGACCTCCAACCATTTCACCAGGTTTCCCATCTCTATACTGATAGTTTTCAGGCAACTCAACTCGGCCATATCCTTTATCAGGGCTCGTCCCATGACTTGCCACAGCATTCAGAGAGAATAAGAGACTCTGTAGTCTACCCACATGATTATTACTATACTTCCCCGGGCTAGACGTTTGAAGTTCTCTAACCTTAGAGAAAATTCCTCCGTAATCGCCCTTACCTTTGTATCCAACTGGCCCTTCAACAAATGCCTTAAGAGTATAAAAATCCATCTGTTCCCACTCCTGGAAAGGGTCATCATGGCATTGGGCGCACTCTAACCTGACGCCTGTAAAAATCCTTACCGTATTAGAAAGATGATCATCTACTGCATCCCCTTTCTCGAAATAACCAGCAGGCTTTGACGTCTCGTAAACATTCCCCCTGGAAGTCAAGATCTCTCGACATAAATCATCCCAAGCCATATTAGATGCCGCCGCATCTCTAAACCAATCAATCAAACGCCCATTATCTCTGATAACCGTATTTGATCCAAAACTCTCTCTCAAAGTAAACAAGTCATAATACCAATTCGTCAAATGACTACTGTAACCCTTAGAGTTATACAGGTAATCAATCAAAAGAGAGCGTTTATCAGGGTGCTCTAGCTCAATAAACTGAAGCGCTTCCTTTGGAGTTGGCATTCTACCAATTGATACCAAAAACGCTCTCCGCATGAAGGTCGCATCATCAGTCACTTTAGGAACTGTGATATTATTCAACTTGAAGTTTTCTGCAACAATCACATCGATTGCATTCGCGTTTTTCTTGATCAGAGCAGGATCAATCATATCCGATGCCTTTGCATTTAAACTCAGAAGGCCAACGAAAAGCAGAATATTTTTAAACGAGGTCTTAGCCATTTTTTGAGACTGTAAACTCACCACCTCTCTTCCGCAACTTAAAACTTCCGCTATTATAGGAGCGATAAAGCAAAATAAAAAGACTTAGAGCATGTAAATCGATCAAAGCAAATCATCATCTACATCTTCAAACAACTTCTTTAACGGTGCTTGCCCTGTTTCTCTATACAAAGCCGAATCATGGGCGGCCATCCCGACCCATGGCAACTCTCTCTGAACATAAGGAGGCAGATATCCCACTAGGGCATCAATTATGGTTGGCTCCCCCAGCGCATTGATCATCACATTCCCTTTGTGTAAGTCTCCGATTAACCAAGGTTCGCCTTGAGCAAAAAATACCGAGAGTGGATTACGAAAATGCCCTCCCATCGGCGTCACGCATCGCATAAAATCCATCGCAGCACGGCGATCTTCCTCAAAATTGTGATATGGCTCAGCGAGGGGTTGCTTCACCAAAAGGTGGTCAAAGCTATCAACGATCCCGACGATTTCCGTTGGATGACCTCCTCCGTCATTGATTGCAGAGAGCTTGCGGATCGTATCTTGGAACACCGCATCCTTAATCTCGTCCACGAGCTGCCCCTCATCGTTCCGCTGCATAACGATCTTCTTCCCCATGCCGCCATTGGCTCTGAGATCAAAGAGTTTATAGACCTCTCTCGCTTTGTAATCGAGATACGGGCTCGCCTCCGCCCCAGACGGCAGCGGTTGTAAGTCATTGGAATCCAAAAAACCATCCTCATCGCGCTCAAGTCCAAGCGACTGCATAGGCACGATCGGTACGTCCCACAGTTTCGCCTTGTCTATAAGAGCGGCTGTCCAAACATCAATCGAAGTCGATTCCCTCTGTGGAGTGAAGCGAGATATCTCCATGAGGCCACGCGCTCGGCGGTGGTTAAGGGTTGCGCAAGCCGATCTGATTTCGGCGCCACATTCTTCTCCGCGGAGTGCCGTAGGGACTCCCGTGCGTTCATCTCGTTGCTGGATTCTGGATTCATTCAATAGATCGGAGCTTAGAGTGAATTACTGATAACTTCAAGCGTCTGTTCGATATCTTGCTTCGTGTGCGCCACAGAGAGGAATCCAGTTTCATAAGGGCTGGGCGCAAAATACACCCCGCCTTCTAAGGCTTTCCAGAAGAACTTACGGAAGTGATCCATGTCACTCTTCATCACATTATCGACATTCACGATCACCTCATCCGTGAAAAAGAGGCAAAACATGGATCCGACTCGATTCCACTTATATCCGAGGCCCTTTTCCTTCAGAATACTCAACACGCCCTCCTCTAATTGCGCCCCGATTTTCTCGAGCTGCGTGTAACCATCTTGCTCCTCCATCGCCTTCATTTGCGCTAGACCTGCCGCCATTGCCACTGGGTTTCCACTCAGCGTTCCCGCTTGGTACACAGGGCCAAGCGGCGCGAGACAATCCATAATTTCTGCTTTCCCTCCAAACGCGCCTACTGGAAGACCTCCTCCGATCACTTTCCCCATCGCGGTTAAGTCAGGCGTAATCCCGACCAATTCCTGAACGCCGCCTTTCGCCACGCGGAATCCCGTCATGACCTCGTCAAAAATCAAGACCGTTCCATACTTGGTGGTCAGGTCGCGTAGCTTTTGAAGATAGCCTTCCAATGGGAACACAAGGCCTGCATTGGCAGGAAACGGCTCCAGAATCACAGCTGCTAACTGTTCCCCATACTTCTCAAACACCTCCTCTAATTTCTCAAAATTATTAAACGGAAGCGTAATGGTCTGCTCCGCAAAGGACGCTGGTATTCCTGCGGAATCTGGTTCTCCATGGGTGAGCGCGCCTGAACCAGCAGCGATCAGGAGGGAATCCACATGCCCATGATAACAACCCTCAAACTTCACGATCTTATCCCGCCCCGTGTAACCACGCGCTAATCGGATCGCAGACATCGTCGCCTCCGTCCCTGAGCTCACCATGCGCACCTTCTCCACACTCGGCACCCAGTCCACCACCTTCTGAGCCATCTCCACCTCAAAGAGGTTGGGAATCCCGAAGGAAGTCCCCATCTTAGCAGCCTCATGCACCGCGTGAATCACCGGAGTAGGCGCGTGCCCTAGAATCGCAGGCCCCCAAGTCCCAATATAATCGATGTAATGATTCCCATCTACATCCTCAATGCGACTACCTTTAGCGCGCTGTACGAAGAACGGCTCCCCATCGACGTTTTTAAAGGCTCGCACCGGAGAATTCACCCCACCAGGCATTAACTTTTTAGCCTTCGCGAAGAGTTTACTAGAAAGATTATTGGTCATAATGAAAGTCACTATCTTTGATCATTTCTTTTCTGTCCAATAATTTGTCGACAATCTGGCCGCTTGCTTTTCCAGCCGACAAAAAAGATAAATAAAGCTGAATTTATTAGGTAATTACCGTAGTCCAATGTATTACAACGCTGTCATGAAAAACCTAGCCGTCTTCCTTTCCTTGCTCTCGATATGTTGCGCTCAAATTAAAAAGAGTGAGTCAACGTTCCTCAAAAATGATCAAGACGTCATTTTCATTGAAGACCTCACCGCAGAAAAAATTGTCTTTGATGTGATCGAAAACCGTCCCGTATTTTTCACAAAGCAGGGAAACAACAAGCTCGCTTCTATTCAAAAAGGAGCAAAAGCCGAACTGATCGCCTTTGATGACCGCGCTTACAAGATTAAGACCAAGGGACGTAATGGCAACATCGTAGGCTGGGTATCTCCCCATGCCCTATCATGCAATGACCCTGATTTCATCTCTAATTTCAAGAAAGTTTACGAACGACAAATCATTGTAAATCAGTATATTCGTAACGAAGAAGTTACGATCGGTATGACGCCAGAAGAGGTGATCGCCTCTCTCGGAGAACCCACCAAAACATCACTACGACGTACGAATAAGGGGGACTCAGGCCGCTTCGAGTATATTGAGACTTATGAGCAAAAGCACTACGCCTACTTCCGAGACCCGCGGACTGGCCAAAGCTACAAAAAGCTCTCCCACGTAACAGAAGAGATCAAAAGCAAGACCGTAATCGACTTTGAAAACCATGCGGTGAGCGCGATTGAAGAATCGATCGATAACTCCATCCGTAAGCGCCCATCTATCGTCACCAGACCTATCTATCTAGACTACAGAGGCTTTCTCCTATTCTAATAAGCCAAACAAAGAAAGTCTAACTCCATGCTTGACTCTGATTCCTTTCACTCTTAATACTTCCCGCCCAGTGCGTTCGTAGCTCAATTGGATAGAGCACCTGATTACGGCTCAGGAGGTTTGGGGTTCGACTCCCTACGAACGTGCCACTTATTTTCAAAAAAACCATTTTGTGTCCGACACAAAATGGTTTTTTCTTTTCTAGAGTTAACTGCGGCGCGTTACTTCAACGCTATTGCTGCTTTCAATAGCGTTTTCATATCATCCTTTTTAGTTACGTTGGGATGGAGAACCAAATAGTTATTTTCATCCACCAAGGAGATAAAGCCATGTGTTGCCTCAATAGGAAGTTCCACTGATGCGCTAGCTCCACTGACTGTTGCGGTTGCTCTAAACCATTCACTCGTTTTGCTTTGTGCAGCGGTGGTGTAATAGAGATATGCTTTCTCCACTTTCGCCCCTTTTTCTTCAAATTGAACGGTCAGAGTTGTCCCGTTTAACTGATGGTCAGTTACCGTCGGAACTTGCTTAGCCTGTTCTCCTGTGTGGGGAGATTTCGGATTTTTATACGGGCGTGTCGCAATCATCTGGTCAAGCTCGGCATTAAGCCTCGCTTGCAAGAGCTTTACTTGCTCTGGGCGCTCTTCACTCACGTCCTTTTTCTCCTCAATATCTACTCGACTTCCATCCGCTGCATATAATTCATACAGCTCGTAATCATTCACTTTAGGATTGTATTCAGCTCCGTAATTAATGAGTAATTTCTGCCCCTGAACACGGATAGTGCTGCATGAATGTGAGGGGTGAGGATAGTGCCAAAACATGGTGTCACGTACACTCCCTTGCGCATTGATGACGAGTTCAGGGTTTTTCGCATCCTTTTTCAGCAGGCTTGATAAATCTGAACCATCGAGAACTTGCCCCTCCTGAGGCTGAGCTCCCACCCAATTTAGAATTGTCGGGTATAGATCGAGACCGTTAATCATTACATTTGATTCCACCCCGCCCTTTATCTCAGGCCCTGCGATAAGGAAGGGCACACGCACGCCACCTTCTTTCGCAGAGAGCTTACCACGATCTAATGGGAAATTATCCGTGATCACCCCTTTCTTAGAGCTCCCTTCCATCCCTCCGTTATCCGAAGTAAAAATGATATAGGTATTCTCTGATAACTTCTGCCCTGGGTTGCGTGGGTCATCTGTCTGGTCAAGGTAGTTTACAACTTTACCAACATAGTAATCGAGCGTCTCCACCATGGCGCAATAATACGGGTTAATCTGCCCTGCCGTAGTATATTTTTCATTTTGATCTGTAGGGAATGGCTGATTCAACTTCTCACAATACTTCTCGAGTAGCTCACGGCTACGGGATTGGATGGGAGTGTGCACAAGCCATGTTGCGTTATAGAGAAAGAAGGGCTCATCCTTACTTTTTTCCATAAACTTCAATGATTCCTCAGTCACGGGATCTGTGGGATACCCGTTACTATCCAAGGGGTATGATGAATTTGGGTCGCTCGTGGAGAATTCCTCTAAGCGGTTTTTCATCCCAGTCTGCACCCCTCTACTATCTTGCCCCTTAATGTGGGTCGTAAAATCAAATCCCAACGATTTTGGCTGTGGGTCATCGTGATGGTTACGGGCAATATGCCACTTACCAGTATGCCCTGTCTTATAACCATGCGTCTTGAGACTTTGCGCCAAAGTGGGGGTATTTTGCACGATCCTTCCGCTATACCATGGCGTTATCATGGTCGATCTCGCTGAGCCGGGAATCGGTAAATCTCCTCCTACTACATGCGTTTTTTGAGCTCTTGCGGGATGCACTCCAGACATGATGGCGCAGCGTGAAGGGGCACAGGTGGGAGCAGGTGAATACGCCTGCCAGAATTGAACCCCGCGCTTAGCAAGCGCATCCATATTCGGCGTCTCCATTGGACTTGGTTCATCAATATCATAGCATTTGACATCTTGCCAACCTAGATCATCAACCAAAATCATTACGATATTAGGTTTTACGGGAGCGGCTATGGCCGCCATGAGCAGACCAAAGGATAGTGTTAGTGAAGTGAGCTTCATAGATTTATTTAGTTTCGTTGTTACGGAGAGAGGAGAATACATTTCCAAAAGGTTCAGTAGGTAACGTTTTAAGCCATTGGTTGAGCTCTACTTTCATCGACTCGAACACGTCCGGAGCACTGTCTATGCAATTCTCCTGTTCAAGAGGGTCTTGCTTAAGGTCATAAAGCTCGACTTGAGTCAACTTTGCATTGGCCAGTAATTTATAGCCCTGAGATAAGACTGCATATTTTGCCCAGTGGTCAGGATAGGCTTTATTTGACGGGAATCGTGGATTACAGCGCCAGAACAGGGTCTTTTCTCGGACTTTTTGCGGCTCCCCTAACAGGGCTGGTGTTTGATCAATCCCATCAGGCTCATAACCGGTTGGTAATTTAGCCCCTCCGAGTTTTGCAAAGGTAGGAACAAGATCTACGGCAGAAAGAATTGTTTCACCATCGATAACCCCGGCTTTAATTTTTCCTGGCCAACGAGCCAAGAAAGGCACATTAAGCCCACCTTCATAAAGTGACGCCTTATATCCCTTTCTTCCTGCCGTCGTCCCCTTAGCGGCTGCTGTCCCGAAGCCTGCTCCAGTAGCGGAGTCATAAGATAATTTTGGCTCTCCTCCTGCAGGCTTACGCTCTGGGCCATTATCGGAACTGAAGATAACCAAGGTATCGTCAGTCAACTTTTGGGCGTCGAGGTAATCTAGTAGTTCGCCGATTCGCTCATCTGCATAGGCGAGAGTAGCAGCATAAATGTTATCCGCCTCATCTTCTAAGTGTTCAAATTGTTGACGGTATTTCGGAATCACATGGAAAGGAGTGTGAGGCTCATGAATCCAGAGATTAATAAAAAAGGGCTTACTTTCCTTGGTCGCTCCCTCAATAAAGGCTATTGAGCGATCAACATCATGATCATACGGCATCTGCTCTCCTGAGCAATTAAAGGCCCCATATTCATCATAGCCATATTCCAGTAAAGAAGGAGAGTCTGGAATCATGTTATTGGAGAGGTGCCACTTACCAAAGTGCGCCGTAGCATACCCAGCACTCTGCATAATACGTGCCATGCTTGGAGAACTCGGATCTACCCAATCAGGCATCCCGCGTTGCGCATTCTGTGGAACCCAGGCGAAGTGCCCATCAATCGAGTATCGTGAAGGGAAATGCCCTGTCATTACCGCTGTCCGACTGGGGGAGCACACAGCACTCGCCACCGTGAAGCGGTGAAAGTCCGTCCCCTCCTTTGCTAATCGATCTATATTCGGAGTCTTAACATAGGGGTGATCATGACAACTTAGATCCTCCCAGCCCCAGTCATCTGCAAAAATAAAGATGATATTTGGCTTGGGCGCTTCTTTTCCAAAGCTGGTGGAACTGAGAAATAGTAAGGCAAATAGAGTGAATAAATTGATTTTCATCTATAACAATACGCCACAAGAAAATTATCCTATCAATATTCAAATTAAAAACTCTCACACAGCGCTGCCTATAATTGCAACCTACCCAAGTCTGAGAACTCAGTAAGATGAGGTGAATGATCGTGTCAGAGAGGAGCGAATCCCGCTTTCATCTCTCAAGAAAAAGTAAGTTCCCGCAGCATTAATGGTCGCCTCCGGGCGGTAAAACTTCCCTGGGGCTAAATCTACCGGCATGATTGCCTGAGCACTCACTTCTTGTCCTGGAGCACCGAACAACCCATTAAAAATCGTTACTTGTTGCCCTTGGGTCGCAACTTCAATGGTATGGGCTCCTGGCTCCAGTCGCACGGTTGCCCCTCCTTTTTCAGGTGGGTATTTCCCATCGATCTTCGTGATCTGAGTGGCTCCATTCCGCAGAGAAAGCACCGCATGCGGGTCACCTTTACTCGCTTCTTTCAAAAAATAATTCGGGGAACCACAAGAAACAAGAAAGCCCGTAAGCACAAGGAGAAGGTAATGCATCGATTTCATATTGTTCTTATAGACAGGATCTATCGCGAAATATTCACGATTTTTTGAGTTCATCTACTCAGGTCACTCTGCTCCATAACCGTGAAGCCCGCATTAAACAATAAATGCTTCCCGAATTCCACATCATCGACATGAAACGCAAAGAGTGACTGCCCCTTAGGATGCGGCAAGAGAGCGTAACCAAAATCAATATTAGTCTCCGCATTATTAAAGGTATTCAGGCAATTCAGCAGCTCGCTCGCAGCTTCACGGAAGGCTACCACCAGCATTTCGCTTGTCGTGTGCGGGATTCCCCGTTCCATAAAAATTTCTCCCGTCGTCTCAGGGTCTGTCACTACAATCCTCACAATCGTGACATCGCTCGAATCCTTGACGCTAATCCCTAGGAGCTCAACCCCTGATGACTTCAGCAGGGAGAGCAGAGACTGGAGCGCCCCAGCCTCATTGGGAAGCATAATGGAAAATTGCTTTACAGGCGAACTTGATACTTCTGTCTCGGTGCTCATCGTTTATTTTTTAAGAGTTTGAACCTCCCCTGAGGCAATATCCATAATAACCAATTGTGTCGAGCGAACTTCTAAAATCTCGAAAGAAGTGCCGTCTTTATCCTTAAAAATATCTCCGCGCTTAGCCACCATAAAGAGATCTGAATCAGACTCCTTAACAACCGCGAAAGGCTCTGTTCTGCCCACGTTCAGACCCGCCGTCATTTGCTTCACCTCACCCGTGGTCTTATCTTTTACCTGCACCAGTGAAACATCAGCCGGAACTCCTCCGCTCATCTTAGAAGGATCACGCTTTTGTGTCGCAGAAACCACCTCGAGATTCGTCTCTGGAATCGTTTCTCCTGGATGAACATCCACTACTTTATGGTCACCATAGAGGTATTTCACCGAGACTTTTTCGTTCGAAACCCCGCTTACCTTCACAGGTAACGACTCCTCACGATACGCCTTAATCTCTATCGACTCACCTAGCGTTGCAGGTGCAGTCTGGAGGGTTCTGCTGTTCAGTGATACAAACTCCACCTTCTCCGGAAGAGATGCCGCCGCACTTCCTGTGGCCGCCGCAGTCGCAACCGCAAATGCATGATCTGACTCTACGACTTGGGACACCGTTTCGGCAATAATTCCCTCATCCATCTCGATAATACTAAACTCATCTTCCGTCGGCACTTCCCCGAGATACTCCGCGATGGTATCATGCCCAGCAAAGCTAGCTAACTGAGATGCCGTCTGCCCCTCCTCATCAGTACTATACCGGTTCGCCCCATTCTCTAGCAGCACCCGCACCGTTTCTTGGTGACCATTCTGTGCCGCCAACATAAGTGGCGTGCGCCCATCCGCATCCAGACGGCTGTAAACCGACGCTCCGTAATTGGTTAGAGGATTCACCATCTCACTATAGCCCTTCAATGATGCCACAAAGAGCGCGTCATCTAAATACTGTCTAGAATACAGGGCTAGAGCTTCGAGCACCTCCGGATCACCAGATTCTGCGGCAATCGTAATCGGGCGATACCCGAGATCATCCTTCAAATCGGGCGAAGCATTCAAGCGTAACAGGCTCCGAATCGTCCCTACCTGCCCTGCACGCGTGGCAACCATCAGCGGGGTCTCTCCCTTATTATTTAGGCTATCCACATTAACTCCACTCTGCACTAACTTGCTCGCCACCTCCGTAGCCCCATGCAAAGCCGCAATGTGTAAGACCGTATTCCCCTCCTCATCCTTCTGATTCAAGTCGGCACCACTCTTAATCAAGCTCGCCAGTGAGTCTGTGTCGTTTGTCTCCACTACCGAAAACAATGAGTCTTGCGATACCACAACACCCGTGCTCGGAGCGTCGGGAGCTTTTTTGCAACTCACAACCGTCCCTGCGACACACGCTAAGAAGAAAATATTTTTCAACATGCTTAGCAAAATAAATTAAGAAATCTTAAATATCAACATTTCTTTTCAACTTGCTCAACAATGATCCTCCCCTCTCCCAAACGCCATCGAACATTCAAATCCGCCAAGAATAAGCCAAAGCCTTGATTCTCTTTCGCATACGCAGGCTGCGGCTGCGCTTGCAATGCCTCAATAATCAACACCACCTCCTCATCCGAAAGCTCGGTAAAAACCTGATCATCAGCGGGAATCACCTCAATTTTCTCCTCGCGAGCAAGTCCAAAACTAGCCGTCGCGGCAGGAATAGAGTCCGCGTAAGGCAAATACGGCTTCACGTCCAGAATAGGAGATCCCTGCACTAGATCCAATCCTGACACCTCTAACCGCACCTTCCCCTTTTCCTCGATAATTCGCTCCAACTTCACCACGCTCAAACACAAACGATTTGGCCGATACGGAGCACGCGAGGCAAAGACCCCTACTTTTTTCTCCCCACCTAATTTAGGAGGCCTAACACGGGGTCTGAAATCTTCCTTAGGAATTAAGTGAAACTGCGTAATAACCCATAAGTGGGAAAATCCCGACAATTCTTCAAAAGCCTCCTGAGCGTCATAAGGTGCATAAAAATGCAACACCCCGTAAGCACTAGGAACAACCCCAGACTGACGCGGAGTGCCGAATTTTTCCTTGAAGACAGACTCCACCCAACCAATGGGAGAAACTGCAATGTCGGAGCCGTTAAGTGACATAGTAAAAACAATAATCTCTCTGAAAAGAGATGGTGCTCGAGGGGGGAGTCGAACCCCCACGTCCGCAATGGACACCAGATCCTTAGTCTGGCGCGTCTACCAATTCCGCCACCCGAGCAGGTGAAAACGTGGACGTGGTTTATATCCCATATTTCTCGGTTGGCAAGCCATCTTTTCACTATTTTATTAACAATAATTTCAGCCTCCAGATTTCTCCAAGCGCTCCTCAATCCAAAAACCTTTACATCTGCATCCCTACTCCAGTAAACCTCTAACCATGAAATCAATGACTGGCTTTGGTAGAGGAGAATCAAGCAATGAAACCCTCACCGTAAATGTAGAGCTCGCTTCACTCAACCGGAAGCAAGCGGAGATCGCCATCAACTTACCGCGCTCCCTATCGGAGCTAGAGGGAGAACTGCGCAAACAAATCCTCGATCAGATTTCTCGCGGACGCGTAACCGCTCAAATTACTGTGCAGCGCATAAATGATGCATCGAACGCCCTCACGCTCGATCAGCAGAAAATTCTCGCTTTAGAAAAAGAATTCCAATCCCTTTCTACCACACTAGGGCGCGAACTAACACTAACTCCCTCCGAGATCCTGACCATTCCAGGAGTTCTCACCTCAATGGAAGTCGAAGCGGAACAGGCGCTTCCCCTAATCAAAACCAGCCTTAGTGAAGCCTTAAAAAACCTAATCGAAATGCGCGAACGCGAAGGCGCAGACCTACAAGTCGACTGCGAAACTAGACTTGCAACCGCGGAGTCTCTCCTCACAAAGATTACCGAGCGTGCCCCCATCGTGCTGACACAGTATCGCGAGAACTTAATCAGCAAGCTCCAAGACATCAATGGCCTAGATGAAGCCATCGCGCAGGACGAGCGCATCATCAGAGAAATCGCCCTGTATGCTGACCGCTCCGACATCACGGAGGAAATCACCCGCTTCCAGTCCCACCTCGATAAATTCAGGGACTACCTGCAGAAAAACGAACCCATTGGCAGGTCGCTCGATTTCCTTTGCCAAGAGCTAAATCGTGAACTTAACACCATCGGTGCCAAAGCCAATGACGCTCTCCTTGCCCAGCTCGTCGTGGAGGGAAAAACCGAGATCGAGAAAATCCGCGAGCAAATCCAAAACGCCGAGTAGCAACATACTAAAAATTTATCTTGCTCACGCTCGCAAGCTGCATTTTATTCTTGGTTAAATTATGGAAGCACTTTTGGCATTAGAAGATGGGCGTGTATTTCGGGGTATCGCTTTCGGTAAAAAGGGAACCACGACTGGTGAAATCTGTTTCAACACCTCCATGACTGGGTATCAGGAAATCCTGACCGATCCCTCCTACCGCGGACAAATCATCACCATGACCTACCCCATGCAGGGAAATTATGGAGTGAACGCCGCGGACGCAGAATCTGCCAGCACGCACGCCACCGGATTTGTCGTTGCTGAACTCAGCGAGCTTCCCTCCAGCTGGCGCTCTGAGCAATCGCTCGAAGACTACTTCCTCGATAACGGGATCGTCGGAATCCAAGAGGTCGACACCCGAGCAGTCACCAAGCACCTTCGCTCCCGTGGTGCCATGAACGCCTGCATCACCAGCGAACTCACAGAGGAAGAGGCGATCGCCAAGGCCAAAGCGACACCATCAATGGCTGGCCAAGATCTCGTGCAAGAAGTCACCACCCCAGAAACCTACGTGTGGGAAGGCGAATCCCGCAACTGGACCATTCCTAACGAAACCTCAGGCCAAGTCGGCACCTACGAGGAACTCCCAGAAGCTGAATACAACATCGTGGCCTATGACTTCGGGATCAAATACAACATCCTCCGTCGCCTCCGCCAAGCGGGCTTCAAGGTCACCCTTGTCAACTCTCGCACCTCTGCGGAAGACGTGCTTGCGATGAATCCAGACGGCATTTTCCTTTCCAACGGACCAGGAGACCCCGCTGCTCTCGACTACATCCATGCCGAAGTCCGTAAGCTCATCGGGAAAAAACCCATCTTCGGCATCTGTCTCGGGCACCAAATCCTCACCCATGCGGTTGGAGGAAAAACCTACAAGCTCAAGTTCGGTCACCGTGGTGGCAACCAACCGGTTAAAGACCTTCGCACTGGACGCATAGAAATCACCGCACAGAACCACGGGTTCGCGACCGATGAATCTTCACTCCCGGCCAACGCAGAGGTAACTCACATCAATCTCAACGACAAAACGGTCGAAGGCTTCCGCCTCACGGACGCGCCTGTCTTCTCCGTGCAACACCACCCAGAAGCGGCTCCAGGGCCGTATGACTCCACGCATTTCTTCGACGAATTCGTGAGCATGATCAAGAGCGTGAGTTAATTGTTCTGCTTGATGCAACAAATAAACAGTTGAACTTCGTAATTTTCCGATTACCTAAAGAATACTATGGCAGGTTGCGGACCAAAAATGAAGATGGACCCTCTTCTTCACCAGGAGAAGAAACCAGGTTGGATTAAGGTAAGATTACCGAACAATCCTGTATTCTGGGACACTAAGGGGCTCATCGATGATCTCAATCTCGTTACGGTCTGTGAAGAGGCTCAGTGCCCGAACCGTTGGGAGTGCTGGGGCCAAGGCACTGCTACTTTCATGATTGCGGGTGAAAACTGCACTCGTGCCTGTGGGTTTTGTGCCGTCAAGACTGCACGTCCAGAGGCTCTAGAGGAAGACGAGCCGCTCCGCGTGGCAGAAGCGACCAAGCGTATGAACCTGAACCACGTCGTGATCACCGCGGTTGCACGTGATGACCTCAAAGATGGCGGTGCAGAACACTTTCAGCGCACCATCGAGCAAGTTCGCGCGGTTAACCCCAAGATGGTGATCGAGGTTCTCGTGCCAGACTTTAATGACCGAGACTGGGCGCTCCAGATGGTGATGGATGCCCGCCCACACATTTTTAATCATAACCTTGAGACTGTCGAGCGACTCACTCCGCTAGTGCGTAGCCGGGCCAAATACCGCCGCTCTCTCGCCGTTCTCAAGAAAGCGAAGGAAATGGTAAAGGGCAATGTTGCGACCAAAAGTGGCATCATGCTCGGCCTCGGCGAGACCGTGGAAGAACTTTACGCGGCGATGGATGACCTTCTCGAAAGCGGCGTCACTGTCCTCACTCTTGGGCAATACCTGCGCCCGACTCCAGCTCATTTACCTGTCGTCGAATACATTACGCCTGAACTTTTTGAGCAGCATAAGGAAGTCGCACTCGCCAAAGGCTTCCGTCATGTCGCTAGTGGCCCGCTCGTGCGGAGCTCCTACCATGCGGCGGACTTCCGCCCAGAGCTCGACATCATGGACGCCATTAATAGTGACCTAGAAGAACGCTCCGGAGGACTGGAACTCACGCCTGATACTCTTGGGCTTCCTGAGTATAAGGTGTAAACGGCCATTTTTTGCATAAGGGAGATACGGCATCTTGCCGTATTAATTAACGACGGCGGGACGCCGTCACTCTCCTAAAATTTCACTTCCTCCGCCAGACCATCACCAGTTCCTTTCCCTGACGCCCCTTAAAAGCGCTCTTAGGAGTTTCTGAATACACGAGGGTGAAGCGCTCTCCGAACAAGCGGTGAATTTCATCTACCGAGCTTTGGAACGGTGGGCCGATGGTTGGGTCATCCTCTTCCCTTGGGGTGAGAAAGATGATCGTTACCCAATGCCCTCCCGACGGCAGTAGCCCTGCACAGGCTTCTGCGTAAACACCTCGCTCCGCAGGATCAATGGCGCAGAAACAAGTATGCTCAAAGATGGCGGAGACCTCAGAAGACTCTTCAGCTGGCATCGCGAGGAAATCTGCCTTCCTAAATTGACAGGTTTTATCGAAGTCTAAGGCTTTCGCTTCCTGAATCGCAGTTGCAGATATATCGAGTCCCACCACCTCGGCTTGCGGAATTGCCTTCGCGATTGCACGGGCATCGTGCCCACGGCCACAGCCGGGAACGAGAATCTCTCCCTGCCCGAAATAAGCACTCTGATCTCTTAGTAAATCTAACAGTGGTGGAGCAGGCGCGCCCTTGTCCCACGGAGTGTCTTGCTGTTGATATCTCTCGTCCCAACTCATGAGCATACCATTACGGCGTCTTTTGTGAAGCGCAAAGAGAAAAAGCGTTCTGATGAAGTCACTGACTTGTCGGAGACTCCCCTTCTTTTCTGCCATCATTATAGGGTTCTAATAGCTCTCTGAATTCCTCTGGTAGAAGCTGTCCGGAGTAGGCGGAAGCGGCAGGGACGGTTCTTTGGTTTCCTTTGCGAGGATTAACTTCGACCTCCTCGGGGGCTTCCCCTGCTTGGCCTTGGCCAGGGTCTCCTTCGCCCGCTTTTTCTCCTGCCTTACCTGGTTTTTGGTTGGGTGAACTGTCTTGCTTACCTAACATCTTTTTGAGCATGTCCATCATCGCCTTATTGGTTTCTGATTCCCCTTCTCCCTGCCCCTTGCTTTTTTCCTTCGCCGCTTCGTAGGCTTTTTCAATGATGTCGGTTTGAATGGTGAGCGTCTCTTGGCTGGTGTTATTTTCGAGGAGCTTCAAGGTCGCCTTGATCATGCTAGACTCCACCTCCTCCAGCTTTTGAATTACGGGCAACTGGGTTTGAAGCTCTACTAGTTCTTGCACATCGGCGGTCAGTTCATCCTGATTCGTTGTTAGCTCTTCCTCTAGGGCTTCTTTGAAACTCTTTTCCTCCGCCTGTAAGTTAAAGGCAAATAATAGAAATATAAAAAATCGTTTCATCATTCTAGTTGCTTTTGTTGTTCTAGAGAACGGGTTTTGCCACGTAAGTTCTGTTGCTCGCGCACAATTTCCATGATGCGGAACATGAACTCGGCATCCTGCTCTTGCGCGTTTCCGCCACCACCTCCTGAACCACCGCCCCCTGCACTCTGGGCCACCTGATTACCAAGACTTTGCGCCCATTGCTCGATTTGATCCGCCCATTTTTTGGAGCTGACAATGGCGAGATAACGCTGATTATTCTCGAGGAGGTCTTGTATTTCACGCATTTCTCGGTAGACCAAAGAACTTTTTATCTCGTCTGCAAGATCCGCGAAATCAGGCTTTTCGGCATAAGCAGAGTAATTTCGCAAGTCATCTTCGATCCAACGTAAGGCTTGGCTATCGTCAATCTGCATTTTTGTGTTTTCACGATTCACTTGTTGGAGAGCGGGATCTAATTCACGTGAAATCACCCCTAAGACCTGGTGATACTCTCGCAAGAGCTCTTCGGCACGGGAAGATTGACTCTGAGCAAGAGATTGCAGGCGATGCACAAAGCTGGAGGCCTCAAAACGGCGATCAAACTCGCGCATCTCATCGATCAAGACGCGGAGCTGATCTAGCACTTCCGCCTGCTTACCTAATCCTCGTCCAAAGGAATTAGCGCGGGCTTGCAGCGAAAAGCGGTTATTGTCAGATTGCTCGTAAGCCGTAATGAGCTCATCAAACTGCGGCGGGAACTCGTTCGTGAGTCGCTGGGAAAGCAACGTGAGAGCGAGCTGGGCGGAGCGATCCAACTCAGGATTACGGAATGCATCTTCCGAGAGCGCTAATGCATCACTCACCAAGCTGTTAAATTGACTCATGGCCTTCCGTTCGTTCTTCACAGAGTCCTGGATACGGGTGGAAAACTCATAGGTCTGTGCGGACTGACTAAAGGCACGGGAAACTCGCTCATTCTCAAAATAATTCGTCAGTGATCCTTGGTAAAACTCGTCCAACTGATCCAGCAGCACTGTGAATTGTGTTTTAATTAAGTTCGCGTGCGCCTCATAACTCAGTAGGTGGAGCGTCACAGGGGCAGAGAGGGTTGGCTCTCGTTCAGGCAGGTAATCCACGGCAGCAGCGCTAAGGTTGTAGGAGTCTGGCGTAATGCCGAGCACCTCTGGGTTCAGCGCGAAGCTCGATTTCAAAGTAATGGCCTCGGGGTTTCCACGTTTGACCAGTGAACTAGTCATGAAACTAGGACGGTTCAGAGACTGGAGAACCAACTCAATCCGCTCTATCCCAAAGTCATCTTCAGCGCTCAAGTAGAGGTCTAGCGTTTCGTGCGGAAGGAGCGTAAACTCGCGCTCGACTTGGAGCAATCGCACACTGGGAGCCCGATCGCTGACTATATCCATGAAGAGTGTTTTCTCAGGGAAGGATTGGAGGCCGTAACGGTCTCGAATCGACAGCTTCGTCTCGATTTTTTCCGTCGCAGTGACCTGCTGACTCCAAGCCCTTGTTCCTGCATGCTCGAACGCAAAGAAGTTGCTCGAGGAGACAGCTTGCAGGTCTTGACTAGATTCTAGTTCAACCGTGACTTGTGAGCCTTCTAACACCTCCACGCGTGCTCCTTTAGGTCTGAGAGTGCGATCACGCAGTTGCAGGTAGCTCGGCAAGGTTTGGCGTAGCTGCAGGGAAGAAATTCGCGGGCGCGGCTTGGGGATGATTTGAATCGATTTATACGCATCTCCGGCTTGAATCGTGAAAGTCGTTTTTTTCTCTAAGGAGGGCAGAGAAAAGTGAAAGCCATTTTCATATGCGAGGGTTTGCTCTGGGCTACCCGATAACTTACCGCGTCCTAATACCTCTTGAGCGGAGAGGCTTTTCTCATGTAGCTTAATGACGAGTTCGCTCGGCTTCCCCGCGACCACATAATACTCCTTCGGCGTTTTCGCAAAGCGGATGGTGGAGTAGCGTGGGACTTCTGCGACCGGGAAGAAAAAGCGTTGCGTGGCGTTCGCTGCTTGCTTGGGAGCGAGACAAAAACCACCAATACTAACAAGAACTAACCCAGCAATAATGAGAGCGTAGATGTGATGATTCAGTTTCGGTAGCACCTTACTGAGTTCGAGCTGGGTGGTTTCCTCTCCGATTTGCTCCAAGGCTGCGTGGAGGAGTTCCGGGGACTCGGAGCGGCCCGCATGCTGTGAGATTTCGAGAGCTCCCTGAATGCGATCCCCAAGGCGATTACGGCTTTTTTTAATGAGCTGCGCTAATGCAATGTTAGAGCTCTGGAAATACGCTTTTCGAAAATAACGCCAAGGACCAACCGCTAGCAAGCCCAGAAACCCGAGTAAGAAAAACACTAGACGCAACCACTCAGGAATAAAGAAGACCCGATCTAACAACGCGAAAGCCAATAGCGCCAAGAGAAGCCCGCCGATAGCAACCAGCGCCCACTGCAATAGATACATCTCGTGCAGCCTTTTGCGCAGTCGAGCAAAGGTGTCGCGAAATGATTTAGGTAACGTTTCTGGCATGCGCTTAGGAAGACCTTAGCTGATTTTTCGATCTCCGTCAAAATTAGATTGCCCGACCTACGCGATATGGTAAAGAAACAAAATGATCACGGCCTACGTCCATGACTGGAATCCGATCCTCCTCGAGCTTGGAGGCCCCGTCGCTATCCGCTGGTATGGACTGGCCTACCTCATCAGCTTCATGCTCGGTTTTTTACTCCTGAGACATCTTGCGAGAAAGGATTTATGGGTTTTACCAGATAAGGATGTGAGCGATTTCATTGCGCTCGCGGCGATGCTGGGAGTTTTCTTAGGAGGTCGTCTGGGTTATGTCCTATTTTACATGATTCCCGATAAGGGGATTAGTTATATACTCAACGATCCCCTCACTATTATTCGAGTCTGGGATGGCGGCATGGCGAGTCATGGGGGGATTTTTGCGCTTGTGATTTTCACCTTCTTCTACGCCCGAAAAAAGGGCGTGTCGTGGACGGGGTTGGGCGATGGATTATGCGTGGTCGCTCCAGTCGGGCTTTTCTGCGTCCGGATGGCAAACTTCATCAATGGCGAACTCTACGGCAAAGTCGATCAAGCATCTCAATGGGCGATGCGTTTCCCGAATACTTTAGTCGACCCCAGCACTCCAGAATTCATGAATCGAGACGAGGCCATGCGAGCAGTCATGAACGTGGCGCCGTTAGAACCTGGGCAAGCCTATACCATCGATTACGCGAAAGCGGCATTGCGAGAACACCCCGCACTGCACGAAAGCTTCGAGCTCCTTCTTATGCCACGCCACCCGTCGCAGCTCTATGAAGCGATTTTAGAAGGCGCGCTTCTCTTCGTAATCTTGTGGATTATGAGAGTGCGTTTCCCGAAGCTAGGGCACGGAATTTTGACGGGACTCTTTTTCATCATCTATGCAGTCGGCCGAATGACCGCTGAACTCTTCCGCGAACCAGATTCTAGTATGATCGGATTCCTTACCAAGGGGCAATTCTATTCAACCTTCATGATTGCGCTAGGTGTCGCCTTTCTGATTTGGGGCCTAACAAAGGGTAAGCGTAATACGACAGCCGGAGGTTAAGCTAAATTCTCTGAGCGGAAAATCATTATGAAATCTCATTTCACATGTGAGGTGAGCAGTGACTTAAATAGTTTCGCTAAGTTTTCAGAAGGCTGATTCGTCATGCTATAGAGAGACCAGTTCCTCTTTAAAGCACCTCCTGGAAGGTCGTGACTAGTTAGTTCTCCATTTTGAATGGCGTCCTTCAGCATGAGTTCCGATCCAATTCCCGCCCCCATCCCGGCCTTAATGAGTTCGATAAAAGCGGACTCGGAGTCGACGTGATGGTGTAGCTCAATATTGATTTGAAGTTGGTGAAAGTAACTCTCGATCAATTCCTTGTCATAATCATCATAGCACAGAGAAATAATCCCAATTTCTTGGCTCCAATCAAAGTCTGATTCCTCTATTACATGCCCTATAGGCGCGATAATTTTGAGTTCTTCAGTATGAAAGATTTCTTGATGGGCAATCCCCTTCAAATGTTTCGGCATGGGAGTCAACCCTGCAACGAGGTCGATTTCAGCGGACTTAAGCTGTTCAAGAAGAATACTGGTTTTGTTGGTATGAATCTCGAATTTGGTCTTACTGTTGGCCAGTTTAAGCTGGGGGATCAAATGGAGTAAAACATGATCTGCTAGGGCTCGTTCGATCCCGATGTGGACGACACTATCTGGCAAGGTGATTTCATTTTCTCCCGCGACGTCATCGAGTGCATTTTGAAGAATGTCTAAGGCCGCCTTGGTGCGAGCCAGAAAGCGATTACCTTTTGGCGTAAGCTGAGCTGGGCGGGCCGCTCGGTCAATAAGTTCGCAATCAAGCAAGGTTTCCAAAGATTTAATGGAATGGCTAATGGCAGATGGGGTTACCCCGATCTGCCGAGCAGTCTCCGCAAAGCTGAGCGTCTTGGAAAAAACCTGAAACGCTTCGAGTTGTCTGATGTCATTAATAATCATGGTTGCGGTACAAAATTGAGAATGCAGGGCCCGAGGACCCTACATTCCGTATTATTTAACTATTCCTACCAAATGGTTTATTTCTAAGCATGTTCGATGACCCAAGGGCGGCTTCCCTTATAGCTTTGTAAAGGTGGCTTTTGACCTTCGGGTACTTTCGGTTGCGGCTTTTTCGCGTGGCTGTGACTACATGTGCTTCCGCATACGTGAGGAGCCTGGCGACTTCTCTCGTTTTTTTCATGCGCTTTCATCATGGTTGGAGCCATGTTTCGTAAGGCGGGCATGGTGAAGACCTTCTGAGTGGCACTGTCGCAGGTTGGACAACAGACGGCCCTTCCTCTCTCCGCGATAGAGAGCATCACCTCAAAAGAACCGTGACTATCGCATTTATACTCGTAAAGAGGCATTGTTAATTATGGGTTCATCGTTAATCGGCAGTCGCTAGGTCAATTCCTTGTTGGATACTGATGGCTGGCCCATCTGCGCCGGGTTTAATATCGAAGTCGAAAATCTGCGTCGGGAGATAGAGCGTCGCGCAGGCATTTGGTATATCTACGATTCCACTGATCCTACCTTCAACTGGCGCTGTACCAAGAATAGCATAAGCTTGCTCCCCTGTATAACCAAACTTTTTCATGTACTCGATCGCATTCAGACATGCCATGCGGTAGGCCACGTGTGCATCGAGGTAGAATTGGTTCCCTTTTTCATCAACAGAGATACCCTCGAACACAAGGTGCTCGTTGTAGTTTGGCTCCATCGGGCTGGTCTGGAAGATCGGGTTCAGCACACCATACTTCTCTACCCCGTTCTTGATGAGGCTCACACGGATATCGAGGTATCCTGCCATTTCGATCGCACCACAGAAGGTGATTTCGCCATCACCTTGTGAGAAGTGAAGATCCCCCATGGAGAGCCCTCCGCCTTTCACATAAACTGGGAAGTAAACCTTAGACCCTCGAGTGAGGTTCTTGATATCACAGTTACCACCGTGCTCACGAGGAGGAACGGTACGTGCGCCTTCGAGAGCAGCTTGCTTCGCGGCTTCTCCAGTCATGCGTCCCATGTGGGCTGTTTCCGCGTGTGGCAGGGCACAGAGTGGTGGAGTGCGCTCTGGATCAGTATCAAAAAGCTCCTTCTCCCGCTTATTCCAGGTGTCGAGAAGCTCCTTAGAGGGGAGACATCCAATCAAACCTGGGTGACAGATTCCTACGAACTCTACTCCTGGAATATGGCGTGAACTCGTTTTAATTCCATGAAAGTCCCAACACGCCTTTCGTGCATTAGGGTAGTGGTTATCGAGGAATCCTCCGCCATTTTCTTTCGCAAAGAGACCAGTAAAGCCCCACTCCGATTCTGCAAGTGTTCCTACATCCAAGATGTCTACCACCATGAGATCTCCTGGCTCAGCACCTTCAACGCCGATCGGGCCACTGAGGTAGTGAACTCTGGTAAGATCTACTTCTTTAATATCGGTGGCATCATCATCATTGCTGATTTGTCCTCCAGTCCAGTCGATGCATTCCACACGGAACTCATCGCCGGGCTTAACCATTGCCACCATCGGAATATCCGGGTGCCATCTGTTATGGACGTTATCGAGTTCTTCTGGATGGACGGTTGTATCAATTTTAATTAATGTTTTTGGCATAGTTATTTTTGGGTTTGGTGTTTGTGCTGTTCATTACACAGCGAGTAGGGATTTGATCTTATCTGGATCAACGTCGGCGCGATCGGCCTCATGGATGAAGTCTCCGCTTTCGATCACCACGAAGCGGTCACAGGCATCCAGACTGAAAGAGAGAACCTGCTCCGCCACTAAGATGGAGATGCCTTTCATATCCCGAATTTGCTTAAGGATTTGGGCGATCTCTTTAATGATGGAGGGTTGAATTCCCTCAGTAGGTTCATCGAGGAGAAGAACTTTAGGCTCCGTCACGAGCGCCCGCGCAATCGCAAGCTGCTGTTGCTGTCCGCCTGATAAGTTTCCTCCTTTTCGGTGGCCCATTTCTTTGAGCACTGGGAAGATATCATAGATGTAATCTGGGACTTTCTTGGCCTTCGTCTTCTCCAACCCAATTTTGATATTTTCCGTTACCGTAAGATTAGGGAAAATCATGCGACCCTGCGGCACGTAAGCGAGTCCACTGTAAACGCGCTTGTAAGTCGCATAGGAGGTGATGTCTTCACCGTCTAAGGAAATCTCTCCCCCAAAGGCGGGAAGAAGTCCAATCAGCGACTTAAATAAGGTCGTTTTTCCCATTCCGTTTCTCCCCATCACTCCTAGAATTTCATTTTCCTTGAGCGTGAAGCTGAGGTCCTTGATCACGGAACTTTCCCCGTATCCTGCTTTTAGATTTGATATAGTTAACATGGTATTTTCTGTGTGAATTAGTGCCCCAGATAGACTTCTTTGACTTTCTCATTACTCTGGATTTCCTCCATCGTTCCGTCTGCTAAGATCTTACCCATATGCAGCACCGTCACGCGGTTTGCAATCCGGGCTACGAACTCCATATCGTGCTCAATAATGATCACGGAACGCTCCTTCACGATCTCCTTCAGGAGAGCTGCGGTGGCTTCCCGCTCCTTGAAACTCATGCCCGCTACAGGTTCATCGAGCAGAATCAGCTCCGGCTCCTGTACGAGTAACATGCCGATCTCTAACCACTGCTTTTGGCCGTGACTGAGAAACTCGGCCTCCATGTCCAGCTGGTCGGTGAGGTAGATCTGCTCCGCAACCTTATCGATCCGAGCTTGCACCTTCTCATCGCGCTTAAACTTCAGCGACCCAAAGACGGTCCTCCCCCAAGGGTAGGAGATCTCTAAGTTCTCTAAGACTGTCAGGTTTTCATAGATCGAGGGCGTTTGGAACTTTCGTCCTACTCCAGCCCGCACGATTTGGTGTTCGCGCATGTTGGTAAGTTCTTGGTTCTTGAACTTGATCGACCCCTCGGTTGACTTTGTCTTTCCGCAGATCAGATCCAGAATGGTCGTCTTTCCGGCTCCATTCGGTCCGATAATCACACGGAGTTCGCCTTGATCTACATAGAGATTGACAGCATCCACGGCCTTGAAGCCATCAAAGCTTACGGTCAGGTCCTCTATCGCTAATAGGTAGTCTGTATTTGTTGTAGCCATGTGATTTATGTTGTTTGTGATTTAATTTTTTTAGGTTTCGCAGGCGAATCCAATTTCAGGAGCGAGCGGATCCACAGACGGACATGATCTGTCCAAACCCCTGCCAGTCCCTTCGGTAAGGCCAGCACGATCAGAATGAAGAGCGCTCCGTAGATGAAGACCCACACCGTTGGGTAAGCCTCCGAGAACATCGTCTTCGCAGTGTTAATCAGTAAGGCTCCATAGACGGCTCCTACGGTGCATAAGCGACCTCCTACGGCAGTGTAGATGATCAGATCGATCGAGGGCACCACTCCGATCAGGTTAGGCGACATGAAGCCAACCTGTAGCGTAAAGAGCGCTCCTCCGATCGATGCAAGCAAAGCTGCAAAGGCGAAGATGAAGACTCGGAAGGAGGTGAGGTTATATCCGGAGAATCGCACCCGCTCTTCCTTATCACGCTGAGCAGCTAGGACGCGTCCTAGTCGAGTGGAGAGAACCCACTTCGATAAGAACAGACAACCAAAGAGGCAAATACAGGTGACGAAGTATAAGATCTTCTGTGCAGACTCAGTGCGAATGTCCCAGCCGTTAAGCGTTTTCAGATCCGTGATCCCGTTAATCCCACCGAAGTATCCTTGGTTCCCCACGATGAAGTACCAACTACAGGCCACCATCGATTGAGTAATGATCGCGAAGACCACTCCCGTGACCCTACCCTTAAAGTAGAAGAAACAGAGGATGCAGGAGATAATCACAGGCAGAGTCAGGATCAGCGCTACCGTGAGCGGGAAACTCTTGTAGGGATACCAGAACCACGGCAACTCCGTGACCTGGTTCCAGTCCATGAAGTCTGGGATTCCAGGGGTTGACTGAATCGAGGTAGACTCCGGGTCTGAGGCTTCTAGCTTGAGAAACATCGCCATCGAATACCCTCCGATCCCAAAGAATAATCCCTGCCCTAGGCTGAGGATTCCAGCATGCCCCCAGCAGAGGACGAGCCCAATACAAGCGAACGCGTAGCAAAGGTATTTCCCCGCCATATTCAGCCTAAAGGCACTTAAAAGGTTCGGGAGAACGAGGAAGAGTATAATCGCCAGGACGGTATAGCTCAAGATACTAGAACGCCCACTAAATAGCCTATCAAGAAGGCCGCCACCAGGTTGTTTTAATGAATTTGTAGTCATAGGTCGTAGTTGTTATGTTCTTACTTTTGATGAGAAGAGACCCTTGGTGAATTTCGCCAAGACAATGAAGATGATCAGGTAGAGCCAAACTTTCGCCATCGATCCGGTCATGAAGAACTCAAGGATCGAGGAGAGGAGGGCTAAGAATCCTGCTGAGATCACAAGGCCGAACAGACTTCCTAATCCACCGAGCACGAGCACTAAGAAGGCATCAACAATGTAGGCTGTTCCCGCCGTTGGGGAAGTTGAAGCCACAGTAGTGAGGAAGGCTCCTCCGATTCCTGAGATGCCGCATGCGAGCGCAAAGGTGAAGCGGTCTGTGACCTTCGTATTAATCCCCAGAGCTTGCGACATGTCGCGGTTTTGGGAAGTAGAGCGCATTCTAAGTCCCCAGCGGGTTTTCCGCGTGAAGATAACGAGCCCCGTGGTGAGAATAATGGTGGTTGCGAGAATCACTAAACCATTGATAGGGATATCGATCGTATCGGTCGGTGCCCATGAGCCCATGAGCCAATCTGGTAAGGTTGCACTCATTTCACGAGCGCCAATGAAGGTTCGGAAACATTGTTGCATGATGAGGCTGAGCCCCCAAGTCGCTAATAAGGTGTCTAGCGGCCTTTTGTATAGCCTACTGATCAAAAGCCACTCGACAATCCAGCCGACTAAAAAGGCCACTCCAAAGGAGAGAGGAATCGCAATCCATAAATAGTGATTGATAAAGGTCGGCATGTGATCGACGACAAATTTAGACGCCAAACACATCGTGTAAGAGCCGATGACTAAAAACTCAGCGTGAGCCATATTAATGACACCCATCTGACCGAATACGACGTAGAGGCCTAGCCCCATCAGAACGTAGATACAGAGGAGACTGAGTCCCCCGAACGATTGCATAATGAGAATCGATTTTATTTCTTCGAATGAATATTCAGCAAACATAATGGTATAGTTAAATTGATTTTTTTTGAGAGACTGTACGGAACAAGTGCGTCCAGTTTATGGTGCACATAGAGAAAGTGTTGAGAGAGAAAAAGCGCCCTACCCTTGGAAGGGCGCTCTATGAGTAACAAGTTAGCTTAAAAGCTGTCTTTACTGGTATCCTTCTGGATATGGGTTTGGCTCAATGAGTTCGTCTGAAGTGGAGACGATTTCAAACTGACCATTCTTGAGGAATTTGCCGATTTTCGACTTACTCCACAGGTGGTGATTCGTGTCATGGATACGAACATATCCTTCTGGGGCATTAGAGAATTCGATTCCACTGGAGGCAGCCGCGATCTTATCAATGTCGAAGCTTCCAGCCTTTTCAACCGTCTTCTTCCAGAGCCATGGGCCGAGATATGCCGCTTGCGTTACGTCACCGACTACACTGTCTTCACCCCAACGCTCTTTGAACGCTTTTACGAAGGCCTTGTTGTCTTCCGTGTCGATCGACTGGAAATACTTCATGCTTGAGTAGAACCCTTCACAGTTTTCTCCACCAATTCCCAAGACTTCGTCCTCGGTAGTAGAGATAGTGAGCATGTTATACTTATCTGAGGTTACCCCAGCAGATGTGAGCTGCTTATACCAAGCCACGTTACTTCCACCAACAACTGCGGTGAACATAAGATCAGGCTTCTTCAGCTTCACTTTGTTAATGAGTGAACGGAAGTTCGTATGCCCGAGTGGGTAATACTCTTCACCTACTACTTTACACTTCGGATCTTTCGCCTTCAGAACACGCTCAATATGATTACGCGCGATCTTCATGGAGGTTCTAGGCCAAATGTAGTCTGACCCAATGAGGTAGAACGTTCTAGTTCCTAGTGTCTCATAAGCCCAGTCGAGTCCGTAGATAATTTGCTGTGTTGCTTCCTGCCCCGTGTAGATTACGTTCTTAGAATCCTCAAGACCCTCGTAGAAGGTTGGGTAATACAGCATGTTATTCTCCTTCTCAAAGATCGGTAAAACCGCCTTACGGGAAGCAGAAGTCCAGCATCCGAAAACACAAGCTACCTTATCCTGAATGATGAGCTTTTTAGATTTCTCCGCGAAAGTCGGCCAATCACTGGCTCCATCCTCTTGGATAACCTTAATCTGACGCCCTAGGACACCGCCCATCGCGTTAATTTGCTCGATCGCCAGCCTTTCAGCCTCAACCGATCCAGTCTCACTAATCGCCATCGTTCCTGTGATCGAGTGCAGTTGTCCAACAGTCACAGTGTCATCTGTAACTGCTAACCCAGTAGTGTTGACCTCCGCGGTCGGATATTCTTCCGCATGCAGAAGACTAGTAACGCCCATAGCTAATAATGAAGCTATTTTGTATAGTTTGTTTGATTTCAATTTCATGGTGCTTATTTGGTTGGAGTGCGCAGTGTACTCGTTAATAAGAAGTAATTGAAATCAGCACCGACCATGCCAAAACCCTTATTCCATCAGTGAATAAGAATCACCTAGCAGCAACATGATGAACAAAATTCACGATCGTGAATAAACCCTTGTATTCTGTCAAATTTAGGAATCTTGTTTGCCGAAAGCGAGAAAAAGGTAATGTGAGATTGCCCTAGAATTAGCCCGACGGGCCATTCAATAAAGCGCGTTAGAATTCCCGAAACACGGCTCTACTAATGCAAACTGTTCTCGGATGGAGCCGACCATTTTCCTCATCAGAATACTAGAACTGGTTGCTACGCGTAGCGCACAGAAATTCTCTGCCAATATTGTCCAGCCCACTTGCACACCTTCTAAATCTGGAATTGGTAACGCCATCAGGCTCTCGACCTCAGTATGCTGCACCCAAAAAGACGCGAGATATAATGGCGCACCATCGGCCCCTCTGAGCCTCCAGTTACTCTCTTGATCCAAGTTCATGCGTTCTCGTGCGAGAAGCTTCCCCTCGCGAAAAATATCGAGCTTATTCTGCAGGAGATTCCACTCCAGGGTTTCGCCATGCGCGATGCGCCCCGGAGTTAGGATTTCGAGATAACAACATTTCGCGGTCTCCGCCAGATGCACCTCGGTCTGTTGGATGAGGGAACTTCCACGCTGGGAAATACTAAGGTCAGGGTAGAGATCTAGCGAAGCATTTTCTCCAACCTGAAACCGTTGATGAATCTTCGCGACTCGGTCTGCCTCCATGGTGTGAATCCGAGTCGCTCCGGGTTGGCTCAGCAACACCTTTGCGCCTTCCTCTACCACGATCTCAAAGCTCAGAGAATCCCCCGCAAAAAAGCCTGCAGTGGGATTCACCACTTGGGTGAGGAGTACCTTCCCGTTCCAATACGGCTTCCCGACATGAGAGAGCCCCCCTGTCTGCCGCTGGCGGAGAATAGTACGCCCGTTCTCCCGCTCCGCGAAGCAGAGGCGTGAGCGCGATGATATAGAATGTCCGCTTAGCATAAGAAGTTGGGATTTGGCACCGCGAATTGAGCGAATTTGGCGAATTTTTTATATTTTCTCAAATAAATCATTATTCGGCGTTTTGCTCGGTGTTTAAATCTGCTGAATAGAGTTCATTATTATGGCTCGTAGTAATATTGGCTCCCTCACTATAATCTACAAGATCTTCTCGCTCAGAGGTAACTACAATACGGAATCTATTATTTTCAAACCATCCCGCGCCAGTTTCATGAACATCTCTAACAACCAGACCTTTAGGGAGGCTGAAAAACTCTTTGTCCGTTCCAACTAAACCCACTTTTATATCCTCTTTAAGAATTCCAAATTTCCCATTTCTAACCTCACCTGTCCCAGAAAACAGCATATCTACTACTAGATATGTAAGCCCTAAATTCACTAAAATTGATAAGGTGAGTAACACTTTCATTCTCAAAAAATAATTCGTTAAATTCGCCAAATTCGCGGTGCCCAAAAAACCTCACACGTCACTAAACAGCACGTATTTCTCGAACCACTCCTTCAGCTCCTCCGTCTTCACCTCTTTCTTAATATCAGTGAAGAGATAAGGACGATCCCCCCGCTTGGTGTAAGTGTCCTTATTCATCAGCTCGACGTCTGCTCCCACATACTGCGCGAGTTCTACCTTATTAATGATGAGTAAATCACTGTTCGCGATCGCAGGGCCGCCTTTACGAGGGATGTCATCGCCTTCCGTCACATCGATCACGTAGATGAAGACATCCACAAGCTCTGGTGAGAAAATCGCGGTCAGGTTATCGCCGCCTGATTCCAGGAGAATGACCTCAAGGTCGGGAAACTTCTCTCGCATCTCGGAGATGGCCTCTAAGTTCATCGAGATATCATCACGGATCGCGGTGTGCGGGCATCCTCCTGTCTCTACGCCCATGATGCGTTCTTCTGGCAGGGCAGATGCCGTGACTAGCATCTTGGCATCCTCACGGGTGTAAATATCATTCGTGATTACCGCCATGTCGCACTTATCGCGAAAGCTCTCACACAGAAAGCGGCATAAGGTCGTTTTTCCTGATCCTACGGGACCTCCTATTCCTACTCTGACAAATCGTTTTTTCATATATTGGGCTTTGTTAAAATTATGAGATAAAGAGCCGCGCTTCTGCGAACTCATGTTGGGCGGAGCAAATATCCCACATAGGAAGGAATCCGCCAACTTCTTCTTCCGGAATCAGCAAAGATTTTTTGACCGAAGCCTCGATCAAGGGCAGGCTCGCGGTGAGCATCTTTTGAATCCCAAAGGGTCCAAGATGTAGCAACTTCAGCCCCGCCTGCGCGAAGCCTGAGAACATTTGCCACACGTATCCAGAAAGCCCCGGTTCCAGCGGAATGCCGTGCAAAATCTGATACAGCGCGAGCACCGTAATGTTTTGTTGGCGAGGTAAGTGCGCCTTGGCTTGGTCGAAAAACTCTCGCTGCGTGTCGAGCAGGAGCGAATCTGCAAGTAGGATGAGCTGGCGTCCCATCTTGGCCGATGCGGTGCGGAGCTCATGGCTTTGTCGCGCGGCCCAGGCAAGTTCATCTAACTCCGCCACTGCCGCGAAGTCTTTCCGCACCAGCGCCTCGCGCGTCAGGCGAATGATCGGTAGATCCACTTCCTCCGCGCTCGCTAAGACATCGCGCTGTAAGAACTGCGCCAGCTCTTCGACAGAAGAAATCTGCCCAGCCTGGACCAACCCTTCAAGCCCTAACGAATGCGCATAAGCCCCAATCGGCAAGGCAGGATCGGTCAGCTGCAATAAGGCTGGAATCCAAGTGTTTTCAGACGGTGAACTCATAGGGAGATTATCACTAGTGGTGGTGATGTCCGTGACCGTGGCCTGCGTTCCGAGAATGCGGACTCGGTTGGAAGACTTCTTCTTTCTCGTGGAAATGAATATGCTGTCGCTTAAAGAACTCCATGACGGTATTCACTGCTTCCACGAGGATTAAGTCATCACGAACCTCCACAGGCAAATGCTGGTTCCCGATCATCCACCCGAGCTGTGCCGCATCGGCCGAGTCGCCAGGGATCGAGACTGTGAGAACTGATTCCGGCGCTTGTTCAATGACATAAGCCTTGCCCTCAGCGATCTGAAGCACGGTTCCATGAGAGATTGGCTCCTCTAGATCGAGCACGAACTCTTGCCCGTCCGCAGCCGTCGCCCGCCAGATTTTCTTCTGTAAAGTATGACGATCAGCGGGCACGTGAATGACTTCTTCTCCATGGGTGTGGAGATGCGGAATGGTGTTTAGTAGGATTGGTTTCATAAAAGTTTATTTACCACGGAGGCGCGGAGGACACGGAGAGTTGTTAAAATATGTTAGCAAGAAGAGAAACTCCCTTAAAGAGAGTAATAGCTCCTCCAATTATTAGAAACAGTTTACTTTTCCTATGCCAATCATCGTGCTTTTTCTGATCCTTAATTTTTAAGGGAAAAAATTTAAGACCCATTCCTAGAATGTAGATTCCACATATAATCGAAGCTATCCCCCAAAAGACCTCCATATAAAAACTCTGTGTTCTCCGTGCCTCCGTGGTTAGTAAAAATCAGAATAAGAAATACCTCTGTGCGAGTGGGAGTTCCGAGAGTGGCTCACAAGTCAGCACTTCTCCATCTGCCTTCACCGTATAGGTCTCCGCATCTACCTCTATCTTCGGCATGGCGTCGTTGAAGAGGAGATCGGACTTGGTCACGTCGCGGCACTTCTTCACTGCGCTAAGCGTTTTCTGTGCCTTGACCTTATCTGCTACCCCTTCATCCAGACTGGCTTGAGAGACGAAGGTGATGCTCGTGCCATACTTCGCCGCTCCGTGCGCGGCAAACTGTGGTCGATAGTAGGTCGGTTGTGGCGTCGGAATGGAGGCATTCGGATCACCCATATTAGCGCAGGCGATCATGCCGCCCTTGAGAATGAGCTCGGGTTTCACCCCAAAGAAAGGAGTCTTCCACACGACTAAATCGGCAAGTTTTCCTACCATTAGGGATCCAACTTCGTGTGCGATTCCGTGCGCGATGGCGGGGTTAATCGTGTATTTCGCGACGTAGCGCAGAGCACGGAAGTTATCTGCCTTTGGGTGCTCAGCAGATTCCATCGGCCCAAACTGAAGTTTCATTTTGTGCGCAGTTTGCCACGTGCGACAGACCACTTCGCCAACCCGGCCCATCGCTTGGGAATCGGAGGAAATCATGGAAATGGCGCCACGGTCATGCAAAATGTCCTCCGCCGCAATCGTCTGCGGACGAATGCGAGATTCCGCGAAGGCGACGTCCTCTGGAATACGTGAGTCAAGGTGGTGGCAAACCATCAACATGTCGAGGTGCTCATCCATCGTATTCACCGTAAACGGGCGGGTCGGGTTCGTTGAGGACGGTAAGACGTTCGGATGCGAACAAATCGTCAAAATATCAGGCGCATGTCCCCCACCCGCTCCTTCGGAGTGATAGGTGTGAATCGTTCGCCCGCCGATCGCAGCAACGGTATCTTCGACGAATCCAGCCTCGTTGAGGGTATCGGTATGGATGGCAACTTGGACGTCCATTTCATCCGCGACCGTCAGGCAGACATCAATCGCAGCGGGAGTCGTTCCCCAGTCTTCGTGAAGCTTTAGCCCGATTGCTCCAGCACGGATTTGTTCGCGGAGCGCCTCTGGGTTAGAGGAATTCCCCTTTCCGAGGAAGCCAATATTCATCGGGTATTCATCCGCAGCCTCAATCATGCGGTGGATATACCATTCACCAGGAGTAACAGTGGTAGCGTTCGTGCCGGTCGAGGGGCCTGTTCCGCCTCCGAGCATGGTCGTAACTCCTGAGGCGAGGGCCTCATCGATCTGCTGTGGACAGATAAAGTGAATGTGCGAGTCGATCCCACCTGCGGTTACGATTCGACCTTCGCCCGCGATCACATCCGTGCTAGCCCCCACAATCATAGGGTCGCATTTCCCGGTTTCTGGGTCAGGAATAACAGAACCAATCCCGTCTTGAATACCAGGGTTTCCTCCGTGCCCAATCCCCACAATGCGGCCTTGCTTAATCCCAATGTCGGCTTTCACGATTCCGACTTCCGCATCCAGAATGAGAGCGTTTGTGATAATGAGATCGAGTGAATCCGCATAGAGAGCGGTCGGAGACTGCCCCATGCCATCACGGATGACCTTTCCGCCACCGAACTTGATTTCGTTTCCATACCCGCCACCATCGGCTACGTAGTCTTTCTCGACCTCGATAAAGAGTTCTGTGTCACCGAGGCGCACTTTATCTCCGACTGTAGGCCCGAAGGTCCCTGCGTATTGACTTCTTGGAATCTTATTCATCGTATTAAAGGGCTCCGTTTACTTTGTTATTTAATCCATAGACCTCGCGCGTGCCGGCCAGTGCTACTAGATTCACCTCCCGCTCATCACCGGGCTCAAACCGCACGGCAGTGCCCGCTGGAATGTCTAAGCGGAATCCATGCGCCGCCTTTCGGTCAAACTTCAGAGCGCTGTTGACCTCCGAGAAATGGAAGTGACTCCCGACTTGGATCGGGCGGTCTCCCGTATTCGCGACAGGAATGACAAGCGTGTCGAGACCGACGTTCGCTTCGAGATCGGGGGCATCAGCAGGGATAATTTCTCCGGGAATCATAAATTTAGGTGATTGGGTGGTGAACGGTTACGAGCTTCGTTCCGTCTGGGAAAGTGGCTTCTACTTGCACTTCATCGACCATTTCTGGAATGCCTTCCATGACGTCTTCCCGCTTCAGAATTTCTGTGCCGTAGTCCATGAGTTCAGAGACCGATTTCCCATCGCGCGCGCCTTCCATGATCTCATAGGTAATGATCGCCACGGATTCCGGGTAATTCAACTTCACGCCACGGGCTTGACGGCGGCGGGCGAGGTCAGCAGCGACCACAACAAGGAGTTTGTCTCGTTCTCTGGGAGTTAAGTGCATGGGCTGTTTCTACCGATAAACACAGCAGAATTCAAGCCAATGTTGTTTATGTTTTGCCGTTCCGCCACTAAACAAAAGGATTAAGCAACTTCACTCCTACCCCTTCGTCGTCCGAAGTATTCCTGGTCACTAAAACCAAGTCTTTCTCTAGAGCGGTTGCCGCTAGGAAGCCGTCAATATAAGACATTCTCCTCGTAGCGTTCAACACTCCCCATCGTTGCGCAATCTCTGTATCAACTGGAAGAATACGATTACTATAGGCACTCACTAATCCTCTTAGCCAATTTTCCAAGTTAGACGCTTGAACCGGATCTTTTGAACGAAGAAGTTCAATACCGCGCCGTATTTCCCCAACTACTAAAACGCTTAACCAGACAGATTCAAATGTAAGACTGGAGTGCCAACACAACCTAAACCTCCAGATGCTCATGCACGACCTCATCTGTAAGGTCTGCAATTACGCCGCTCGTTGTCACTCGACCACGATCCATAATCGAAAAACGGTCGGCGATTTCACGGCAGAAGTCGACGTATTGTTCAACAAGGAGAATCGACATGCTGCCTTCGTTTTTGAGCATCTTGAGAGTATCGCCGATTTGATCGATGATAGAAGGTTGAATGCCCTCCGTTGGCTCGTCTAGGATCAGAAGCTTAGGATCGGTCAGAATGGCACGTCCAATCGCGAGTTGTTGTTGTTGTCCTCCAGAAAGCACCCCGCCCTTTCGCGAACCCATTTCATGAAGGATAGGAAAAAGAGCGTAGACACGGTCTAGAGCGTCACGCATTTCCGTTTTGGTACGTTTCTTGACAGTCAGCCCGGCGTAAAGGTTTTCCTTAATAGTGAGTTGAGAAAAAATGTCGCGTCCTTGAGGAACATAACCGATACCAAGTCGCGCTCTGGAGGCAGGCGAAAGGCTACTGAGGTCTTGATCCAGAAATGTCAAAGATCCTGCGGAAGCCGATTGCTCGCCCATAATCGTACGAAGGGTGGTTGTCTTCCCCACGCCGTTTCGGCCCATCAAGGCATGCACCTCGTTTGTATTGATCGAAAAGTCGACGCCACGGAGAATCAGAGAACCTCCGATTTTGGCTTCTACCGTATTGAGTGTGAGTAATGAATCTGACATATTATTCTTCCTTTCCTCTTCCGAGATAAACTTCTTTTACTTTTTGGTTCGCTTGGACCTCATCGAATTGTCCCTCGAACAAGACGCTACCTTGGTGCAGCACGCAGACATCCCCATCCTGCGCGATTTGGCGCACAAAGGTCATGTCATGCTCGATCACGATAAGGCTATGCTTTCCTTTGAGCGAAATTAATAGTTCCCCAGTACGCTCCGTCTCTTCATCAGAGAGTCCTGCTGCGGGTTCATCCACAAGTAGAATACGAGGTTTTTGCGCCAGTAACATTCCTAGCTCCAACCATTGCTTTTGACCATGCGAGAGCTCCTTGGCCGTGGCATCACGACGATCCTTGAGACGCATCATTTCGAGAATTTCATCGATGGTGTCGCGATCCTCTTGCTTCTGCTGGTAGAAGATCGAGCTCATCAAATTTCGCGCATGCGGCAGAGAAAGGAGCATGTTATCATACACGGAGTGGTTCAGATAGACACTCGGGGCCTGGAACTTACGGGAAATTCCGAGGCGATTAATCTTAAATTCGGGGAGCTTCGTCAGGTCGATATCATCGCCCGACTTTTGGTGCATCGTGAGCTTACCTACATCGGGTCGAGTCCGCCCCGTGATGAGATCCATGAAGGTTGATTTCCCTGCCCCATTAGGTCCGATGATGGTGCGGAGTTCCCCCTCCCCTAGATAAAAATTCAGATCAGAAATCGCCTTAAACCCATCAAAGGATTTCGTGACGTTCTCCACGGAGAGAACTAAATCAGTGTCTCGGTATTTAGCAGAATGATATTGCATGGGTAATTACGTGCTAGAAGGTTCGGGTTGCTTGCTCCACTTCTTGCGGAGCGCCTTGAACTGTGCAGGGAGCCCCACAATTCCGTTCGGCATGAAAATCACGACAAAGACAAAGATCGCGCCCAGAATGATAAGCCAGCTTTCGGGATAGGCCCGTGTTGCCCAACTCTTGAGCAGGTTCACCACGACAGCTCCGATGATCGGCCCCCACTTAGATCCGCGTCCACCAAGCGCAACCCAGACCACGACGTCGAGCCCTTTACTTGGCACCATTTCTGATGGATTAATGATGCCTGCCTGTGGTACATAGAGAGCCCCTGCGAGTCCCGCAATGGCCGCCGAAAGGGTGAAAATAAGTAGCTTAAAGGACAGCGTAGAATACCCGGAGAACAAGACGCGGTTTTCACTATCGCGAATCGCCTGTTGCACCTTCCCTAACTTGGTCGAAAGCAACCATGAGATCAGGAAGTAGGTGAATACCATCAGTAACCCACTGGCGATGAAAATCGCACGCATCGTCTCTGGGTCGCGTAATGAATAGCCTAAGATCGTCTTGAAATCGGTGAACCCATTATTACCTCCAAAGGTAGTGTCATTTCGGAAGAATAACAGAGAGGCCGCATAAGTGAGTGCTTGGGTCAGGATCGAAAAGTAAACTCCCTTAATCCGTGAGCGGAAGGCAAGATATCCGAAGATGAAGGCTAACAATCCAGGCACCCACATCACAGCACCAATCGCGAACCAGAAGTTCTCAAAAGGCACCCAGTGAGCGGGCAACTTCTGATAACCAAGGAAGTCCATAAAGTCAGGTAGAGCGCTATTATACACGGGATCTGGCCCGATCATGAGCATGAGATACATCCCAAAGGCATAGCCCCCAAGCGAGAAAAAGAGGTTCTGAGCAAGACAGAGTAAGCCCGTATACCCCCAGACGAAGTTAAGGCTCATTGCGAGCACTGCGTAGCAGAGATATTTCCCCCAGACACTGAGCTGAAAGGTGCTGAGGTGTAAGGGATTATCTACAGGCAGACAGTTCAGGACGGGCATAACCACGACCACGAATACGCCTAGTACGATGAAGGCGAGGTTTTCTGGTGAGAAAAAAGTTTTTGATTTGATCATTATAACAACAGGTCAAAGTTTAGTCATCAAGGCTTCGGCTACGGGACGGGAATAAGCCCCCAGGTTTCCACTGAAGGAAGAGGATAATGGCGATAAGAACGCTGATTTTCCCCATCACAGGCCCTAACACCGGCTGTAAAAGTTGGTCAACCATCCCAATCCCCATTGATGAAATCGCAGCGCCAACGAGATTACCGACTCCACCAATTACAACGACCATGAAACTGTCTACAATGTAAGCCTGCCCCATGGAGGCCCCGACATTTCCGATTTGTGAGAGGAACGCCCCTGCTAATCCAGCGAGCCCTGACCCATACGCGAAGGTTAGCATATTGATCTTCCGTGCAGGAATTCCAAGATTCGAGGCCATGTTACGATTTTGCATTGTGGCTCGGATTTGAAGTCCCAGGTTTGTCCGTCGTAGCAGCACCCAAGTCATAAAAATCACCACTACTGAGAAGATAATCACCGCCAAACGGTTATACGTCATACTGGCACCGAAGAGCTCGAAACTTCCTGAAATCCATTCTGGGGTCGTCACCTGCACGTTCGCGGCGCCAAAGATAAGACGAATCGCTTGCTGAATGATCATCGAGATTCCCCAAGTGGCTAGGAGTGATTCTAAGGGGCGATTGTAAAGAAAGCGAATCACTCCACGTTCCATAAGAGCGCCCAGAATAGCAGGAACTAAAAAAGCAAACGGCAGAGACCACAAAAAGTAAGTCTCAAACCCAAACGTGCCCGGTTCGAATATCTTCGCGAACTGGTTCTGCACGACATACACGGTGTAAGCTCCGATCGCGATAAACTCTCCGTGCGCCATGTTAATCACTCCCATGAGGCCAAAAGTAATCGCCAGTCCATAAGACACGATAAGCAACACCGACCCGGTGCTGAGACCGCGGAATAGCGTCCCGATAAATTCCACTCGCTTCTCGTGAGATTCAATCTTCTTCAATGCGGTGTCACAAGCCGCCAGATATTGCTTTGCGGATTCGTCTTGCGCATAGGCTTCACGCGCGGTTTTCAGAAAGTCACGTCCTGAGACCGAGCTTAAATCACCAAGTGCCTCAATAGCTTCCAGCTTTTCCGCATCGGTTCCATTCTTAAGGAGCGAAAGACTTAAAGCTTCGCGGAAGGCCTCCTTAAGCGTATTCGTTGGTTGCGTGTCGATCCGCTTCCGGAGTTCTGGAAGAAACTCCTCCTTTTGACTAGCTCCAATCTTGATCGCCGCTTCTGCACGTGCTTGATAATCAGGCGAGGCGAGTTCGATCAAACTGACAACGCGGGAGAACTTCTTCCGTAATGAGCGTGAGGCGCGCACCTTATCTAAAGAAGCGGGGTCACCCGTAAAGGTTTCGCCCCCTAGGAGATAAGCATATTGATTATCAAGGCTGATAATGAGCTTATCTGGAGTGACGGGGTCTTGCAATAACCCTCCAATCCGAACTGCGGCAACAAGGTCGATCACATAAGGATCACCCGTTTCCGCGAGTTGGTCGATCAGGGCATCTTCGTCCCCAGCTTTTAGAATCAAATCTGAAAACAGCCGACGGGCATTCTCAGACTGAACTCCTGATGTTGGCAGCAGTGTGCTCGCCAAAATTGTAACAATTAGGAAGAAGGCTTTCATGTATTTTTTCTGGTAAAGAAAGTAGAGCCTCACAAAGCCGGAGCAAATGTGAGGCTCAAAGTAATCTATCTATCAGTGAATATGATCTGCTAGCTATGAGAAAATATCCGCGACTTCAACAATTACTTAAAAGTTCCTTTGAGAAATGGCTCACCAGCTACTCCTTCCATTGTTTTGAGAATGTCAAACTGACCGTTTTCAAGAGTTTCCCCGATGTAAACGTTCTTAACAAAGTGGTGATTCTTAAGAGACTTCATCGTTCCAGCAGGACCTGTGTATTCGATTCCTTCTTCAAGAACGGCACGAACCTTGTCTACGTCGAATGAACCAGCTTTTTCAACCGCTGCTTTCCAGATGTAAACACCGCTGTAAGAAAGAGCCATTGGTGAACAAGTCACACGATTTTCTTTAACAACTCCTGGAACGTCTGTTGTCTTAAGCCATGCTTGGAATCCGTCGATGAACTTTGTGTTCTCTGGGGAATCTACAGACATGAAGTAGTTCCAGCATCCAAGGTGACCAACAAGGTCTTTCGCAGGAAGGGAACGGAATTCATCCTCTGAGAGTGAGAAAGAAACTACTGGGCAGTCCTCTGAAGTAAGACCAGATGCAGCAAATTCCTTGAAGAAAGGAACGTTAGAGTCACCATTGATTGTGTTGATCACACATGCGTCGCCAGATGCAGCAAAAGCCTTAATCTCTGCAACGATTTGTTGGAAATCAGTGTGTGAGAATGGCGTGTATTTACCAGCAGAAACGATGCTTCCATCATCTCCCTTACGAAGTCCACCACCGATATTCTCGAGAGATACTCC
The DNA here is from genome assembly GCA_937991965.1 of uncultured Verrucomicrobiales bacterium. Lineage (GTDB taxonomy): Bacteria > Verrucomicrobiota > Verrucomicrobiia > Verrucomicrobiales > Akkermansiaceae > WTJZ01. Next base: position 44,999 of record CALKLP010000258.1, read on the forward strand.
CTTTGACTGGAGGTATTCAAGAAGAACGAGATTGGTTGTTTGTGGGTAAACATAGTCTGTTCCGATCAGGTAGAACTTTTTGTATCCTTCCTCGAGAAGGTAATCAACAGCTGGGATTGCTTGTTGGTTTACGGCTTCTGCGGTGTAAAAGATGTTTGGTGACATTTCTTCACCCTCGTATTGAACTGGGTAGAAGAGAAGGCCGTTGTGCTTTTCATAGACAGGAAGAACTGACTTACGAGAAACTGAGGTCCAGCATCCGAAGGTAACAGAAACTTCGTCTTTCACGAGAAGTTGCTCCGCTTTCTCCGCGAAGAGAGGCCAGTCAGAAGCACCATCAACCACAACAGGTTCGATTTTTTTGCCAAGAACACCGCCAGCTTCGTTGATTTCATCAAAGGCATAGAGAAGAACGTCACGAAGAGACGTTTCAGAGATAGCCATGGTTCCACTGAGAGAGTGCAACACACCGACTTTTACGGATTCCTCAGCGTAAAGAGACGCTGATCCAGCAAGCGCAAGCGCTCCAACTGAGAGGGTTTTTAATAAGGATTTCATAGTATTGGAATAGTTAAATAAATAAGTGAGAGTTGATAACCACAACTCTCGAAAGGTGAATTTTTCTATCTAAGAAAGCTAGATTAGAATGAGAATGACGTCCCTGCATTAAGCGTAAGGAAATCATCATCTGCATTACCAGGATACACGTCAGCTTCTGTCATGTAGTATTTAGCGCCGATATAGATACTGCTCACATCTGAAGTTGCGTAAGACAGACTAAGTCCGAGTGCGGTATAAGCGTATCCTGAGTCACCATTAGAAACCAAGTTGCCATCATCATCATACTCATTAAAGTAACTATCTGTAAGAACCGCTGCTGCAGATAAAGACGCCCCCAAGGAGAGACCATTTCCAAGATCAAAATCCTCACCAACTGAAAGCACTAGAACCGACCCTTCTTCTCCACCTGAAGCACCTTCGCCGATACGGTTGTGGAGGGTTAAGCTAGGTGATAAAACGGTATCAAAGGAGAGAGTTAAGTCTAGAATCTCTTCAGATGTACCAGCGTATTGCCAATTTTGCCATGTAACATCAACAGATCCCCAATCAAAACCGTAGGTCATTCCAAGCCAGACATCGGTCTCTTGAACTTGGAATCCGCTCCCAGGTGGTTGATCATTGACATCGAGCCATACTCCACCGTGAAGTGTGATTGCGTCTGTGTAAGCATACGAGAGAGCTAGCGAAGGGTTAAATAGCGCATCATCAAGGTCATCACCAGCGCCCCATACGTCTGCTCCATATGAGATAAAGTGTGAGTTATAATCTAGTGAGATAGAACCTGAAAGTTCTGCCTGTGCAACAGTTGCTGAAGCCGCAAGTGCTGATACTGCGAGTAGTGTTTTTGTTATTTTCATATCTATATTGTGTGTTAAGACACCTCTCAGACGAGCAAGATCCGTGCCAAAAGTCACAAAAAGTTCACAGAAAATACTACCTCTTACGAAAACTACAAAAACATGGAGAATTCTTTGGCTAGGAATCTATGTGAAACCTTTTCAATCGCGAGTCCAATTTCGCCCTATTTTTAAAGCCTCTGCGATGGTTTGATCCATATCAAGGTAGCGGTAAGTTCCTAGGCGCCCAGCAAAGGTAACGCAGTCCGAAATGACTTGAGCTGCTTCTTGATAGTGCTGGAGCAACACCTTATCGCTCACAAGACGGATCGGGTAGTATGGTGTATCGCCATCCTGACATTGTTTTGGATACTCACGTGTCACAAGCGTTGCTTCATGCTGCTCCCAATAAGCAAAGTGCTTGTGCTCTAAGGTGCGAGTGTATGGAACCTCTTGGTCGCTGTAGTTGATCACGACATTCCCTTGATAATCTCCCGGATGCACCTCATCGACAAACTCTAAACTGCGATAGCCCAATCGGCCAAATTGGTAATTAAAGTAGCGGTCGAGTGGCCCAGTGTAAAAAACGTGCGCCCAGTCGCCCCTATCAAGGTCAAAAACGACATTCAGCTTCAACTGGATGAGCTCGTGATCGAGAATATTCTCAATCAAGGCCGTGTATCCTTCCTTTGGAATCGCTTGGTAAGGATGGTTGAAATAGTTATCCTCATAAGTGAAGCGTAATGGCAGACGCTTAAGAATACTCGCGGGCAACTCCGCCGGACTGCGCCCCCATTGCTTGCGGGTATACCCCTCCAGAAAGGCCTCGTATAGCTCACTGCCAATCATCGCGTGCGCTTGTTCCTCGAAATTTTCGGGCTCCATCTCCCCTTTGATGGCGAGAGATTGAATATAGTCTAGCGCTTCCTCAGGGCGCATGGCCTTACCAAAGAATTGATTGATGGTATGGAGATTGATGGGGAATGAATAGACCTGATCTGCATGCACGGCTTTTACCCGATAGACATAAGGCATCATCTGAGCAAAGCGATTCACGTACTGCCAAACCTCTTCCTTATCGGTATGAAAAATATGCGGCCCATAGACATGGCGCATGACACCAGTCTGCTCACAGCGTTCTGTATGGCAGTTACCTCCCACGGTTGAGCGCTCCTCAAGCATCACCGAAGGAATCCCGCGCTCAGCTAACTCTCGCGCGATAACAGCGCCACTAAACCCTGCGCCTACTATACAAACTCGTTTTCCCATGACACCTTACCACAGTCCGAATTTCTCAAAGTGCAGAGCATAAAAGCCCATGAGCAAGTTCGCAACCGCATGCATCACGACCACCGAAAGTAAGCTCCGCGTAATAATGGTCACGAGGTAGGTCAACGAACCATAAACCAAGGCCCCCACATAATCCACCGGCGCGTGCGCGATCATGAAAAGGAAGGTTACCACAAAAAAGGTCATCCAACTCGCCTTCCCAAAAGGCACTTTCCAGAATCGCCCATTCGGCCCATCACGATCGAGGAGGAACCGCATCAAAAAGCTCCGCCAGAAAATCTCTTCCGCCAGTGCTACGAGCACGACCGCCCTCCAAAACCGAACAAACACGGCCAACCAATACGAGAGAGACCCCTTCTCAAAGAGTAAGCCGTCGAATCCTTCTTCACGCTTTTGCACGCCCAATCTCTTCAGCCAACCCTCTGGGTCACGCTCCAGCCCCATCCACTCGTAAATCTGTGTTGGCAAGAGCCAGAAACCAATCCCAACCGCACCCATAACCGCGCCGAACCAAACCCATTTTGACCACTTGAATTCGTAGTGCTTCCAGAAGAATGCCAAAATCGCCGTTCCAAGAATCACCTCTAGACCCAGCATCCAATACTCCGGCTGACGACGCCACCATGGGAGGTCAGAATGATCGCGAAAAAAGTCAATATACGGAATAACATTCCCCCCAATAAGCCCCATCAGGAGAATCGCCGCCAGCGGAGCAATATGCGCCAGCGTTCTGTCTTGTCGCCATTTTTGAAGTTGCGTCATTATGTTGTCTTAACGAAGAGCTTTAAAGAACACACGGAGAAATTTCAGTCTTTTTGCAGTCCAATGCGAACGACTCGAGAAAATATCAACCGCGTCTCGCGATCAACATTTAGTATAACGGATTGACAAATTCATGCCAATCAGCCATTATTAAATCGAACCCATTATAGAATGAAAAAAATACCTCTTACACTAATATCCATATCATTACTCGCCAGCGCGCATGCTTCAACACTAGCGTGTTTTGAATTCACCGGCAATTCACTAGCAGTTTCGTCAGAACTCTACGCAGGAAGCACGAGTGTTATCACCCTTAATGCCAGCCCTACCAACCTCACAGTTAACGCAGATGCATTAGACTTCACTGCCTCCGGAGCTGGTGTATATGCCGGCTTTCTAGGAGCTCCTGCCAATTCTTTCTCCTTCACCTACACTGTCACTGGTTTAACTGGAGCAGCCACTTTAGATATTTCATCTCTAGAATTTGACATCGCCAACAATAGCGGTGGCACTCGTGTATCTGCGATCGTTTCTGGACAAACGTTTGGCTCTAATACCGTAACTACTGGAACAAACACTGCAGCTATTGTTGGAGCACCGACAGGCTTAGTAAATGGTGATGTAGTAACAATAGAGTTCGGAATTAGAGGTGGTTCGGCTGATCCTACCGCTACTCTTGACAATTTTAAACTAATCGGAGTTATCCCAGAACCTAGTTCTGCAGCTCTCTTAGGATTAGGCGCTCTAGCCCTAGTCGCACGCCGCAAGAGATAATTCAAAAACTTTTAAAAACTAATCAACCTCTGGGCAATCCAGAGGTTTTTTCATATCTAAACGCTAGTGCTTAGTTTATTTAGCATTCCAGATCTTTATTGAGTTTCCTGATCACTTCAATCTGCGGCACCGAGGCCACAGCGAAGCATCTCACTTTCCAAAAAGCCGCAAATAATTCTGTGCCTTTTTACACAATGAGGCGATGAAACATATCTCCCAAGCTTTTCTTTTTAACGCAAAAGCTCATTGATAACACGACGGATAGGAGAAGGCATCGGTAAATCCTGTAACTCACTGATCGACTTCCACTCCCCCTCTAGACCTTCAGCTAACTCTGCCTCATACACTCTTAGGCTAACCTTATAGCGTGTTATCGTATACTTGCTCTCATGAATCAGCGGGAAGAGCGCGACTTGTTCTAGCGACACTAGAGGCAGCGTCCACATCCCCTTCCGCCTACTTCCACTTCCTTTTTGGAGGAATACTTTGCTTTCTCCCCGAACTAACCACAGCGCATGCTCTGTCACTTCCGAGGCCTTTTTCTTAGGCTTTTTTACAGGGAGTTCCAGGGGCGTTTGCGTTTGGCAAAACTGCGCCACCGGACACTCCATGCAATGCACCTCTCGGCTTTTACACACCCGTTGCCCCAGCTCCATGAGCGCGCTGTTATAGGCTCGCCCCTCCTGTATTGAAACTAGCTCCCTAGCGAGTTCCCAAACCGCTTTCTGCCCCTCACTGCTATCGATCTCTGTATGATCGTCAAAAAGGCGAGAAAACAGACGCGCCACGTTCGCATCGACCAATGGAGCGCTCAAGTTATACGCAAAAGAGGCCACCGCCGCAGAGGTATAAGCCCCGATGCCCGGAAGTGTTTGTAACCCCTCCAGTGTCTTCGGGAACTCCCCGCCGTGCTGCTCCACTACCTCTCGAGCCGTTTTCTGTAAGTTGCGCACTCGATTATAATATCCAAGCCCTTCCCAAGCGCGTAAAATCGCTTGTTCACTAGCCTGTGCGAGAGTCTCTGGGTCTGGAAATTCTTCAATAAAACGCTCGAACCTTCGATTTTCTACAACGGACTGAATGGTCGTCTGCTGGAGCATTACCTCGGACACCAGAATTTGATAAGGATCCACCGTTCGCCGCCAAGGGTAATCGCGTGCGCCTTCCTGAAACCAGCTGACCAGTGCGTCCTGAAATTCCACCGGAAACTCCAGCGGGGATAATTCATAATCAGACTTCAGCATACAGATTAAGAAAGCACCTCACAGGCAGCTCCGCAATCTCAAGAGAGAGGAAATGCAGTCTTGCCATTTCAGGAAAATCTTAAATGATGCTCCAAGTCTCTGTTCGTCAGCGACCATGACCAACCTGCCTCTATGACTCCAGACTCTAAAGCCGCCGTATTGATCGAAGCACTCCCGTATTTCCAAAACTTCCGTGGACAAACCTTTGTCATCAAAATGGGTGGCTCTGCGATGGAGAACCCCAATCTAGTGGAAGCGGTGATGAGAGACATTGTCTTCTTAGAGCTCGTAGGAATTAATCCCGTGATTGTCCATGGAGGAGGGAAGGCTATTTCTGCTGCCATCGCGGAAGCAGGTCTCACCCATGAATTCATCCATGGGCTCCGCAAAACCACCGCAGAGACCATCTCAATCGTAGAGCAAACGCTGAACACAAAAGTAAATCCAACCTTGGTAACCATGCTAAAGGAAAACAAAGGCGCTGCCGAAGGACTCCCTGGGCAATCCGTCTTCGTTGCAGAGAAAAACATGCCCGATGACGAAGAAGGCAACCCAATCGACCTCGGCTTTGTCGGTAAAGTTGTTTCTTGTCAAACGGAGCGCGTCCAAGAACTCATTAGCAATGAAACGGTCCCTGTCATCTCCCCTATCGGAACGAACCCGGAAACAGGAGACCTCTTTAATATTAATGCCGACCTCGCCGCTGCGGCTCTCGCAAAGGAACTCAAGCCAGCCAAGCTTATCTACCTTTCTGACGTTCCCGGTCTTATGCGTGACCCGAGCAATATCGACTCGCTCATTCACTCAATAAACCACGAACAGGCTAATACACTCATTAAGGATAAGATTATTAAAGGAGGCATGCTACCGAAGGTTGCCTCCGCGCTTGATGCCCTTCACTCAGGCGTAGAGAAAGTTCACTTTATCGATGGCAGAAATGCTCATTCCCTTTTACTCGAGATTTTTACTGATTCTGGAATCGGGACAGAGGTAGTAAAGTAGCCCCCAGAAATGAGATGATTCGTTACCACTCTCTTTGACTGTGAAGAGACTTTAGGCCGGTCACTTCCAGAATATTTCATCGCACAATCTACATCACCAAATTGCTTTCAAATTTTCTCATTCTTTTCTCTTGCCATAACCGAAATGCCAAGATTAATATCCACGCCCCTAACCAACTCCGGTGTAGCTCAGCGGTAGAGCGGGTGACTGTTAATCATTAGGTCGTAGGTTCGATCCCTACCACCGGAGCCATTATAACCCCCTTATTTCCTAACAGGATAAGGGGGTTTCTACTTTTCCAATAACGGAACCGATCGATGCACGAATGATTCCGTAGAATAGATTTACTCTAAGGAATACTGACATGCTCGCCGTTTTGAATTCATCATAAATATTTTTTTAATAAAATTGTGAATTAAAAGCTAGATTTTGTGTCAAAACCAACTGATAACTCTAAATAGATATCAATTATCCAATTATGAACACATACAAACTAATCGCAGTAGGAACAGCCGCTCTCGGGATGGCTTACGGACAAACCGCAACAGCTGGAGAGCTTGCAACTGGAGCAGTATCTGGTGCTACCAACCTTGCTAAAGGCGCAGCTTCTTCAACACTTTCAGGCGCTAAGAGCCTTCTCTCAATGCCTGGTAAAGCACTTAGCTTCGGTAACGATGCACTCCCTGACCTTTCTGCTGGAACGCAAGAGTTCGGACTTGGTGGTAACGTTTCCTTCGGAGACGACATCATTTACAACCTGAACCTCAGCTATGGTTACTTCTTCAAGGACAACTGGGAAGTAGGTTTTGACGCTACAGTTCAAGGTGTAGATTCAGACCTCGCTCTTTCTGTTGGTCTTTTCACTGAGTATAACTTTGACCTTGGATCTAAGTGGGTTCCTTACATCGGAGCATCTATCGGTCTTGCTAGCATCAGCTCAGACGGCAGCGCAGGCACTTCTGATGACCTTTCATCACTCTCCCTCGCTGGTGAGCTCGGTGTTAAGTACTTCATCCGTGAGAACATCGCTCTTGTAGGATCTATTGATTACGCTTACTCTTTCAAGGACGCTGATGATATCGACCTCAACGCAGGTAACGTAAACATCGGAACTCGCTTCTACTTCTGAAGCTAGCCTGATAGATTAACTTATTATACAAAACGGAGCCTCATATGAGGCTCCGTTTTTATTTATATCGATTGAGGTGTTTATTACGCCTCCCAGTTCGCGAGGTCTTCCCAGAAATCAGGCCAGGTCTTAGCGACGCAATGTGGCTCTCCGATGGCAAAAATCTCTTCCGCGACGATCTCACTGGATTTAGAGAGCGCAGAGCGTAAGACGCCGAAGCACATCGCAATGCGGTGATCATCGTGTGAGTTTGTCTCGATCTCTGCCGCTTGAATTTTTGCGAGGTTTTCTGGGGTTTGCCAATACGCGCCACCACGAATGGTTACGTCGTCCCCGACAACCTTGGTCGTGATCCCCAGCTGGGTAAACCCATCGACCATCGCTTGGATGCGATCACATTCTTTCACACGGAGGCTTTCTAGTCCCTCGAACTTCCAATCTCCTTCATAAAAGCATGCCATCGCCATTCCGGTCATCGCCACATCGGGCATCGGTGAGAAATCAAAAGTCGTCGCCGGCTGCGTAGAAGAAAAGGCGGTGAAGGAGCAATCCTCATTCGTTTTCGTAACAGTCGCCCCAAAGTGCGCGCAGATATCAGCAAACCCCTCATCGCCCTGCAAAGTGACAGAGCCATAATCCTGAATCTGTAAATCTTCTTGGCGCAGCGTAGCCCACGCCGAGGGGTAACTCGCACCACTCATATCAGCCGGAATGGTATACACCGCCGGAGCGGTTAAGCCTTCCTGAATATCCATGATGCGCCCTCCTTCCGAAACCGTAAAGTTAACGCCCCAGAGCTTAAGAATCTCTAGCGTCATCTCGATGTAGGGTTGTGAAGGAGGCACCTCCTCCATCTCGATACGCAGCCCGCCCGAGATCTTAGGCGCCACCAGAAGAAGAGCCGTCACAAACTGAGAAGACACGCGCCCTGAGAGGGTAACCGTGCGTTGGCTAAGCTTCCCAGCCAAGCCTGTGTAATGCGAAGGAAGGAAACCCTCGTTTCCGAGACACTTGACCGCGACTCCCAGCGAACCTAAGGCTGCAAAGAGATCGGCCTGCGGACGCTCGTGCATGCGATCAACTCCGTTTAATCCATATTCACCCTCGATGATCAGGCTCACCGCAGAGACAAAACGCGCCACGGTGCCAGCATTTCCGATAAAATGAGACTCCCCATCCCCAACCAGCTTCGCAGGAGGAGTCACTAACAAGCTTTTCCCATCCTTCTGGAACTGCACCCCGAAACTCGATAAGACGCCTCGCATATGAACCGTGTCATCACTCTCCAGCAAATTATGAAGCATCACAGGGCTGTCGCCAATCGCCGCGAGCAATAACACGCGGTTTGTAATCGACTTAGATCCCGGAATAATAATCTCTTTCATAGCCGTATTTCACATCACAGAAATCAATTGGCAACTACAAAAGCGGTGAGGATTCCGAAGGGAGCGCCACTCTCCTAAACATCGATTAGTGTTGACAATAGATCATTCTCCGTGTTGTCTCCCTACCTCGTGAACTTTTCAAAACACTATATTATTATGATTTCTCGCTGGGTGCTGCCTAGTGGTGAGGTTGGATAGTGTAGACATGAAAGTTCTTTGAGAAAAACACCTAGACCCGCCTCGATAATACGATGATGCGGGTTTTTTTATGCCGTCATGTCGTCTCATATCGGGTTTAGCCCAATCAATAACATAATGAATACGATACCTAAAACTCTACCCCGCCTAATCTGGCACTTCCTCAGGCGATACCAGCGCTGGATGGGACTCTCTATCTTCTGCGGACTCGTATGGGCCGTGGAGAACTCCATCACGCCCTACGTCTTAAAATACGTGATCGATACCATCACAGAATATAGCAGTGATCGCGCTGGATTATGGGGCTTACTCACCCTCCCCGTAGCGCTCTACGGCATCTTGTGGATGCTCAGAGCCGGCGCTATCCGCATCTCTGACCTAGCCTCCCTTAAGACTTATCCAGGGATGAAGCAGGACATCACCGTAGAAATGTTCGACTACCTGAAGCTGCACTCACATCAGTTCTTTCAAGACCACTTTGCAGGCAGCCTGCAGAGCAAGGTCTCTGACATGGCAGAGGGTGCGACCGCCGTCGTGCGGAAGCTAGAGGAAGCCTTAGCGCAGTGCATCTTGGTGCTCGTCGCAATCACTACTATGGCGTTTGTCCACCCGCTGTTTGCCGGAGTTTTAGCGCTGTGGTTAACCAGCTTTATCTTAGTTGCCGTATTCTTCAGTAAATCAGTCCAAGCTCGCTCAAAGGATTTTTCTGAGAGCCGCTCCAGACATGTCGGAAAGATTGTCGATAGCATCGGAAATATCCTTAACACAAGGCTCTTTGCGCATCGTGCCCATGAGGTGCAAATCGTCAAAAATGCGGTCATTGAAACTACTTCCAAAGACGTCAGTCTGCAGATTTTCGTCCTTCGGATGAGAGCACTGTGGGACATCACCTTCATTGCCCTGATGGTGGGAATGCTCACCATGCTGGTAACGATGTATATTCAGGAAAAGGTCACGATTGGTGATTTCATCTTCGTGATGGGGCTCAGCCGTGCCGTCGTCTTCCCTGTCTGGTGGCTCGCCACCCAGATGATCGAGTTCTCCAGCGATGTCGGAAAATGCCAACAAGCCATCTCTATCCTCACCGCACCGCATAGCGTGACCGATACTGCTGAGGCGAAATCGCTGAAGGCCGAGAGCGGAGCGATCTCATTCCAAAATGTAAACTTCCACTACGAGAAATCGAGTGCGGTCTTTGATAACGTGACTCTAGATATCCCTGCGGGCCAAAAAGTAGGTTTAGTCGGGTTCTCTGGAGCAGGGAAAAGCACCTTCGTGAATCTTCTTCTCCGCTTCTATGACGTCAACTCGGGGGCCATCCTCGTGGACGGTCAGAATATCACTCAGGTAACACAGGATTCCCTGCGCGAGAGCATCTCTATGATTCCGCAGGACACCAGCCTGTTTCACCGCAGCCTCATGGAGAATATTCGCTACGGAAAGTTAGACGCCACCCAGCAAGAAGTGATTACCGCCGCCAAGCAAGCCCACTGCCACGAGTTCGTCCAAGAGCTGCCAGAAAAGTATAACTCCCTAGTCGGAGAACGTGGGATCAAGCTCTCTGGCGGACAGCGTCAGCGAATCGCTATCGCTCGTGCAATCCTGAAAGACGCGCCCATCCTCATCTTGGACGAGGCGACCTCCGCCTTAGACTCTGTCACTGAGAAATACATCCAGCAAGGACTTGAGACCCTCATGCAAAACCGCACCGCTATCGTGATCGCCCACCGACTCTCCACCTTAGCGCAGATGGACCGCATCCTCGTCTTTGACAAGGGACGCGTCATCGAAGACGGCACACACGAAGAACTCCTAGAGCTACAAGGACACTACGCCCAAATGTGGAGCATGCAGGCGGGTGGGTTTTTAACGGAGGACAAATAAATAGCACCGAAGGTGTGAGAGATACCAGCCTATGCTGGAGCGCAGCGCAGGCATAGGTTACGAAGCAAAAATGAACCAAAAGGGCTGAAAGCCTGGGAGATAATTCAATCCCAAACGTAGCGTTCATCCCACTCGATGCCATACCGCTTGAGAAACTCACGATACTCGTCTTGGAAGGTCTTTTTTCGATGATGCTCCTCCTGCTTATCTATGTAAGCAATCAGCGAATCTAAATCCTTAGGACTTAATGAAAAGGAACCATATCCTCGCTGCCACGAAAATTCCCTAAGGGCTGGAGATTTTGTTTTCATCCACTTGGAAGATGTCGACTTCAGTTCCTCAACCAACTTGGAAACAGAGATTGTGCGTGCGAGGCGAATCGCTAGGTGCACGTGATCCTCTACCCCTCCAACGCGGTAGCATTCGCATTTACAAACCCGTGCAGTTTCCGCCAAATACGCGTAAAGATCTTCACGGTATTCTGGGGTAATGAAAGGGCGTCTGTCTTTCGTGCTGAAAATGATATGTGTGAGATTAAAGGAGAGAGACTGAGGCATAAGAGAAGCTTATCTCTCAGGCTTTCAGCCCTCAATCTTTTTTCAATACGATCACCTATGCCTGCGCTGCGCTCCAGCATAGGCTGGTATCTCTCACACCTTCGGTGCTTGATTGAATGGTATTCCGTAGATTAAGAATAATGCTAAATGACTATTCGCTTCCTTGTCTTGATTCTTTGTTATCCGCTGTATGTCACCGCTGATAAGATAGAACTTCATGGAAAAGACTGGTCCGCTACGTTTGAGAAATTTAGTGCTCAAGGCACGATTGTTATTTATGACGAGCGACACCAAGATGATATTTATTATGTTCACAATAAGGAGCGAGCCGTTAAACGTTTCTCTCCTGCTTCGACTTTTAAAATTGCGCACAGCCTATTTGCTTTGGACGCTGGGTTAATTGAGAGCAAAGACCAAGTCTATCCATGGGATGAAAAGAACAGGCCTGTAAACAACTGGAATCAAGATCAAACCTTAGAATCCGCAATGAAATACTCGACCGTATGGGTATTTGAGAACTTTGCAAAAGAGCTAGGAGACGCGAAAGAGTTAGAGTATTTGAAAAAGCTTGCCTATGGAAACCAAAAAACTGGCAAATCCCCGTTCTGGATAGCTGGAGATCTCGCTATTTCTGCGGTGGAACAAGTTCAATTTCTGAGATCATTGTATCACGAAACCCTTCCATTCAAAAAGGAACACCAAGCGTTAATAAAATCTGTAATGACACTCCCTACTGAGGAGAATCTGACTCTACGAGGTAAAACTGGATGGGATGGCAAGGTCGGCTGGATCGTAGGGTGGGCAGAAACAAAACAAGGAGCTGTCTTCTTTGCCCTCAATATAGACACGCCACGTAAAATGAAAGATCTCCCTGCCCGAGCCGATATTTTGGCAGAGGTTCTTAAAGAATTAATTCTCTGAAGACTGAGTTCTATAAGGCCGCGAGCAACTCTACCTCAAAAAACAGCGCTGCATAGGGAGGAATATTCGTCCCAGATCCGCGCTCTCCGTAGCCTAACGCTTGTGGGACATAAAACTGGTATCGGCCGCCAACGTTCATCAGCTTGAGCCCCTCTTGCCAGCCTGCAATCACGGAATCGAGAGGAAACGTCGCAGGGCGCCCGCGGTCATAACTGGAGTCAAACTCCGTTCCATCCATCAGTTTCCCCTCGTAATTCACGCGCACTGTTGCGCCTTCTTCGCACGCTCTCCCCTCGCCTTGCTCGATCACCTTATACGCTAATCCGCTCTCAGTTTGCGTCAGGCCTTTTTCCTCAACCATTTTTTCAATCCATTGGTCTCCCTCAATCTTGGCGTAGTCCAGGCGCACCTCGTTGACGACCTTAGTAGCTGTCATGTATTCACGCAGGCCATAGCTTTTAGGATCGGCATCCGCTTTATCTTGGATCGCTTTTCGCACTACATCGGTCAGTAATACGGGATCTTCTAGGGCCTCTTCACCCATTTTAAGCCCCAATTTATATGAAACAATTTCAAGTGCAGTCTCTCTATCCATGTAGGTCAACGTGCCTTCTCGCACTCAGAGCGCAAGCGTATTTTCATGAGAAATTTCCAACTAACGATCGATCATATCACCTTCATACTTGAATTTCATTCATACCCTCGTAGCAATAAGGCACAAAATATGCTTTCCTACGCTTATTGTCGTAGTAACAATCAATATAATTCATGAACAATCCATTTCGAGAAGATCTAGTATCGCGCAACAAGCCAGAGCCTTGCACTGTAGTTATCTTTGGGGCGACGGGAGACCTCGCGCACCGCAAGCTTGTTCCCGCCATCTACAATTTATCTGTCGATGGGGAACTTCCTGCAGATGTTAAAATCGTCGGCTTTGCCAGACGTGAAAAATCTGATGAGGTCTTCCGTGACGGACTGGCAGAGCTCAACCGCCAAGTTTCCCGTAATGGGCATGACGAAGAAGTTTGGGACCGTTTTGCCGAGAATATTCACTATCATCAGAGCACCTTTGATGATCTCGATGGATACAAGCGCCTTGCCGAAAGGCTCGATGCCATCGATGCCGAGCGCGGAGGAAAAGGAAACCGCCTCTTCTACCTCTCCATCGCCCCAGAATTTTTTGATGACGTCCTCGAGAAACTCAAGGAAGTTGGGCTTAATGAAGCCGCTGATGGTTGCTGGGCTCGCGTCATCGTAGAGAAACCCTTCGGAAAGGACCTCGCCTCGGCGCGTCACCTGAACCAAGTGGTCAACAATACCTTTGATGAGGCTGACACTTATCGAATCGACCACTACCTCGGGAAGGAGACGGCGCAGAATATCATGGTACTCCGTTTCGCGAACGCCATTTATGAGCCCCTCTGGAACAACCAACACATAGACCACATCGAGATCTCCTGCGCGGAACACCTCGGCATGGAAGGTGGCCGTGGTGGGTATTACGACACTGCAGGAGCTCTCCGTGACATGATCCAGAATCACCTCTTACAACTGCTCTCTCTCGTTGCGATGGAGCCTCCGACCGATCTCTCGGCCGATGCCGTGCGTGATGAAAAGGTGAAGGTCATCCGTGCCCTACGCCAGCTGGACACTCCAGAAAAAGTGGCCGCCAACACGGTGCGTGCACAATATACCGAAGGCTTTATCAATGGCGACAACGTGCTCGGATACCGCCAAGAAGACCGCGTAAACCCTGAGTCCCAGACGGAAACCTACGTCGCTATTAAAGCCTTTGTTGATACTTGGCGTTGGAGCGGCGTTCCTTTCTTTATCCGCGTCGGAAAGCGTCTACCCAAAAAAGCGACCGAAATCTCGGTGCACTTTAAAAACGTACCGAACGTCCTTTTCAACCAGCTTGGAGGCAGTCCGCCGTCCGAGAACGTGCTCGTGATTCGAATTCAACCAGACGAGGGGATCTCCCTCCGCATGAACTCGAAACTACCCGGCGCTGCGATCCGCATGGAGCCGGTGAAGATGAATTTCCAATACTCTACGAGCTTTGGGAAGAGCAGTCCTGAGGCCTATGAGCGACTCTTACTCGATTCCATGGCTGGTGACGCCACCCTCTTTGCTCGTCGTGACGAGGTAGAAGAAGCATGGAAGTTCGTGGATCACATCCAGAACGCCTGGCATAATTCCGGGCAAGTCCCGATGGCTGAGTATGCCGCCGGAACCTGGGGACCAAACGAAGCAGACGACCTGATCGAATCTGAAGGCACGGACTGGAGACGCTTCTAATAACTTGAATTCACTATGAGTATACTTGGAAAAGAAGTCCCGTTCAGCGATGTGCGTAAGGAGATTAAACTTCTCTCCGCCAGCGATGACTCTCGCACCCATGCGAGCATGATGAACCTTGCTGTCTTCACAGAGGACGCTTCTAAGCTGGAGACCATGTATGAGCAGGTCTCTGAATTGACGCGAAACCACACCTGTCGCGCACTCTCCATCGTGCTCGACCGTGACGCCCCTGAGCAAGAAATGACCTCGTGGGTTTCTGCACACTGTAACATGACCAACGGGAAGAAAACGGTCTGCTGTGAGCACCTCTCCTTCCTTCTAAAAGGCTTCGTCCGTGGTCGTCTCCGGAACACCGTTTTCTCCCTCATCAACAGTGATCTGCCGCTCGTCTTCTGGTGGCAGGGGGAGCTCTCTGACGTCTTTGAGCCCCACCTTTACACCCTCATTGATCGCTTCATCTTTGACAGTGCCGAGTGGTCTAATCCTGCGAGCGGATATAAAAGCCTTCTAGAAGCAGCACATGAGGTGCAACGTCGCTTCGTCATCCAAGACCTGGCCTGGACCCGTAGCTATACCTACCGCATGGCCTTCGCGACCATGTTCGATAACGCACTCGCGCTTGATGAACTCCCGAAAGTTACCGAGACCTACATCGAGGTAAAAGATGGGCAAGAAACGACTGGGTTACTCACCCTCGCCTGGCTCGCAACTCAGGCTGAATGGACACTAAAAGGTGGCTCTGCAGGCTCATACGAGTTCATCTCCAAGGAAGGGCAACCACTCATCGCTCACCTGAAATCAGGAGGACATGCTGACATCTCCGAGCTGGGAATCGTCTCTCCTAACGCGAAGTTCGTCCTCAAAACGGATGAGACCAATATGATTCAACAAATCGTGGAAACGGAGAACGGGACGCAGGAACACATTGTAAACAAGGCCATCCAAGATAAGATCGCCCTTGTCGAAGACCAGCTCTCCCGTGGAGGGAAGAACGCCCTCCTCAGAAAGACGATTCCGCTTTTCATGGAGCTCCTCTCTGTCGCATAATGCCGACATGACGCTCCTCATCACCGCCGGTCCGACTCGCGAGCCCCTAGACCCCGTCCGCTACCTGTCTAACCAATCCTCAGGAAAGATGGGCTACGCAGTAGCAGCCGCGGCTGCTCAGGAAGGCCTGCGCGTCATCCTCATCTCTGGCCCGACCAATCTCGATATTCCTGATGGCGTAGACTACATCCCTGTAGAAACCGCGCAAGAAATGTATCAAGCCGTACAGAGCTGGATCGGCAAGTGTGAGATTGCCATTTTCGCAGCGGCCGTAGCAGACTTCCGCGCCGCCAATTACGCCGAGCAGAAGATCAAGAAAGACCCCGCGCAAGACACCTTAACCCTAGAGCTCGTCAAAAATGTCGACATCCTAGGCTCGGTCCGAAAGGATTTTGGCTACACTGGTCTTCTCGTCGGCTTCGCTGCTGAGACCGAAAACGTACTCGCCAACGCCCGCGCTAAACTTCTGCGCAAAGACTGCGACCTCATCCTCGCTAACGACGTCTCCAACAAAGAGATCGGCTTCAACTCAGACCAAAATGCCCTCCACCTCATCACCGCTGAGAAGGAAGAATCTCTCGGGCAACACTCAAAGGAACATCTTGGGAAACTGATCATTCAGAAGTGCGTGAAGTATAGAGAGGATCAAGATTAAAGTAGAAAATAGGCTTTTGAATATGTGGCTCATCCTCGAAATTTTATGGAAACAATTCGTGCAAGTCTTCTCCAAATGGCCTGAAAGGTCATAAGAAATCAGCCCAGTCAAAGCCCAATTTTGCGCCAGCAAAATGAGAGGGCGCAGGGCTGGGTTAAGATGCGCAAATTCAACTCGCCTCTCAGTCCGCAGTGATCATATACCTGTTTCCAGAGGCGAAACCTCAAACCCGCCTCGCTGTTCAATCCGCGCTAGGATGAGCTGCGCCTCAATAAGCGAACACAAAAACGTCCCTTACTTTTCGTTGCTCTGGTTTATCCAATCTAAACCTAGGGTTGCGGAATTACTCGCTGTAGCTCGCAATCCCTTACCTTAGGCTAACAAATTTCGCACCTTTGGTGCTTAGTTTCATGGTTTTCTTGGGTTAAAGGTCGAGCTCGTAAGCCTCTCAATCGAAAGTCGCAAATCTTACTCAACAAGACTTCTGAATCCGCCAGATAAAATCATACCCGGTTCTCCATAAAATACATCCATGAGCAAAACCAGCTTCTATGCTACGTTGCAGAAAATGCGGATGGAAAAAACGATTGTTAAATGCCTCACGAATCGATCAATAATTGACCACTGCATGATAAGAGAATCCCCAAAACAGAGTATTTCTAACACCCCGAAGATCTCTGAAATACTTATCCTATAAGGGTTTATGAGCGTTGGCATGATACAAGCGATAGTATTGGTATGACAAACAAACAAAATACCATGAAAACCGCAAAAAACATCAGATACAGAGGCGCAGTACAACCCATCGAGGAGTACGTAACAGAAGTAGAAGCACATGAGCAAAATGCCGATCGCGAATATGATGGGCAATACCGCGGAGCTTCCTTCCACCATGACAAGGGTGAGGACAGCGCGAAACATGAACAAAACGAGCATGAGGTAAAAGTCAACTATCGTGGAGCCGAAGGCACAGCGCTCGTAGGATAAATTTTCTTCAGCTATAGTAGACCGCAGGGAGAAATCTCTGCGGCCTTTTTATGCCCAAATTCACGGCTCGACTGGAGTAAGAAAACTAAATTCAAGCTCGCATAGCGATGATGCAAGTTTCAAAACTGTAAGAACGCATGAATCTAGACTGCTATAATCATTACCCTGCGCCGATCGACTATGAGCCGAACGCAATGCAAAAGCGCCTGAAGAAGGTGTATAAGCATTTGACGGCAGCGGATTTAGTCTTACCGGGTGCGCATCTCTTTAGCCTGGAGGCGATGGAGTATAATCTGGTCGATGATGCGACGATCGCCGATCTGCATGCGACGTATATGAATGATCCGACGCCTACGGATGTAATCACCTTTCACCATGGTGAGGTTTTTGTGAGTTTTGACACGGCACAGAGAGAAGCAAAGGTGAGAGGAATCAGACTGGCAGAGGAGCTCTTTCGCTATCATGTGCATGGGCTGCTGCACCTCGCGGGATATGATGACCTAAATCAAGAAGACTACGATCTCATGCATAAAGTGCAGGAGGAAATCGTGGCACTGGCACCCCTCTGATTTTTTGTGCCCCGCAGGGAAATTAGCCCGCAGGAGAAAAATAATTTAAAAAATTAAGAGATTTGGCCTCGCTTTTTAAAAACGCTCTTATCATCTTAGCGGAGAATGGCAGAACACAGCAAAACAGCGCAAACAATCCTAGCAGTTGATTCAGATCATGATTTTCTCAATTGGGTTGCGAAGCATCTTCAGATTCCAGGAGAGGTTGAGGTCCTGTCCTGTGACAATGCTCAGAAAGCCGTAAAGGTGGTTCAGAAGACTCAAGTTGACGTGATTCTGTCAAACTTTGCGCTCCAGCCTTTTGATGGTTTAGAGCTCCTCCGCCAGACGAAAGCGAGTGATAAAAACGTCGTCTCCATCCTATACACAAACTCACCTAGTACGTCGCAAATCATCGATGCGACTCAAAATGGCGCCCGCGATATTTTACGGAAAGAATCGATGCCGTTTGAGCTCCGGAACTCAGCCGAGAGCGCCTTGCAATTTTCTGAGTCTCTCCGCTCCTCCGCGGAGAAAAAGACGGACATGCCAAAGCTGGATGGCCGCGTGAAGATGATCGGGGTCTCAAAGCCGATTCAAGACGTATTTAAAATCATTGGACGTGTTGCTCAATCAGAGGCTCCTGTGCTCATCATCGGAGAATCTGGCACGGGCAAGGAACTCGTGGCGCATGCTATTCACGAATACTCACCACGCCGTAAGAATGAAATGGTCGCTCTAAATTGCGGTGCCATCCCAGACAATCTACTTGAGTCTGAACTCTTTGGTCACGAAAAAGGGTCTTTTACAGGAGCGCATGCGAGACGGATCGGACGCTTTGAGCAAAGTGATCAGTCCACCCTCTTCCTCGATGAAATCGGAGACATGCCCCATAGCGTGCAAGTCAAACTCCTACGAATCCTCCAAGAAGGCACATTCTCGCGTGTTGGGAGTAATGAAACGCTCAAGACCGACGTCCGTATCATCGCGGCCACCAATAAAGACCTCACCGCTGAAGTAGCCGAAGGAAGATTCCGTGAAGACCTCTATTACCGTTTAAACGTGGTCGATATTCAGCTTCCTCCCCTTCGCGAGCGCCTAGACGACATTCCCGTGTTAGCAGAATTTTTCCTACAACGGATCACCAGAAAACAAGGAATGGCGCAAATCAAGCTCTCTGAACAAGCCATTGAAAGTCTTAAACTTCACAACTGGCCAGGTAATGTGCGTGAACTAGAAAACACGATTGCGCGCGCTTGCGCCTTAAGCGCGACAGACCTTCTTCTCCCTGAGGATATTCCGCTCACAAAGAGCGCCTTTGAAAATGATGCGAAAATCAGAGAAGCGCTCACCACGCTGTTACTTAAAGCACCGAAAGACAATGGAAATGTCCTGAAATGGGTGCAAGATGCACTCATCGACATCGTTATAAAGGAAAACGAGGGCGACTTAAAGGAAGCCGCGAATTCTCTCGGCCTCACAGCTGCGGAGCTGAAAGCATTAAGATAATTTCCGAGTTAACAATCAAGCACAGCCTTCAGCATATCGACAGCGTTAGTGGTGTCTCCATGTACGCATACGCTATCTACATCAACTGAGATTTTCTTACCTGTAATTGAGCAGAATCGTTCCCCCTTCAACATCGCTAACGCCTGCACCTTGAACGTGTCTAGCTCCGAAATGACAGCTTTCTTTTCTCCTCTCGGGACAAGCAATCCCTCCTCTGTATAAGCTCGATCAAGAAACCCTTCTTCGAGAATTTCAATTCCTTGCCTTCGCGCAACCTTGACCGCAGCAGAACCCGCCAAAACCATCAGAGGTACCGGCCTCCAGCCCTGGAAAATTGAAATCGCGACCTCTGCAAAGCGAGCATCGTTAGCGATACGGTTATACAATGCTCCGTGAGGCTTGATATAACTTATTACGCCACCTTTGCTCTTCACCTCTGCTGATAATGCATTCAGTTGCGCATGTAAGCAGGATTCTAATTCTACGGGAGTCATGGGAACCTCTACTCGTCCAAAGTTTTCCCGATCTGGATACCCAGGGTGAGCCCCAATACAACAACCATTTTTGAGGGCGAGGTCGATAGCCTGCTTCCTATCCTGAAAATTTCCCGCATGCGCTCCGCACGAGATATTCGCGGCCTGAACGAGCGGGATAATCTGATCATCATACCCTGCCCCCTCGCCTACATCAGAGTTTACGAAAATAGCCGAACTTACAGTCATCATAATTCAGCGTACTTCAAACTAGTGCCCCATAAAGCTTAAAATGGGGTACTAGAGATCAATACCAATAAGAAAACGACTCCGCATTTCTGGGGAGTCGTTTGGGAAATAAGGAAGATGTAGTTCTTATTCTTCGTTCGTTGCGAAGTCAGGGTATGCGGTAGCCGAGTGCTCTGCGAAATCAAGCCCTTGGTCTTGCGCTTCTTCAGTCGCACGCAGGCCGATGGTCTTATCAATAATCTGGAAGACTACCCACGAGATCGCAAATGCCGCAATCGGAATAACGAAGGCTCCAAGAGCCTGCACTCCGAAGTTATCAAAAAAGCCTTCTTTATTAAAGATACTTACGCACAACGTTCCCCAAATACCACAGAAAAGGTGAACCGGAACTGCGCCTACCGCATCATCTAACTTGAACTTGAGGAGAAGTGTCCCACCAAATACAATGATAATCCCTGCGACTACTCCGATCACACATGCGGCCCAAGGAGCAACACAGTTACAACACGCGGTGATCGCCACAAGCCCACCGAGAGCGCCATTGATCGCAGACTCTGGATCGGTCCATCCACGTGCAATCCAATGGAAGATCATCCCCGAAATTAGGGCAGCACAACCAGCGAGAAGCGTATTTAAGCCGATAAAGCCGATGGTTGCATCAGCGGTTAAGTTCGAACCACAGTTAAAACCGAACCACCCAAAGAAGAGAATGAAGAGCCCCAGTGCACCTAATGGAATGTTGTGCCCTGAGAAGATTCGCTCACTCCCATCTTCTAAGAAGCGTCCTTTGCGAGCTCCAATCGAAACGATTCCTGCTAGGGCGAAAGCGCCACCAACACCGTGAACCACACTAGACCCTGCAAAATCAAGAAAGCCCATTTTTGCCAGCCACCCTGCGCCTGACCCGAACCCTAAGTCCTCTGCTCCACCGCCCCATACCCAGTGCCCTAAGAATGGATAAATAAAGGTGCAGGCAACTACTGCATAGACTAGGTATCCTGGGAAATACGTTCTTTCCGCCATCGCTCCAGATGAGATCGTCACCGTAGTAGCAGCAAACATAGCCTGGAAGAGTAAGAACACCCAGATACTGCTGGTATCGAGATAATCAGAACTAAATGCGAAGTTGCCGAGTCCAATTACCCCGCCTTGAGACCAGCCGAACATGAGCCCAAACCCGATAAAGAAAAAGCCAATAGCTCCCGCAGACATATCACATACGTTTTTCATCACGATGTTAATGGCATTCTTAGCTCGCGAGAAGCCCATTTCCAAAAGGCAGAACCCTGCCTGCATAAAGAATACCATGGCAGCACAGATTAGAATGAAGACGACATCGACATTCGAGTATGAGGTAACAGCTTCAGACTCAGAGGCTTGAAGGGTAGATAGCATTCCCAAGGATGCTAGAGCCATTATAATAAGAGGGGGTTTTTTCATGATAGTTAAATATTTTGTTAGAGTTTTTAGTAATGTAGGCTTGTTGATTTACAGAGATTTTGTGATGGTATCATATTCTTTGATGATAATTTTTCTCCTACTTGCGTTCGGGATTTTTTCGATAATTGTTGCTCCAATATCAATCGCCTTCTGCTTCGCAATTGTATCCGTTGTCGCGATGTCAACATCTGCCGCGTTAAAGCCATCCTTAATCATTTTGGAGGCCACGTTACTTGGCGCAACACGCTTAAGGAGCGTAGAAAGCTTGTCGGCAAAGCTTCCAAGAGCAATATGATCTGCTGGTGGCTCAGCGGCTTTTGCCGCCTCTGTTTCCGCTGCTTTCGTAATGGCTGCTTCTGTTATTGCAGCTTGAGGAGTTTGGGCTCGTTCATTAACGCCTCCAAATATGGAGCGCACACTTTTTTCTACTTTAGTTGCAGAAAAAGGCTCATTAAGCTGAATGAAAACGATAAAATCCTCAAACACGCATACTTGCAAAATGGTCGTATCGGATTGTAAGAGAAAGCCTCTGAGCTTGCGCTTCGCCTGAGCAAGCCCCTGTGCAATCGTGGCAATCGTGCTACCAATGTTCTGCACGGAATTCCCTGTTGCTGCGAGTTGATTCTCGATAATCTCTCCGGTCGCAGTAGCGATAGCTACGCCTTCTACTTCATCATTGCGGTATACGAGATCTATAAGTTCTAGGTCCATAGTGATATTCGATTATTTGATTGTGGGAACTAATTCGTCATAAGCGCAGTTACGCCCTTCATGAATGACTCCTTTAGCCGACGAAACTCTTGCCAGCTCTACTTTTTCGATTTTAGCCGCAAAAGACCAATTATCTTCGTAGCAAATAAAAGAAAACGAGCCTGTTTTTGCTAATTCCTCACGTACGGGAATAAGCGACTCATAAAGGTATTTAAGGTTCTGAGAAATGAAGTTGAACGTCTCTGGCATGCAGTCGCTTTCAACTTTTCCTCGTTGTACCTGAAATTCAGTAAGGTTGGACATAATAAGTTTGAGTTTGGGGTTATGAGGCCTCTAACAGGCGCTCGGCTAATGAGTTTGGTAAGGTTGAGTTTTTGATTCGTTGCACCGTGATCTCGATATCATACTCTACCCTTCTATTTTCTACAGTTCTCGCGGCGCGATCAAAAATGACATAAGAAGCTTTCACTTCTCCATCACGAGGTTGGCCTACCGAACCAACGTTAATTAAGTATTTGTGATTCTGGTTAATTTCAAAAGTAGATCCCTCTAACCTATTCGTTCCTCCATTCGCTTGTTGAAACGCCATCGGTTTGTGCGTATGTCCAAAAAATGTGATTAAAGACCTCTGTTTTTTGAGTAAGATCGATGCATCTAGCCGATTCAGAACGTATTTCCACTGCTCTGGCTCGTCTAAGGTGGCGTGAACCATTTCGTTTCTTCCAAGTCGTCTCGTATATGGGAGTGACGCCAGCCAATCCTTCTGAGGCTTACTGAGGTTAGATCTCGTCCACAGCAATGCCTCCTTAGCCTCATCATTAAAATTTGTTAAATCATATCCATCAGCAACGTATTCGTCGTGATTCCCTTTGATCGTGATACAGTTCAACTCTTGAATTAGCCTGACACACTCACTTGGGTCAGGTCCATAACCAACGACATCGCCAAGACACGCAAAGTTGTTTACTCCTTGCGTTTTGGCATCCTCAAACACAGCTTCTAGAGCGACTGCGTTTGCATGGATATCTGATATGATTGCGATTCTGGACACGTTTTTATACTTCTGTTTACCTTAAGACTTCTAGATAATGTTCAATGTACATCTATGAATAAGAAGGCATAGAAAATCAACTAGAATAATTTCATTCATGAATGAAATTAATGAATAAAACCCACCCTGATTTAGCAAAGAATATTAGATTTTATACAAAAAATGAAAAATGTATATTGTAAATCATAAATGGTGCTACTTTAACTCATGCAGAAAATAGCTCTTCTCTGGTTCCGAAACGATCTCCGCTTAACGGATAATGATGCCTTAAATTGGGCCGTAAAAGAGGGATATCAAATCCTCCCTTATTTCCATTATTCGCGACATGAAGAGGAGTGGGCTCTGGGCGGCGCTACCCGTTGGTGGTTGCATCATGCACTAACAGATTTACAGGAAGAAATCGCGGAGTTAGGAGGAACACTCATTTTGGGAGATTTAGACACTCCTGCAGATGAAGCTCTGAAACAAGTCATCGAGAGCTCTCAGGTTACAGCGGTCTTGTGGAACAGAGCCTATGAGCCTGCGCAGATCAAGCGTGATACGGCTATCAAAGCGTATTTCAAGCAACAGGGAATCCATGCCCAGAGCTTCAACTCTACAATCCTCCATGACCCCACGAAAGTTTTTAATAAGTCAGGAACCCCGTTTCGTGTCTTCACGCCATTTTGGAAATCCCTGTTGAACGAAACAATCACCCCTACTGAAACGGCCCTCAACACCATTTCGTGGGCATCTGGCATGGAAGCTAACACGACCATTGATACCTACGACTTACTACCAAGCATCAAATGGGATCTCGGGTTTTATGATTCATGGGATCCAACACGGACTGGTGCACTCGCGCGATTAGAACAGTTTCTCCCAGATAAGGCAGTGCAATATCCAGATAAGCGCGACCGCCCAGATCTCGATTTCACCTCACAACTCAGCCCTTATCTGCATTTTGGGCAGATCGGACCTCGCGAGCTGGTGCATAAGCTCCGTAGTGCTAACAACGCCACTATTGAGTCTGGAGTGGTGCGACAAGTCTATTGGCGTGAATTCGCCCATCACCTCCTCTACCATTTCCCACAAACCCCAACGCAACCACTCTATGACAAATACGCAAATTTCCCATGGGAGGAAAACTCGGACTATCTCAAGGCTTGGCAGCAGGGCCAAACAGGCTTCCCAGTAGTAGATGCCGGAATGCGTCAGCTCTGGGCCACTGGCTGGATGCACAACCGCGTTCGCATGATCGTAGGTTCCTTCCTCGTCAAACACCTGTTGCAGCCGTGGCAAGAAGGCGCTGATTGGTTCTGGGACACGCTTGTGGATGCATCCCTCCCCAATAACACGCTGGGCTGGCAATGGGTCGCAGGTAGCGGAGCAGACGGGGCACCTTATTTTCGCGTCTTTAACCCCATTATCCAAGGCCAAAAATTCGACGTCACGGGAGACTACGTCAGGAAATGGTGTCCTGAGCTCAAGGACGTCCCGCTGAAATATCTACACTGCCCCTTTGATGCCCCTCCGCTAGAACTGCATGCGGCCGGAGTCACCTTAGGTAAGGAGTATCCCCTCCCCATCATCTCTCACCCGGACGGACGCGCCAAGGCACTAGGAGCCTTCGAGAAGTTTAAGCAGAGCCAACCTCAATAACTTACCTCCTCTTCTCGGTTGCGGTTTTATAAAGAACAATCCCCTCGAACAACGACTGGGCAATTTGGTCTAAATAAGCATCCTTCGCAATGAGTGCCCCTTCCTTATAGTGACTCATGAACCCTCCCTCAAAGAGGACGCCAGGATGTCTCACCCCTGTGATCACATTAAATCGTGCGCGGCGAATCCCACGGTCTCTTGCCTTTAGGTTGCGAATCGCGCGCCCATGAATGGCGGTTGCGAGTGCAATGTTGGCGGAGTCCTGAGCATTTCCAGTTCTCGTTTTCAGGTCACTCGCCTTCAAGCCTCTACCATAATGGGCCACTCCCGCTGGGGAGAGCGTAAAGGTTTCGATGCCATAGGCACGGCCTGCCCCACCGGCATTAAAGTGTAAGCTCACAAAGATGGCGTCCGAATACTTATTCGCGATCTCAACTCGCCCATTCAAGGACACATATTGATCTCCGTTTCGTGTGAAGGCGACCTTGAAACCTCTTCTGACCAACTTTTCACGAAGCTTCTGTGCCAACTTCCAGGTAAACTCCTTCTCTTTCCCGTAACGATTCACTGTTCCGGGCTCATACCCTCCATGCCCCGCGTCAATAACAACTGTCTTCACAACGCTAGAACGGCCAATATTTGAAGGACGCAAGATCGGGTCGATAAGCTTCACTAAGTCAATCTGAGAGATGAGCGTCTTTCCGCCTTTAACTATAACAGGATAAGAAAAGTGGAATTTCAACCCATTCAAAAAGACCTCTTGCGATCCAACAATGAAATCAATGATTGTTTTTTTATTCTTGGCGGTGAAGCGAATTTTGTTCGACCCAACTTGTGAGCGCGCAAACCCATATTCCCGATAATAACTCGGAATTTGCGCGGCATTAATATACTTTTGGTTTAGATGGATGACCGTCTCCCACGCCGCGCCTGATGAAGTCTGAGCCATCGATGGCACAAGTCCGAAGAGCATAAAGAAGGACAATACTAGATATAATGGCTTACGCATAAAATGAATTGCTACCATATACGAACGTTTCACTAGATCGATAAAGGAAATTTTTACTTTTTCCATGCTATTACCCCATTTTATGTTTAATTAGCCTCATGAATCCAGATCCTCCCGTTATCTCTCTCCAGAAGGTTAGGGGTCATTTCTCTGCAGAACTCTCGTTTACCATTCCAGACTTTACCGTCACTCAGGGGGAGCAAATCGCCTTGCTGGGCAAAAGTGGGAGCGGGAAGTCGACCTTGCTGAACTTACTCTCGGGCATGATGGGTGCCACCGATGGCAGTATTCTCCTCCACGAACAGGAACTCGTTGGCCTGAGCGAAGTCCAAAGAGACCGCGTGCGCCGCAACCACATTGGAATGATCTTCCAAACCTACCAGCTCCTTCCCGAATTCACGGTGCTGGAGAACGTCCTTATGGGAGCGTTCTTCTCTGACCAACAGTCTCCACAAAATAAGATAAAAGCATTAGACCTCTTATCTGAAGTAGGCTTAGACGGCCTAAGCCAGCGTCGCGCCAGTGCCCTCAGCGTCGGCCAGCAGCAACGCGTCGCTATCGCTCGCGCCTTGATCAAGTCCCCACCAATCATCCTCGCAGACGAACCAACAGGCGCGCTCGACCAAGAAACCGGCTCCTCCATCTGCGACCTTATCCAGCGCCTCGCACGTGAATCACAAAGCGCCCTTATTTTCGTCACTCATGATCAGCAACTTGCACAACGCTTCCCGAAGCAGCTCCAAGTTTCTGACCTTCTCCACTGGAACACTTCACAACAAAAAAGCGCATGAACTCTCTCCTACGTATCTCATGGAGGCTGATGTGGTCACGCAAATGGGTCACCTTCGCCAGCCTACTCGCGCTTGCGCTTCCAACCGCCTTGTCCGTCATCCTGCTCGTGGTGCGACACCAGACAGAGGGCGCACTCAAGAAAGATGCCGGACAGTTCGACATGGTCGTAGGTGCTAAGGGAGGCTCCATGCAGCTCGTCTTAAGCTCCCTCTACCACCTTGGCATGCCCAGTGGAAACATTCCCTATGCCGAGTATCTGGAACTCAAAAAAGATACTCGCATCACCACGGCGATCCCCATCGGTCTTGGTGATAACTACAATGGATATCGTATCGTCGGCACAGAGCCTCACATATTCGACCTCACCGACCATAACGGAGAGAAAACCCTCCCCTTTTCCGGAGGAATCAGCTTCGCAAAAGGCACCTTCGAGGCCGTTATTGGAGCCCAAGTCGCAGCGCAATCAGGCCTCGCCCTCGGCGACACCTTTCACGGCACGCACGGACTCCTCCAAATCCCGGGAGCAGAGATCCACACCGATTACACCTACCATGTCGTGGGCATTCTAGAACCAACCGGCAGCGCCCATGATCGCGCGATTTACACCTCTATCGAGTCCGTCTGGAAGGTCCACCACGCAGAAGAATCGATCCACCAGGTCTTTAGGGGTAAGCTCCCCATTAATCAAGACGTCACCGCCGTCCTTCTCCAGCTCGAATCTGCGGGACTCCGCCTCTGGATGCTTGATGAACTTAAGAAGAAACCCAACCTCATGGCCGCGGTCCCCATTAATGAAATCCTCGCTCTCTCCAGAGTATACTTAGCTCCCTTTCAAAAGCTTCTGTTCATAGTTACCATCGGAGTTGTCATCGTCTCCTGCATCGTGATTTTGCTCGCCATGTGGCAGGCGCTCGAGCGACGGGAGCAAAGCTTTCTCACGCTAAGGAGCCTTGGTGCCTCACGCGGTGAAATCCTCCGCATCCTCTTTTATGAAGTTAGCCTCTTGGTCGGCATTGGCATCATCGCGGGAGCAGCGCTGGGACATCTTAGCGTTCAACTTCTCACCAGCCTAATTTACCAGCGCACCGGACTGATGATTAATGCATGGGAGCTAGCCCCCGGTGAACTCCTCACCCTAGGGTCTATCTTACTGGTTCTCCTCCTCGCTGGACTTCTTCCTGTCATTACTATCTATCGCCAAAAAGCTCAGTAAAAACACCTACTGCTCACGATACTTACGAATTGCGTTCGAGATGCTTCCTCGCGTCCCCATGTGAAGATGCTCCCCGATCCAATCGGCATTCATCGTTGTTTCCGCACGGATACGTAATGCCATCTCAACCTTTCGCCTGTCGTTTTTCCGAAGACTTTGTAAATCGCCCTCCTCTAATTCATATTCAGACAAGCCCTCATCAATGATCTCTAAAGCTCTTTGCTCATCACGTCGATACTGTCGGTTCTGATAGTACTCCTGATCACTACTCCGCAGCTTATAATTCATCTCGTCGTGAAATCGCTCTGATCCCATCACCCAGCCCGCTCGCATACTGCTGCGATACGCCACTTCTTCTTGACCAGAGACCTTATTCGCCTGCATCCAGAATCGCTCGTATCCCTTCTCTGTATCGGCACACTTCATCACCTTAAACCCCTCACTAACTGCACTAAAACTCCGGCGTTCTTTTTGAGGTAAGAGGTAATCTCGTAGACTCCCCCACCTGTATTTCATCACTGACTCTTGCTTTAGAGACATCACGCCTTCTCGGACGGGAGCAAGGTTCACATAATTAATGACGCGCTGTAAACACCCTCCTTCTTCTACCAAAATCGACTTATAACGCCCCGCAAAGAGATACCCCTGCTGTTTATGCCTCGCATTCTGTCGCTTCGTGATCGCGTTTTGAAACCACGTCATCCCACGCACTAAATTCGCTTGTGGCGTCCGAATCACTAAGTGGTAATGATTGTCCAAAAGCGCCCAAGCGTAAACCTCCCAGCCCGTTTGCTCAACAACCTCCGTTAATGTGGTAAAAAACCGCTCCCGATCGACATCGTCTTCTACAATCGGCAATCCACGATTCCCGCGCGCACTGATATGATACAACGCATCTTCAAATTCGACTCTTTTCACCCTCGGCATAAGAAAACCTAACATCCAAAACCAGGCAAATCAATAAAATTATATGCCTGACCCCATGAAATAATTCAATAACTATAGTTAGATCATAATACAGCAACTCATAAAAAACAGCAAAAAATCCTATTCATGATCGATGAAACTTGATGATAAGGTTAGGGAATATGAGCAACGTAGTATTACTTTTTTCAGGACAAGGAGCCCAGAAGGTGGGGATGGGACAAGATTTAGCAGAAAAATACCCTGTAGCGAAATCGCTCTTTGAGCAGGCGGATCAGATCTTAGGTCGCTCCATCACCGACATCATGTTTAACGGCCCAGAGGAGAGCCTCACCAAAACCGCGAACTGTCAGCCAGCCCTCTTCTTACACGGCCTCGCCCTTCTCGCTGTTCTGAAGGAGAAATGCCCTCAGCTCACCCCGGTCGCCGCCGCGGGCTTATCCCTCGGTGAACTCACCGCACATACTGCGGCAGGCACCTTCAACTTTGAGAACGGTCTCAAGCTCGTGGCTCATCGTGGCGCACTGATGGACGAGGCTTGCGCAGCTACCTCAGGCACGATGGCGGCAGTCATCGGAGGCGAACCGGAGAATATTGCGAAACTGGCTGAGGAATCAGGAATCGACGTCGCGAACTACAACTGCCCTGGCCAAATCGTAGTATCGGGAACTGCCGATGGCGTGGACAAAGCTGTAGCAGGCGCAAAGGGTGCTGGGGCTAAACTCGCCAAGAAACTCAATGTCGCAGGTGCTTATCACTCCCGCCTCATGGCTGGTGCCCAAGAGAAGCTCGGAGCCGCCCTTGCAGAGGCCAGCGTCACCACACCTGAAATACCTGTTGTCGCCAACCTCACCGCAGGAGCCCCACAAACCCCAGACGAAATCCGCGAAACTCTCACCAAGCAAGTCACTGGCTCAGTCCGCTGGACAGAATCCATGCAAAAGCTTCTTGCGGAAGGAAACACCACCTTCATCGAGCTCGGCCCAGGAAAAGTCCTCAAAGGTTTCATGAACCGCATCGACAAAAGCGTTGCCTTCTACACCATCGAAGACGCAGAATCACTCGAAGCAGCGGTAGCAGAGATTAACGGATAAAATAGTCCTACACGAGCAGTGCGTCACGAGTCATGATGGCGCGCACTGCAGCCCTCACACTGCTCCGTGTAAACTGAGGAGCCATCAGCATAAGTCTCATGCTTCCAGATCGGAACACGGTGCTTAATTTCATCGATCAAGTACTGGCACGCCGCGAAAGCTTCAGCCCGATGTGAGGAAGCCACCATCGTCACCACTGCCGCGTCACCAATGGGTACATCCCCTACTCTGTGGACGGCGAG
>CALKLP010000259.1 GCA_937991965.1 uncultured Verrucomicrobiales bacterium
AAATAAAGCATTCCAGGGGAAAAAATACTCCGAACAATGCACGGGGCTTGGGGAGGAAGGGGTGGCTGCCCCGTCGCATTTACTACTTACTGCGGTGTTACCGCTGCGCGGCTGTGCGGCGCCGTTATGCGCCATGGCGGCCATTTTCCAACCGTCATGGCTGCGTACTTGGGATGAACTTGAAAAAAAAAAATATCCGAGTATATTCCTAACGCGGGCAGCAAAGTCTACACAGCAGTAGAAAGTCTGCTGCAGCGTGGTCGTAGTTGAAGAATGGTTTGTACCTGGTACAAGATTCTGCGGCCAACACCCGCTCATTGAAGCGGGCCCAAGACTTGTGCTCAGTTTTCAGCGTTACGTGCGTTTGGTGGGTCGTCGCAGGTGACCGAAAATGATACCGGTACACAGAGTAGTCTCGGTCCTCAAATAATAGGGAACCGAGAGAACGCCACCGGCCAGATTTCGACAGTGTTGTGTTCCACACTACAACTTCGTGTAAGCGTAAAGCCCCAAAAAACGCTTACCCGGATCCGCAGGCTGGGTTTCTCGTGTGTATCTTTCGTAAAATAAGAGTGGGACGGCGGTAGGGTACGTAGCCTTTTGCCGGTAAACAGAAACATAAAACACAATCTCCCGGGTTTCTTACGAACTTTCGCAGCAGAATATGCCCGGGAAAAAGTCATTTCCTCGGAAATCTCAGGCGGGGTTTCTTGTTGGTTGAATATTTTGAAAGGCAGGCAGTAATGAAGCCTACCCAACAAACCGAATATTAGCAGAACCTCCCGGAGTTCTTGGAAATTGCCGTAGCATAACAAGCTCGGGAAAAACTTATCTCCCGTTTTTCTTGATTCCTTGGAAATCTCAGGCGGGGTGTCCTCTTGGTTTATTTCTTATGAAGGCACGGCGGTAGTGTAGCATATCCAGAAACCACAAACTTTGGCGTTGGGCTGCGAAAGCAACTGAGTTAAATCGACACACGACGCGTATGAATATACGTGGAAGTGTGGTGAGCTAAAGCTTTATTTTTCCCCATCCGCCGGAGGATAAAAAAAAAAAAAAAAATTGGCACAATCTCCCAGATTTCGTAGAACCTTTCGTAGCAAAAGCTCCCGAAAATCATATATCTTGTACTGGAGTATTTCTTATTTCCTCGGAAATCCCAGGCTGGGTTTCTTGTGGGTTTTTCTTTCATGAGAAGGACGGCGGTAGTGTGTGATATTTGCCGGGAAACAGAAACTTACTTCCCCGGAATCCTGCGGGGCAAACATTAGAGGAATATCGACAGTACAGCATTCCGGGAAAACAGAAAACGGCCGTAGGCTCTGTCCTCATTCATATGTCTTTGTCAATTTTCGAGGACTACTACACTACCGAAGTCCCTCTCAAAAATAAAAATAGCCCCGCAAGATTCCGGGGGAGCTGATAAAGCCGGCAACTTTGTGCTAAAGTTTCTGCTGAAGTTTATATTACTAGTCTATGGCATCAGGACAAAATGTAGATGTCCAAAAACGTCGCTTTGGAAGGTTATATGTCGCCCCCGATTTTCGTTCGTCCTGAGAAACCTCGGGTTGGGTTTCTGCTTGTGGGCTTCTTTCTCGATAAACGAAAGAGACGAATGTGTAGCCTTCTATGAATGAAATAGAGACAGAGCCGTGCAAATTGAGTTATTGAGCACTTACCAACTCGGAAAAGAGTGGTGCTGCTGTAATGTGGTCAGTGCTGACATATTATAAAAACAAAAATGCACTCCAGCTGTGAGATGGAAGATTTCGTCCAGACTCATCTTTGCAAGCTGTGTGTGATACTCCGATCGCGCGTATTACTGGGTGTGTCCTCATTAAGGATACAGGTCGGCGACACTCCTTGGAACTACAGTAGTGTAGCTTACATATTGGTATATCATCGGGACGCTCAGGCGTTGTTGCACTGCCGTACGGGACAGCAAAGGAGAAACAGGGAAGTAACATTAGGGTGGATTTTTTTCTTGCAGAGAGGGTGCGCTCCACACCACCGGAAACCTTCAGTACACCGTCCACCGACTTTCTTATCTTTCTGTAAACCTCACCCCGACTTTTTATTGCTATTAATAGTGTTCTTAGCATACCAAGTACCCTTGTGGGCCATTTTAAGTCCACGCCAGGCTCGCGTGTCTTTACGTGCTTGCTTTATATAGAAGAAAAGAAGGGAGGGCGTCAACGACTGATGAGGAGCACAGCAGTACGATTATTCGTACTTAGCTCAGAGTTGAGTCTTTGCCAAAAAATTATCAATTTTTGATTAAAATCAGCTGTTTCAAAAACTTAAGTTCAACACTTGTTCGGAGGCCTAACGTGGATGCTCCTGTGTTTTGGCCGTCGTGGATGCTGCTGTGCAGTCGAAACACGCACCGTCCATAGAAACGCTCACGTAAAACACCCATTCCAACACACGCACTATTAATATTGATACTGTTTTGTTGATTTAGTGACGTGAATCAAACGGGGTCGAGGTCTCGATCAAAGATATTTTCTTAATTTCTACCGGTACGTTGATTTAATGGTTGTAGTTTGGGCCGTCCACTTGTTCCCGACATTGGCGTGACCCCATAAGAGCATGCGAGGTCTCTGGCTTGTCATGTGACATCTAATATGGCTGTGG
>CALKLP010000260.1 GCA_937991965.1 uncultured Verrucomicrobiales bacterium
CTGAACGCTTCCTATATGCTGAATGCCTCCCCCCAGAACGATTTGAATGTCCCGTGCCACGTAGAGTAGTTATTCTTCTCTGAAACACAACCTTCTCTTTCCGGCAACACTGGCCCCGTTCCCCTCAACGCATGCCCTAAACACCTCCTCGACACATGGCATCAAAATGTTCATCCTACGATTCCAATCCGCAGCCCTCTTGTACCGTGGCTCCCCGTCCGTGTCGATGAATCGTTTCAGACATGCTTCGTGCAATACATTTCCGTTCGAATCCGTGACATTCCCTGCGTTGAATCGAATGACCGCGTGGTACTTCATACTCGATGCTGCGTGAATGCTGACAAGTCTGTCTACACTGTCCTCATGATTTTCCGTTTCATCAATTTCTATATGAAGTAAAGTATCTGTATACAGCTTTAAATCCAAACGTACCCAACTCTTCCCAAACAGCCTATTAAAAAGGGGCGAATTTGGAAACGAGTTGGCTACCGCAAGGTATTCTCATCCCCTCTGATTCTAAAGCCTCGGGAGAGCTTCAATCTTACGTTGGACGCATTTTCATGCTTAAGCTACTTTAAAGAGCGTATACGAGGCCCTGTACGCTACCACATCTAAGACTTGCGCTTGCCTAGAAGAGTTGTTTCCAATACGTGGTACTCAGATGCACAGCGAACCATGATATTGTACCCGGAATTAACATCTCGATCTATCACTAGTCCACACTCTCTGCAATGATAAGACTTGGCTGCTCCAAGATCCTTCTTCAAATGGCCACACCGAAAGCACGCCTGGGAAGTGTACGACTCGTTCTGCTCAACAACAACTTTGTTGAAAAGCCCAGCTTTGTACTTAAGCCGTTGTCGGAAGGAGTAGTGGCTCAAGCACGAGAACATCCTTTTGTTGCTAGCAGACTGTCCGGTCTTTGACACGAGAGACTGAACGCCAATCTTTCCAACCACGATGACGTCGTATCTATCCAGAAGATACTTGATGGTTTTCCAGTGAAGGTCGGCCGTGAGATGCTTGGCTCTCGCTTGACAGCGGTACCAAGCTTTCCTTAGCTTTGTCTTTCTCTTCGAGCATGGTGTATCTTTCATCTTCTTGGCAATGGAGTTCTTCTTTGATTGTTCCCTTTGGAAGCGGTTCCGGGTGTCAATTCCAACTTCCAAAACTTCACCCGAGCTAGATGAACATGTAAAAGCCGTTCGAAGTCCAGGATCGATCCCGATGACCCGTGGTTCCGTCGATGTGTCGGTGTTCGCCTTGTCGACCGGTACTTGTTCGGGTATGATGATGTACCACCTGCCAAAGCAGTATGCTATCTTGCAGTCCTGAAGGGGCTTGTGTCGACCAGATGCTTCTGTGAAGTGTTCACTCATGCGAACACGTAGAGCGTAAGATGCGTCCGTTCCGAAAAAGCATACCGTGTCGTCTTCGAACACGATTGATCTTTTCTGGAGCTCGATGGAATCGGATGTAAGACGCCGAGACTTGAACTTCACCTCAAATGGCTTCCTCTTTTTGTAGCGGCGCCTCCCCTTGAACTTGCCGGCCTGGCGCATCTTCTTGGTTCTTGCCTTTCCGGTCTTGTTTTTCTGCAACCGAGCTTTGTACGCAGCACGAGCGCTCTTGAAGTTCTTCACAAGGTCTCGAGTTCCCGACTTTCTCACATCGGATGGTGTTACTTTCATCCTCGCCAGTCTCGAGTTTTTGTCCGTTTCACGAGAGGTGACGACGAGTTTATTCAGAAGTAGGTTGGGTTTGGCCTTCTTGGCCTTGACGAGTCGCAGAGCTTCGTTGTAGGTTTGTCGTGCAGAGTTCATCCACTTCCGGAGCACTTTCTCCTGCTCCTGCTGTGGTTTGAGACGGATCTTTCTTGCCTTTGTTCTTGTACCTCCTGCTTCCGTACAACTTGCAGGAAAGCACATCGATGGTGGCCACGAGATCATCGTCTGCGAGCTTCTGTTTGGAAGATTGTATGACTTGGTCTTGAACCACGATTCTTGCAAACCCGCTCCTAGAGATGCACTCGAGAAGGCCGATAGCGAATCCATGTGGTCTATGCCCGTCCTAGAGCATATCTTCCCGGACATGTCTTTTGAGAACGGTGTCAACCATTCGCAGAAGGTCTTTTGTTTTGAAGTCGATCGCTTCCGAGACATGGTGCATGTCGTGTTGTTCTGCTAGCCTCACACAACAAATTAAAAAGTGAGCGACAAACGCAGTTTACTTTTCCTAATATTTATGTTTATGATTGGTCATATTTGGTATTGTTTGCTGACAATTTTGGTTCACCGGTCAAACCCCCTTTGCTTTCTTCGCAGCGGGCTTGGCGTTCTTGGTAGTAGCCATCGTTCGTTTTAGTTGTGAATATATTTTAAGTTGGCTCGCTTTGACGCAATCCATTGTTTCAACATCTCAAACAAACATATTCGTCGTGTGCCTCTTGTACAAGTCCATGAACGTGGCCACAAACCCTTCCAGGTGCAAAATCGGTTTGGACCCTACGCAAACGCGGTGCTCGTACACGGCGGCCCACTTGACAATGTCTTTTTTTATGCTGGTGGCGCCCTCGTCCCTGAGCGCATCGTGTTTGAGCAACGAATGCATGAGCGTCTTTAGTACCAAATTTGCCGGCACTCCTGCGTTCAGCAGTTCCGTGAAACTCTCGCGGGCGTCCAGCAGCTTGCGCGGGCTCTGCTCCAGGAAGACGCCGGCGCTGATGGAATCGACGTACTGTATCCACACCATCTTGTCGGCGCTTCCCTGCTTTGCCATGTGCATGGCGCGCGAGATGGACCGCCCGCAGTTCTGCACAATTCTGTGTGTCAGGCCATCGTCGTCCACGACGGAGCCAACCAGCTCCGCCAAACTTGGTGGAGGGGGCGATGGTACCCTGATCAGCACGCACCGCGACCTCAGCGGCTCGATCACGCGCGAGGCGTAGGTCGAGATGAGGATGAGGCGGCAGGAGCTGGAATATGCTTCCATGGTCCTCCTCAGACCCGCCTGCG
>CALKLP010000261.1 GCA_937991965.1 uncultured Verrucomicrobiales bacterium
CTTTTTCCAAGCGATGGACAGTCTGGCGACTCCTCATGTCATGGAGGAAGTTGTCGCAGTTTGTAAGCAGTTCGACCAGACTATTGTTGGGCCAGTGATTGAACCTTAACCTGTAATCAACGCTCGTTGGTGGTGAGACAGTTTAGCTTTAAACGCCCGTTTAATCCCCCAATTACTGCTGAATGGTCACCACATCCCCGACTTTTAGGTGATAGTAGAGCTTCTTGGCGTAAGAAGCGGGGCAGCGAATGCAGCCGTGGGAGGCGGGGTAGCCAGGGACATATCCGGT
Organism: uncultured Verrucomicrobiales bacterium; assembly: GCA_937991965.1. Taxonomy (GTDB): domain Bacteria; phylum Verrucomicrobiota; class Verrucomicrobiia; order Verrucomicrobiales; family Akkermansiaceae; genus WTJZ01. The sequence continues at coordinate 290 of CALKLP010000261.1, forward strand.
ATGAAAGCCAAAGTCTCCATAGCTGAGGCGTTGAAAGTAAGGCATGGCGACATCATAGATTGTAGAGATGTGATTTTTCTTTTTATTCGTCACGACGAACTCACCCTTTTTCGTGGCGTTTCCTTTCTTGCCACTGGAAATACGGAATGACATGACTGTTTTTTTATTTTTGTCATAGACCGTTGCACGTTGTGAGGAGAGATCAACTACCACAGTGCGATCTCGGTTACCAGGCTCAGCTCCGAGCATGAACTGGACGACATTGGTATCACTACGGCGTGCAGCGAAATTCCCGGGCCAAAAGCGGTGTTTCTTAGTGGAGCTATTCTTCGCGCCATGTTTCATAAGGAGTTGGCACATCTCAAGATAGCCTTGATCACAGGCTACCATGATGGGAGTGACACGACTGTCTTTATCCATGAACCACTTAATCACACCAGCTGTTTCGATCATATCTAACACGCGTGGAGCTACTGTATCTTGGAAGGTGAATTGGGCATCGGCTCCGTGTGAGAGAAGGAGTTCAGCAGCCTGGAGGTCTTTCACCGCGACGGCATAAGCCAGTGCAGGTTCTGAGTCGGCACCAGCGAGATCTGGCGAGGCTTTTTCCTTAAGCAAGAAGTCCACCATCTCGTATCGCTTATTGATTACACAATCGATCAAGAGCGTGTCACCACTTGGTAACACATCATCGGGCGAAGCAAGCCCTGAGGCAAACATGGTCGCGAGCGGAGCTTGGTTACCAGCTTGATAATTGCTGGTGAAGAAGTCTTTTGCTGTTGTTGCACCTCCGCTTACCAGAGCCTTCCCTGCCGTTGGACGCCCTGACCAACATGCCTGTTCCAGCGCATTGAAGCCTTCTGTATTACGCGCTTGAGGGTCTACCTGTAAGGAGAGGAAATGGCTAATAACCTCTGGATTATCACCAGCCCGCACTGCGGTATCGAGATAGTTACCACCTTGCGGATTCACGAACCCTAGATCGGCGCCTGCCTCGGTAAGAGCCTGCACCTTAGTGACATCCTGTAGGTTCACGGCTTGCTGAAGTGCGGGGACTTCGAGGGCATCGACAATATTCAGATCCGTCTGGGGCGTCAGCATCGCGCGGACGACCTCTGTCGATGATTGCTTGAGTGCTTTATGGAGGAGGGGCTCATTGGACGAGCTAAAGGCATTCTGATCGGCACCACAGGCGATGAGAGCACTAATCAGCTTAGGGCTCGACTCAGCAGTCAATGCTTGTTCCAGAGAACTCACCTTACCCTTTGTCTCTGTCAGTGGGAAACCTAGCTGGATTAAATGATGGCTCGTTTCCTCATCTGAACCGATGATGCTCCAGTCCATCGGGCTCATTTTATTATCCATTAGGATTTCCTTGGAAAATCCGTTCTCAACCAGCCACTTACTACTGATGAAATGTCTATCCACGAGAGTCCTGCGGAGGACGTCAGTACGATCTGCTTCTGTCAGCTTCTTGCACTTGGGGAGAAGCGCGGCCGCCACTGGAGTATTCTCTTCATGCAGGCTCAGTGCGAAGATCTCCTTCATTTCCGCAGGAGACTGGTCATAAAGAATGCCTGATCGGACAATCAAGAGTGCAGTATCAGTATCTCCCGCTAGGATCTTCTCTGTTAGCATCGCAGCACTCGGCTCTTCGCCTCCTGTTTGGGAAAGCGTATACTTGGCCTTATATGCGCCCCAGTCTATAGCCGAAGCAATTAAGACAAGAATAACACAAACAAGAATTACTTTTTTATTTAGGAAAATTTTTTTCACCATATCAAAAATCGAGAAAATCCTTAGACCAGTTATTCTGTATTGTTTCCAGCTATTTTTTACGAAATGTCCTTAACTCAAGATGCTCAAAAATAAATATATGCAAAAAAGACGGGATTTTTATTTCCATGTCGCTTACCTTACTAAGTGTGAATCAACCTCCTCCAGCTCAAATCAACCGATGGTCAACTCAACGCACCAAGGAGAAGAAGCCTATTTGGTTTCTTGTTGCGCTAATTTTTGCGGTGATCTTTCACCTCGTTCTCTTTTGGTATCTTAAGAAAATTGAGTTTTTCAGCAAGACGGAAGACAATCGCCCCGACGAGCAAACCTACGTCATAAATACGGATTCACCAGAGATTCCCGAGGTCATGCCTGACACGGCGCAAACGCTTCCCGATTATTCTCAAGCGCAAGAAGAAGTCTTAGAGTTGGACGAAGCGCTTTCCCAGCTCAAGAATCAAGATCTCGACATTTCCACTTCTATCGAGGCTCCCACAGTTGCCATCAGTATGTCACTCCCCGCGAAAGCAGGTGAACTAGACGGCGAGCTCAATGACCTCATCCTTAATACGAATACCGAGGTGATCATGGAAGATTTAGGCACTGCGATCTCGGATGAAAACCTCGCTGCGGAAGGCCAACTTGTCATCAAAGAGGGTTCAATGAAAGGCGAACTGCTCGATCAAAAAGATCTCATTGATAACACAAGTCTGCAAGGAGTCGGAGGCATGAGTAACGATGGTGTTATGAAAGGGTATTCTTCGCTCGACTCGCTGCTCAGCATGTCAAACGTAAAACTCGCGGGCTCTAAGACAGCACTCCCCAGTGACCTCCTCTTTGAATACGACAGTGCCGAGCTAAAGGCTGGAGCACGCTTCGGGCTCATGAAGCTAGGCATGCTCATCGACCGTAACCCAAAGATGTATTGCCTGCTCGAAGGGCATTCCGACTTATTCGGTCCGGATAACTACAACAATAAGCTTTCTCAAGATCGAGCTGACGCTGTAAAGCAATACCTCGTGCAGTCTCTCAAGATGAATGAGGATCGTATCCTCGTGAAAGGTTTTGGTAAGAGTCGTCCACTCGTAAGTGAAGGGGATCAAGCCCAACAAGCTCCTAACAGACGTGTTGATATACTCATGCGGAATAAGGTTCCTAGCTACTTCGATAAGCCTACGGTCATCACCAACCCAACTGCTACCAATACCCCACAAGTTCGTCCCACACCTCCAGTAGCTCCGAAACAAAAGCTGGTAGCACCACCGAGACCTCAAAAAGCCATCGTGGTTGAAGAGAAACCACCTGTGCCCCAAAGAGCTATCATTGTAGAGGAAACCCCTGCTCCCAAGGCTGTCGTTGTGCAGCCGAGCGGCAGCCCTGCACAGAGATACCGCGAGATTTTACAAGCCAGAGGAATCCAACCGCCACCTCAACGAGCGATTGTTGTGGATTAATTAGATTTGATCGCTTGAGATAGAATGAAAAGTCAGATCGAGAAAGTCTAACTAAAGTCTACTTTCACTGCCTTACGCTCTTCTTCCGTAGCAACTTCGAAAAGAGTTGCTTGGCGGAAGTTAAAGAAACCAGCGAGGATGTTCGAGGGAAAGGATTCAACCTTCGTGTTAAAGGAAGTTACAGAGTCATTATAAGCTTGGCGGGCGAAGGCGACCTTATTCTCGGTCGAGGTTAGCTCTTCACTAAGCTGCATCATGTTTTGATTAGAGCGAAGTTCTGGATAAGACTCAGATAGCCCCCAAAAACGTCCCATTGCTCCTCCTAGCGAGGTTTCAGCCGAGGCAAGAGCACCAACGGCTTCACCTTCAGCATTACTAACCTTTGAGCAAGCACTCTGGGCGGCATTACGTGCGGTAATCACGGCTTCCAGTGTTTCACGTTCATGTGACATGAAGGTTTTTGCGGTTTCGATAAGGTTAGGGATAAGGTCGTAACGGCGCTTAAGCTGCACCTCGATCTGAGCGAAGCCATTGCGGTATCGGTTCCGTAATTTTACGAGTCCGTTGTATTGGCCAACTAAAAAGAGCAGAGGAAAAATGAGGAGCGCTAGTATGATAAAGAAGATGATATATCCCATAGAAAACCATATTATCGAATCTTGTGCTTGATGCCATTCTAAAAACAGAGAAAATTTGGAATCACTAAACTTTCTCACAAACCAATCTCAGAAGTCGAGTTCGCAGCCATCGACTTCGAGTCCGCTGGAGCGCGCCGTGGCGAAACCGACGAACCTGTGCAAATCGGGATTACCATTGGAACCATCGCGGAGGGAATCACGGAGAGCTTCGTCTCTTACATCAAGCCAAAGAAAGATGTGATGTGGCAAGCAAGTAGGATTCATGGCATTAAAGCAAAAGATCTCAAAGACGCTCCTGACTTCTTTTCCCTCTTTCCTAAAATCAAGTCTCTCCTGAATAATCGGGTGTTAGTCGCGCATTCATGCGGAACCGAGAAACGTTTTTTACGCGCCTTTGCAGGGCAGAAATTCGAGCCGTGGGTCGATAGCCTCACACTAGCGAAAGCAGCACTCCCTGACTTAGAAAAGCACCGTCTAGGTGAACTCCTCCCCTACTTAGGTTCAGACTTCAATGAACTCCCCGCGACTAAAAATCGGCAATGGCATGATGCGCTCTATGACGCCGCAGCCTCCTTCTGCTTCGTGCAGAACTTGGTGCACACCTTAGACATCGCAGACCAGCCGCTATCCTTATTACTGAACCCTAATACGAAGCGGTATCATGCGCTAAGGCATGGATCTTAAGCGCAGTGTCTCTTGGTTTACTGTAATAGAAAGCGCACTTTGTATTTTGAATTCAGCACTCTATTATGCGCGGTGAGCTCTTGATAAGCACTTTTCTCCTCTGTCGATAAGGTGTATCCAGAACGGAGAAGGTTTTTCGCTGAAGATTCATCCAAGCCGTTGCGGAGATTAAAGAGCTCAACCTTAGGGGTGTCTTTGGTGCTCAACGGGTCATCATGGATATTCAGCTTGTAGTCTCCATAGCGAATCGTGCGGCCAGCAATCTTCATACGAGAATAGGCGTAGAGCTCAGAAACTGCAAAACGCTTCGCTTTATCAGTGCCTGCAATAATAGGCAGAATACTGATTCCATCTAGCGGTTGCTTAAGCGCAACGTGATTGATGCTCATCAGCTCACATATGGTCGGAAAAAGATCAAAACCGTTGATCAGCTCTGTTTTAACGGAAGCCGCAGTGCCTCCTGCGGGACGATACAAGAAAGGCACATGCACTCCGCCATCATAGATTTGGGTTTTTCCATGGGAAGCAGGGAAAAGGTTTTCATCGACCAAAACTCGGCGTGAAGTGCCATTATCGCCCATCAGGATAACAGTAGTTGTTTCGAGATCTACACCCGCTAAGAGCCTGCCGATTTCATTATCCAGTGCCCAAAGTTTGGCGCGGTAAATTTGGCGACGGTTATTTGCGCTAACTTTCTCTGGATAGGTTATTCCATTGAGAGTTAATGGCGGGAGGTCGAGAGGGCTGTGAGGGGCATTAAAGCCAATCCAGCAGAGCCATTTCTCATTCGTTTTGATGAAATCGAGCGCATCATCTACATTAACAGAGGTTGCATAGTTCTTCTCATTGCTAGCCTTCCCTGTTTGATTGATGAGCTGCTCCTGTAAGTTTTGACGTGGCCAGTCATAATAGTTCTCGATGTTTCCTCGGACACAACCGTAGAAAACATCCCACCCATCCGCAGCGGGGCCACGTGCCGTCACACCAGTGCCCAGATGCCACTTCCCAAAGAGACCTGAAACATACGCGCTTTTCTCGTGATCCATGGCTTCCGCAATCGACATGATCGAGTCTGCATTCCTATGGCGAGAACTAGATCCAGGAGCTCCTACGCCAGAGTTCGCAGGCAGTCGCCCACTCATGATTGCTTGTCGAGTAGGAGAGCAACTAGGCGAGACATAGGCATTCGCAAAGCGGACGGACTCCCCTGCTAAGCGCATTAAATTTGGCATCAGAGGAAGATCCTTTCCCTTCGGATTATCAAGAGGACTGGAGTCGATTCCCCAGTCATCAATGAGCAGGAAGAGAATGTTATCACGCTCCTCTTCCTCTGCGGCGGATAGAGAAACGAGTAAGCAAGAAACAACGAGGGAAATAAGCTTCATTACTCCTTAAACACCCCGAAGATCAATTAGTTGCGGGGCTTAACTTGTTCCTGCACAAAAGTATTACGCATCAACAACCTTTCCCTCTTCTAAGCAGCGATTAATCCAACGGAAGAGCTCGTCCATTTCTGGTGAATCTCCGCGCACGAGGCTCAGGCTTTTCCAGTCGATCTGATCGCGTTGTGTGGCGTTGGCAATGACATTGACCTGAGTGCGTTCCATGAGTGCCTCAGTCTCTCTGGGGTTGGCATTCAGGAGGTGGGCGGTGCTGGGGAGTTCATCAAGTGCCTCTAGGTTGAGCCCAAAGGTCGTGACCCCGATCCCGTAGTGACTCGATAAGTTTCGGATACTATCTAGGAGGGCTTCATCCTCAATCGCACAGGCGTAATACAGATGTCCAGATTGCGCCCACATGGAGGAACTTACGGCTTGAAAAAAGTCCTCCCGAAAGGTGTCTAAGCTACAAAAGGTGCGAAGGCGCACCGCGCGGAGAATGTATGGTGGTAACCCTTGCGAAAGACGGATCGATACCGAATCTGGGTCGAGAGTCAGCTCTCCGTCATCTAGGCTTGAGAGATCCCACTCGACCTGGGCGAGTTCCGGGAAGCGCCAGAGATTGCCGAGCGGCGCGCTGTTTTTCAGAGCCTCACGGAAGACAAACGGAATCAACCCGCGACGCTCAGAATATTTCTGCACGATCGCATGAAACTTTTGGAGACGCGTGATTTGATGGTTTGAGGCTTCCATATCACTCCCTAGAACATCGAGCTGGCCTTGGCGGAGGGATAAGAGTTCTTGCGCGCTGGAGAGGGCTGGGATTTGAGTCGTTCGGAGGTAATACCCCTGCCCTTTCTCTACCTTCGCAATAGGCGAGGTCGGATCACATGACATGATCGAAAAGTGGTAACGCAATGAAGCATCGGAATAATTATCATCCAGTTTCAGTTGGACTAAACTGATCAGCTCTGTTCCCTTGATTGCATCCCGAGGGTCACCGGGAAGAATTTCTGGCAGTAATGCATTGAGGTTTTGACGCAGGCTCATAGGTAAGATTTATGAAAAGTTTGATAGAGAAGGATGGAATTGCAACAATTATTCGATTTTCCTCTGAATATTTATGAAACTTTCACACACTAATTTCTATATGCTAAAATTATTCCCCATTCTCTTTCTCTTCTTGACGCCTTTGTTTGGCAAAAACCCTGCAGATCAAATCATTGCTAACGCCAGATATGCAAGTTCGCTCAACAACATTGAATTTAAGGGGAAATTTAAGAAAGGCTTCAAATCGACCCCTATCTTGCTGAAGATGCTAGGGAACGACATTCAGCTTTACTACCAAAAAGACGGCCAAGACAAAGGCATTCAGCTGAAGCTCGACCAAAACAACTGCACTCTCTACAACATCTCAAGCGGCCAGAGATCCAAGTTCCCAACTTCACAGTTTGGTGCTAGCATCGAGGGAACTGATTTCACCTACGAGGACTTATCCCTCCGCTTTCTCTACTGGAATGGCGGAAACTTACTCATGGAGGAGAAAATCAAAACCCGTGAGTGCTATAAGGTTCGGGTCAACAACCCAGGAAATGCAGGGAACTACAAGTATGCAGATCTCTGGATCGATAAAAAGTCATTCGCCCTCATGAAAATGCAGGGTTACGATGCCCAAGCAAGACACATCAAGACTCTGGAGCCAACAGACCTCATGAATGTTGATGACAAGATCATGATGAAAAAGATGAAGGTCAGAACAATGGAAAATGGCCGCACGAAATCAGAAAGCTCTCTTATCCTAGAGAATCCAGAAGGCATTTTAAAGAACACAAATCGCCCTCGCAAAATGCGGTAAACTTGAATTCAACGGAGCCAATCTCCGCTTGAGATTCGATTAGCTTCATCGACTTCACGAATGTATTCCCAGACGTAGACTTCTACTAAGGCTCCTGTTTCGGTTATTGCAGTAGTAATGGCACGCTGATAAATGCGCTCACTCTTCGGCAAACCGGCATCACAGCCTTCATACCTATCTAAGGCATCCATGTGCTGTGCCGAGACATCCGTAAAAACCTCTCCATGTAAGATATCTGACGCATCCTCCGAGAGAACAATCCCTGGGAAATCCTGATGCACACGATAGAGCTTAGCACATATCGTAGCTGCGCCCAGAGAGGTTGCGCCCTTCATGCGAAAGTCATTACTCGCACCTGTTCTTAATGTGCCGTAGACAAATACCTGCATTTCAATAAATCTAGACAGCAGGTTGTCACTTTACTAGAATAATTTCTATGCGATTCTTTCTCCTTATTTTAATGATTCCATTTACTCTCCTTGCGCAAAACGAAAATCAAACCGCAGACAGCGCAACCAACCGAAAGATTTGGGAGGCTAGCTTACCAGGTGGTAATTATATGGTCGCTCTGGGTAGCATCACTGCAGTATCAAACCATGCTTATGTGCTCGATGGTGCGATGGTCGTGACAGAGGTGAATATCGATACTACAGGCTGTTCTCTAGTCAGGTTCTACCAAATCACTCCCCTCGCCGTCTATAAAGAGGCTGAGATTACGGATCTCTTATCAGAAGGTATTCAGGAAATCAAAAGCCTCACAGCTGAGATCGGAGCTGGAGAAGCCTTAAACCTAGCGCAAAAGCAATACCCCGTCACCACTCATGCCAAGACGGTGGAATTTCAAATCGATTCGCTAGAGCAACTTAGTGCTCTTTATAAATCGATTTCAAAGTCTTGGAGCAATGACCAAGGGCGGAAGTTTTCGGTTAAATAAAAAAACGCTCCCGTTTCTGGGAGCGTTTGTTTTTCTGTGGGGGCAAGGACTCTAAGCTTAACTCAGAGCCGCTACGACAGACTCTTTGGTCATTCCGAGCTCTTTCATAACGAGGTCACCAGGAGCGGAAATTCCGAAGCGGTCGATTCCGATTACTTTTCCTTCGGTGCCGACATACTTATACCAGAGTCCTGATACTCCAGCCTCGATCGCAACACGCTTGGTGCAGGATGCTGGGAGAACGCTTGCCTTGTAGTCGTCAGACTGACGGTCGAAGAGCTCCATACATGGCATCGAGATGACACGGATTCCAGCGTCATCTTTGGCCGCTTCGATCGCATGTTGCACTTCAGAACCAGTTGCGAGAACGATGGCGGTAAGCGCACCTTCTTCTTTCTTCGCGACATATCCTCCTTTCGCCGTTCCTTCGCGACGCTCTTTCACAGAGAGGTGGCTCATGGTTGGCATACCTTGGCGTGATAGGATTAGCGCGGTTGGTCCGTCTTGACGGAGAAGTGCAGCAGCATATGCTCCTGCCGTTTCTTCTGGGTCTGAAGGACGAATAACATCAAGTCCTGGAATCACACGAAGTCCAGAAACTGTCTCAACCGGTTGGTGCGTTGGTCCGTCTTCCCCTACTCCTACGGAGTCGTGAGTGAAGATGTAAGTTACTGGAAGCTCTGCCAGTGCCGCGAGGCGGATGGATGGGCGAAGGTAATCTGCAAACACGAGGAAAGTCGCGTTTGAAGCGTGGAAGAGTCCGTCATAAGCGATTCCGTTAGAAATCGCGCCCATAGCGTGCTCACGAATTCCATACCAGATGTTTCTTCCTGAGAAGTCGTCTTTGCTCCAGTCTCCACCACCTTTGATGTAGTTCTTGTTCGAGCCGTAGAGGTCAGCAGATCCGGTGATGAATTGTGGAACGAGTTTTGCAAGGTCTTGGATGACATCACCACTCGCGGCGCGGGTAGCACCCTTGTAATCTGCAGCAAACTCTGGAAGCGCATCAAGAAGGTCACTAGGGACAGACTTGCTCACTCCAGCAGAAAGCTCAGCAGAAAGCTCTGGATTAGCCGCGCTCCATGCCGCGAAGGTCTCTTCCCAAGCGGTATAGATTTCTTTGTTTGCCGCTACTTTCTCTGCGAACGCAGCCTTGACCTCATCGGAGAGGTAGAAAGTTTCCGCAGGAAGACCGAGAGCTGCGCGTGCTTCTTCCGAAAACTTCGCGCCGCCTTCACCGTGGGCACTCTGTGTTCCGGCTACTTGTGGGATACCACGGCCGATTTCCGTCTTAGCGATAATAACTTTTGGCTTACCGTTCTTAGCCGCTTTTGCATCTGAGAACGACTTCAGAACTGCATCACAGTCATGTCCGTCAATCGTTACTGCATCCCATCCGAGAGATTGGAAGTAGAGCTCTGTGTTCGTTGACTGCGTTTGGTCAGCCATCGCATCGAGAGTAACGTCATTAGAATCATAGATGACAACGAGGTTGTCTAAGCCATTGTGCCCAGCGAATTCGATTGCTTCACGGGCAACCCCTTCTTGAAGACATCCGTCACCAGCAAGTGCGACAGTGATGTTGTCGAAAATTGTGTGATCAGCGGTGTTGAACTTAGCCGCGGCACGTTTCTGAGAGAGCGCATATCCAACCGCATTACCAATCCCTTGACCGAGTGGTCCGGTGGTAGCCTCTACACCAGGAGTTTCATTGAACTCAGGGTGACCTGGAGTGATAGAGTGATACTGACGGAAGTTACTCACCTCCTCCATAGAAACAGCATATCCTGCAACGTGGAGCCACGTGTAGATAAACATGGAGCCGTGTCCTGCAGAGAGAATGAAGCGATCACGGTTGAGCCATTTAGGAGCTTCTGGGTTGTAAGTGAGAGCTTGTCCGAAAAGAACGGCACCAATTTCTGCACATCCAAGAGGAAGTCCAAGGTGACCTGAAGAACATGCGTGAACACCATCAATGGCAAGACCACGAGCCTCGCTTGCTGCTTTTGCTAGGATATCTTTATTCATATGTTACCTGCTTTATTGCACAGAACTAGAATTCTCTGGCAAGCACGAATCAAGGAACTTCAGACACATTCATGAAAAGAATTAATATCCCACATGACAAATTTCTGAAATGGATTGTCTTTAGAGGTGAGGAGCAGGCCGTTTGGTCTTTTATCGTCTATACTTTTTAGCTTTTTATGATTGTATAGAAGTCGAATCAACTTAACTTAACCTTATTATGACTAATTCAGATAACGTAATTCCGTCCGCTTCGGAAATTGGAAAGGAAGCAGGTTTACTTATGTTCGGTGCCGCCACAGGCATTTTACTCGCAAGCACAATGGGACGCGGTGCACGCAAACCCTTGGGCTTTATTCTTGGAGCTGCAGGATTAGCAGCAGCAGGCCCTGAGATTTCTAAAATAATTACAAAAGCGATTAACAGCCCATCTAACTCATTTGGTAGCAAAAAAACGCTGGAAGGAATCCGAAATGGCTCAGGTGCCCCACTTGCCAGTGTCGATCCTCTCGGAGAAGAAGATTCAGCTCAAATGTTTATTGGATAACCCCTTCTTCATTGTATCTAACATTCTCGGTTTATTGCCATGAAACTTTACTTACCAACCGCCGCATTATCGCTCCTATTTATCGGATGTTCTGCTGTAGATTTACTCCAGCAACCTCTCGATTCAGACGGTAGCGCTCTTGATAGCCCACTTGACGCAGGGAAAAAGGAGACCTTTTCCAGCCTAAAAAAATCACCAACCACGGCATCAGATTCTTCTGCCGAGCGCTTCCCTCCTGGAACAAAAATTGAAACCACATTTCCGAATGCGACACTCTATAACAAAGTTCCTAAATTTGGTAGTTGGCCAAGCAAGACCACCATTCCTACAGGTGCCGAAGGCCGAGTGATTAGCTACAATGGAGACTATGCCGAAGTAGAACTAGATGACTACAGCAGAGGGTTTATTAAGAGCCAATATATCATTGAAACCTTTGAAGAAGTTGCCCCCCCCGCTAATAAGCCAGAGACATCATCAGCTTTACCACTACCAGACCAGCTTGAAGTTGCGCCAGAATCAGCACCAGAAACAGAACTAGAGAGTTTAGCTGCTCCGGAAGAAGTAATTGTTAAGCAACAAAGCCTATCTGGGAGTGAAGATCTGTATAAATTAAGTGATGAAGAAATTATGCAGCGAATTAGAGAGCGTAAGGAAGCACTAATGCAGCAACGAGAGGCGGATCAAGAGGCCGCCTCAACGCCAGCTACAGAACCTGCTTCTGTCACGATGCCACCAGTGATTGAAGACGCTGTGAAAGAGGAAATCACCGTTCCTGCACTAGACGCCCCCGACGCCAAAATCGACATTCCACAACTCGATTAAGTAATCATTAACGTCTATATTTTCATCCTCTAGGAATTTCTTTCTAGGGGATTTTATTTGCGCTAAATTCAGAAGGTGGTAGTTCTTAAGTATGACTTGGAACGATACTTTTCTCGCCCTTTTTGATCGCTGCTTAGGAGAATATACAGCAGGGAATAAGGATTATAATTCTTACTACTCAGAAGCCGACCTTTCTTTCTTAAATAGTATTGGGTATAAGCCCCGTGAATTATTTGATTTCATCGAGGACTTCGGAGATGAGGGAGAACCGACACGGAGCACGGCGTTGCTCATCGCGGCTGTGCGCCGAGATTACTTTTATGTTGTCCAGGGAGGCGTAGCAAGCACGACAGAAATCACACGTGATGAATTGCCAACCTTTGGCGATCTCCTGGGTGGTATTGGATATTTACCACGCATCGTCAAAAAAGCGCGCGCTAAACTAGCAGGTGAGTTAGACCCAGACATGATGTTTGGCTGTGGTGGTGATCGCAACTTTTTGCGCACCCACGGCGGAATCCATCCTGCGGACTTTCTCAGAAATGTCTGGGCCTGCGGAGAGGATGACGAACAAGTGCTCGCTTATGTGAAAGCGCAAATGGATTGCGACGCGTAAATTCTAATGAGTAATTCTGGATCAGAGAAGAAATCAGGCAAAAGATTCCTAGGGATTGCATTGCTCTTCTTTGCCATTTCACTGCTCTTAGTTGGTGTGGTTGCATGGTATTTCTTGACGTATGCGCAACCGTTAGCCGATCCCGTAAATCGGCTCAAGAGCGCGTTAGAAACAATCACGAAAAACGAGATTAAACAAGAGGGGCTCACTCTCGAAATCCAAACAAATTCTATTCAAGAGCTCGCCACGGTAGAGCGCGAGATGCAATCCATCATCAAATATCAAGGTTCTTTCTTGGGGCAAAAAAAACTCCTTATCCTAAAAGGGAATTTCCGCGCTAAGGCTGGCTTTGATCTCACCGAAGCTACGGAATTCTCAATAGAAAATGGCAAGGTGTCTGGAACACCTCCGCAAGCGAAGATTCTCAGTGTAGAACTACTAGACTTTGAAATCTACCACTCACAAGACAGCACCTTCAATAAGCTAAAGCCTGCAGATCAAGAGGCTGCGACTCAGCAACTCCTAGAGCAGGCCCGAAAGGACGCTGTGCAGAGTGACCTCAGAATGCAGGCGGAACTCCGCTTTCGGGAGCGCTTGGATGACCTCATGCACGCTCCTAAACTTTGAGTTAATTCGCGCTGTAATAATCCACTAAGGCACCAACCACCGCATCTGCGTATTCACGGAATATTGATTTTCGCATTTCGCCATGCACCATTTTAGTTCCTTCGTAATCGCCTAGTTGAACGCGGTCAAACACAGGCTGCGAATTCATAATATAGGGCTCTAGGAAAATGGTAGGACACTCAAAGAGGCGGTTGGCTAATAAGTTACGTGCCCAAATATAACCTTCACTATCGACAGGCTTCGCTCTTGTTGAATTTGGCTCGTATTGATAAGGAGGTAGCTGAGTTTCACGCTTAAAGGATTCTACAAAGGCATGAGATAGGGCGATTTCTTCATCTATCGTACCCTCGAGAATCCGCTTCACCATTTCAAACCGTTGGTCCGCCTTCTTTACCTCTCCAGCGGTGTAGGCTCCGTTCACGAGAATATGGAAGTGATTATTGGTCGTAAGTTGAGGATCGAGCGGGTCTCCCCAAGCCTCGGCATTAAAGTGCAATGCAATGACCATATCAGGCTTCAGGCGTAGATTCACTTTTGCAGCTCGTGTGCGAATCTCAGCGGTTCGGTAAAACATTTTATCGGCATAGAGCTCCGTGAGAGCAGGGTCTAATTCTAGAGTTTTGACCTTCGCCTTCGCTAAGGCTCGGAAGTGTGGGGTGCGCATCTTTGTAACAGGCTTGTTCTCGTCACGCGTGAAGGACACGATCGCTCCTAAGGCTTCAAGTTGCGGTTTAATCAGTTGCGCAACCACTAGTGTCATCTCCCCTTCCATCACGGGCAAGCTGTCACCTATCTGAAACCAACGCTCCTCCATCTTCGCGCACTTCCCTCCAATATGACCAGGGTCGAGCGTAATCTTTATTCCGTCCAGAGGCTTCTCAGCGGAACGTTTTCCGATCTCCTCTTTTGTGCGCCAGTAACGCGATTTCTGCGCGTCACCCTCATTCCCAAAAGCATAGAGGAGCTCATTATTGGTATCAAAAAGGCCTTCAGTATTCAAGGATAGCTCCTCTTTCCAAACATCTCCAACCACAAAATATTGCTCCAGCTTTTGCTGGAAATCGGCGACATCGATAGAGGAGTTTATCTGACGTAAGCGCGACCAATCTGGATCGCCTGAGAGCTCAGAAATATCGGTGCGATACACCGCGTTCTCATGCTTCCAGAACACACGAACTACAAAGGCAATCATCAAGATTACCAGCGTTACCAGAACCAACGGCCTCCCTTTCATGTCATAAAACAACCTTAAGTTGCGAGCACCTCTTCACGAGTAATCCCACGTAACTCAAAGGCACGCACGATTGTGTCTGCGATCAGATTATTCGGGCATGAAGCCCCAGCAGTAACTCCGATCACGATCGACTCTTCACGATTCAGAATTTCTCCATAACTCCCCTCCACTTCTTCTTCCTGATGAAGATCAAAGTGCACGATCGTTTCGAGAGATTTTAAGCAATCTGCACTGTTAATGAAGAAGGATGGAAGCTGTTTCTCTCCGATTTCCACAAGGTGCGCGGTATTGGAACTATTATAACCGCCGACTACAAGAAGCACATCCATCGGCCGCTTAAGCATCCCAAAAAGCGCGTCTTGACGTTCCTGAGTAGCCCCACAAATGGTATCAAACACCTTAAACTTCTCTGCATGACCATCACGCTGTTCAATCGCGGTTCTCACTAACCCTTGGATCTCCTCAGTTTCGCTTTTAAGCATCGTCGTCTGATTGGCAACCCCGACGGAATCTAAATGCACCTCAGGATCAAAACCGTCAGAGGTTTTCCCCTCGAAGTAACTCATAAACTTGTCCTTATCTCCACCATTGACGAGGTAGTCTGTCAATACCGCTACATCATCTAGCGTCAGAACCACAAGGTATTGACCGTCCTTATCAGGGCCAAGAGCGTGGGAAGCTGTCGCACGAGTTTCTTCGTGTCCAGATTTTCCGTGAATGATCGAGGTGATTCCATCCTTTGCATAAGACTTAACGCGGCGCCAAACCTTCATCACATCTCCACAAGTAGTATCAACGATCTGCGCACCTTGCTCTTGGATTTTTTCGATGTAAGAAACGGGAGCACCAAAGGCAGGAACAATCACGACATCATCTTCCGTCAAGCGGTCATAATCATCCGTAAGTTCCTTCCATGGCAGAGAAACAATATTCATCTTTGTAAGTTGAGCATTCACCTCTTGGTTATGGATAATCTCCCCGATCAGAAAAATATTGTTATCCGGAAACACGCGACGAGAAGCATAAGCAAGATCAATCGCACGCTCGACTCCGTAACAAAACCCAAACTTCTGCGCGAGACGAACGGTTGTGTTTCCGATCGTGAGTTGATTTCCACGCGACTTCACGAGATCCACGACATCAGAGCGGTAATGCTCTTCCACTTCCGCCTGAACCTTAGCCATTACATCTGGACGGCGCACATTGACTCGTTTCTTCTTTGTTACCTTCTCGCTCATACCAATAAGAGTGCATGAGGTTCTTTCTGAGTCAAGGGAAGTCTATCAGAACTCCTTCAAAAAAACCTAAAACCCCTTCCGCAAATTCGATGGCAATATATGCAGCTGTTCACGATATTTCGCGATTGTTCGGCGAGCTACTTTAAGCCCTTCCTCTTTCAGGATTTTTTCGATCGAAGAATCGGATAGTGGCTTCTTCTTGTCTTCGTCCTCAATAATTTGCTGAATCCGCTCCCGAACTCCAGTGTTAGATACCGTCTCTCCAGACACCTTTGTATAGCCACTAGCAAAAAACCGGCGAAGCTCTAACACCCCGTGCGGGGTTTCCACATATTTACTATGTACCGCTCGCGATACGGTCGTTGCGTGAATCCCTATTTTGTCTGCAATCTCATTCATCGTCAACGGATGCAAATGTGATATTCCTTTTTCGAGAAAGTCCGTTTGTTTAAGGATAATTTCCTCTGTAATCGCGAGAATTGTCTCTTGCCGTTGATCGAGAGCTTTAATGAGATTTCTTCCCTCACGGATTTGCTCCTTCAGGTAGGATCTCACTCCTTTTTCTTTCCCCTCAGATAACAATAATTTGTAGGCATCGCTAATACGAACTTTCGGCAAATACTCATTTGTGAGCTCCGCGTGCCATTCATCCGACTCATCCTTCGCAAATCGAATATCTGGAATCACAACGGGATTGTTAGTGCCATCGAAGGAAGATCCAGGGCTGGGATCGAGCTTTGCGATGCGTTGCGCCGCATTCATAATTTCCTCTTCTGTGAGTCTGAGGGACTTCGTGATTTGCGTGAATTGCTTCTTGGCTAGTGCGGTGAGATGCAGGCGGACAATTTCATACTCGATCGAGTCATGCATGAGCATTTGCTCCAGCTGGATCATGAGACACTCTCGTAAATCACGAGCCCCTACCCCTGCGGGTCTAAAGGTCTGCAGACGGTCACGAGCATCTTCGATTTCCTCCAGGGGAATACTAAAACGCGCCGCTGTTTCAGAAAGCGGGGTTTCCAGATAACCACGATCATCGACATCTCCGATCAAAATCCGCACCACATCGCGCTGCCTTTCATCCGCCATACTAACCTCCAGTTGTTCGAGTAGAGATTGCTGCAAGGTTTGTTGCCCGACGAGAGAATTCATCAAGTATTCTCTACGCTCTTGATCTTCATAACTCCCTCCTGTTGATCGGTTTTCTAGAATTGCTATTTCACGTAATTCCTCGAAGTGCTCTTGGCTTGTATCGACTTTTTCACGATCTTCGTTACCCTCGTCCATCTCTTGCAAAGATAAGGATTCACTGACATCTTCTAACACAGGATTTACCTCGATAGCACTCTGCACCAGATGCTGTAGGTCCATGGTCCCAGCCTGTAAAATCTCTAAGCTCTGACGGATTTGCGGCGCAAGCGTCTGAGATTGAGATAGGTTTTGATGGAGACCAGGACTTGCCATTAAGTTAACCTATAAGGGGCAAGTTATAGAATGCAAATTCATATGTAAGAAAATCAATAAAACTTGCTGAATTTGCGATTTTTCAAATTTCTCTCAATATAAAAATTATGAATCTTACATTAATGACTACTTTTAACAAAATTAATAAATATCACTTTTTTCTACACGCCTTTACCTCTCACTAAAAATTGAACTGGATAAGGGTCTTTAAAGCCTGCCAAGTGGCCGCAACATTGTGGACGCGGACAATGGAAGCGGGGAGACCAAGAATACTCGGAAGGCAAGCGACGGTACCTGCATCCCTTTCGACAGGTTCATCTTCGCCAATAGCGTCTCCGACAAACTGCTTTCGCGATAGGGGGATCAACACAGGACAACCGAAGGAAGAGAAATCGTCAATCGCTTGGAGAACTTGGAGACTTTCCGAGGATGATTTCGCGAAGTCGAGACCAGGATCGATTACTAAACGATTTTTATCGATTCCTGCTGCAGTGGCGAGCGCTAGCTTTTCGGTGAAAAACTGCTTCATTTCATCGACCACATTTTGCCATTGCAGGTGAGAGTGATCCTGCTTAGGCAACCCTACCGAATGCATGATGAGTAAGCTGGCAGCTGAGTTTCGCATGATCTCTAGTGTCTCTGGATAAGCGAGTGCACTCATATCATTAATCAATCCAATCTGGGAGCCAAATTCGGAATTTAAGACACTCTCGATAACCTGAGGACGCCAAGTGTTAATTGAAAGAACTGGTGTGTTGAGTTGCTCTGCATCCCTTCGGGGAACCTCCGTAACGATCTCTTGCCAACGTTCTAAAACGGGCAGTAAGCGAGCCACCTCTTCCTCTTCCGAAATCGCCTCCCGATTCGTTCTCGCGCTCTCCGCTCCGAGATCGATGATGTCTGCGCCCGCTGCGATTTTAGCCCGGCATTGCTGCGCGATTTCGTAGCTATCCAGTGAGCCGTCACCAGAGAAGGAATCGTCATTCACATTCACAATTCCCATGATCAAGGGGTGGCGCGGAAAATTAATTGCGGAAAAGGGAGTCATCAGTCTAGTCTATAGCGTTAAGAACGAAATCCGCGATGGATTGCGCCGCATCTGGTTTAGCCACCCTGCGCATGTTTTCTTTTTGTAATCTCCAAAGGGCTCCATCATAAGCGAGTAGATCTTGCACGGCCTCCATCATCGCTGCGGGGTCTTTTACGTATACCCCACATTGACTTGCTTGCAGGAGCGCCAAGTTCCCCTCTTCTTGGCCGTGAACGATGTGGTGCACTAGCATGGGGCAGTTAGAAGTAATCGCCTCATGCACTGTTGCTCCGCCGGCCTTCCCTACGATTAAGTGATGCGTAGTCAATAGCTCAGGCACGCGCTGCGTCCACCCGATCAATTTCACACGCCCTGGGAACTCTTGCTTCACAATTCTCGCTTGCTTGTAGAGTGCTCGCACATTCTTGCCCATTACTAGGGTTACCTTTGTGCGCGGGTCAGCTCTCAGGAGCGCTCGCATCGATTGCGCCATGTGGCTACTACTGGGCGTTGGAAACAATATCACGCGAAATTCGTCCAGGGAATCATTGGCCGAAAGCGGTTGAAAAGCAGAAAACTTAGGGTGAATCGGAAAACCAAACTCATGCACCACCTTAGGCGAAAGCCCGAAGCGAATGAGCTTCTGACGCGTAAACTGGTCTGCCACGAACCAATGGTCACATGGAGCCTTAAACCACGCTGCATTGATTTCGATCGAATCCGTAACCACCGTAAAAACAGGAACCTTGCGCCCCTTCCGCTTCACATGTCGCTCTAGGAAATAGGGGTAAATGAAGTAAGTCGAGAGAAGAGCCTCGGCCTCCTTCTCCTCGATTAAACGTCCCAGAGTTGCTCTCACTTTCCTCATTACGGGAACACGTTCCTTCGTGAAATCTCGGCGATCACACGCATCATAGACTTTCTTCCAAATGTAGGGACTATACACCGTTAGTTTACGATACGTCTTCTGCAGGTGCTCTGTGGTACGCGGCGCGGTGATCATACAGGGATCAACAATCTGTGCAATATCATCGCCTCCAAAAGCATGCTTTAAGCCCTTAGCTGCACTGTTGTGACCCTCACCGAAACCGGCGGTTGCGATCAAGACACGTGATGTTGTTTCTCCCTCCACTTGTTCTTAGATACCTATCAATAAGGCTAACTGAAGGTCAATACATATAGCACTAGTAACAATCAAAAATCAGACTACAAAACTGACTAACATGATACACAACTGATCCATAGATTGCGATCTTAAACCTCTTTTAAAGCCTACTAATTTTCGCGGCTAACCTCACTTCAACAAGCAATTAGCTATCGATTGTGCGGCTTTTTGGTGCGCGCCTCCGCCTCCTAGCATGTCTTTGACATTGGCGAGTTCGGTCTGCATCGTTTCTCGGTAAGCAATGTCATCGAGAATCTTGCGCATTTCTTGGGCGAGATTATCGGCGGTAGCTTCCGCTTGGATATATTCTTGCACGACGAGCTTGTCTGCGAGGATATTAACCATTCCAATGTAGGGGATTTTCACGACGAGCTTCGCGATCGAATAAGTAAGCTGAGAGACCTTATAGACCAAGGCGTAGGGCATTCCGTAAAACCCTGCTTCGAGTGAGGCGGTACCACTCGCAACCCATGCTCCTCCTGCGTGTTGCATCAGGCGGTGGCTTTCGCCAATTTTGTAGCTGAAGTGCTCTCCGAGCTGCGATTCTTGAAGCAACTCACGGACTATTTTCATGATCGATTCTGAGGCTACCGCGAGTTCGAACTTCGTGCCTGGTCGCGTTGCGAGAACTTGCTCCGCGGCCTCTAACATCACTGGTAAGAGTGAGCGCACTTCACGGCCACGGCTTCCGGGGAAGAGGCCGACTAGATTTTCATCACGCGCGACATCGACACGGCGTTCGTCCAACTCTTCAACCATCGGGTGTCCAACCCATTCCGTTTGTAAGCCAGACTGTTGGTAGAGATCTTTTTCAAACTCAAACACACACAGCATGAGGTCGAGAATTTTGGCCATCTTAGGGATACGGCCTCGGTTCCATGCCCACACTTGCGGGCTGATGTAATAGCATATCTTCCCAGTGTATCCTTGCTTGCGCAGAGCCTTGGCGAGGCGGAGATTAAAGCCCGGGTAATCGACGAGAATCACGGCTGCAGGTTGAAGCTCCAGAATGCGGGCTAGGGTCTCAGCAAATTTCTGCTTAAACCAACCGTATTTCTTAATGACCTCTGAGAATCCGATAACAGCCGCTTCCTCGACCCAGTCTTCAAATCGTTCTCCGTATTTCCCGGCAAGCTCGGGGCCACCTAACCCATGAAACTCTAATTCCCCTGCTCCCTCGCACGTGCTCAAGGCAGATAGAAGCTCGGCCGCGTGGAGATCGCCACTACGTTCACCGGAAACAAGAAAGACAGCCTGCATGTCCAACAATGCAATACAGCCCTCCCGAAAGCTCAATAAAAAAATGCTAGTAGGCACATAAAATGCGTAGTAGTTATTCCATATGACTATCCCTATTGAACACGATGACGCGATCAATGCGCAGATTCTCTCCGTTTCAGAAGACCTCGTGGAGGGATTCCAGAGACAGCCTTTCCACATCATTGCGGAACAATCAGGCGTTGAACTCCCCGTCGTCATCGAGCGTATTCGCGCTATGGTAGAAGCAGGCGTGATTCGCCGCGTGCGCCAGACCTTACTCTCCACTAAACTCGCTCACGGCGCGCTCGTAGCATGGAAGGTTCCAGAGGAAAAACTGAATGACGCCTTCGACTTCATGGCAAAGGAAGACCCCTTTTCCGGCCACGTCGTCATCCGCTCGACTGACACAGAGGTGTCGGGCTCAGGTTACCGCCTGTGGACGACGCTCAAGGTGCCTCAAGGCGAATCGCTAGACGAACATGCAACGCTGTTGAAATCGATCGTAGGAGCAGAGGAATACATTCTCATGCCAGCTAACGGTGTCTTTAAGCTCGGAGTCGGGCACGTGCGCCGTAAGAGCCTGGAACCAGGTGCTAAGGTTGATGCGATTGCGGAGATGATGACCACGACCGTTGTTGAGCTCACGGATGAAGAATGGAATGTGCTCCTCAACCTGAAGGAAGAGCTCAGCCCAGAGGAAGTCTGCGAGACTCCATGGAAAGCGAGAGCGGCCGCTGCAGGTGTGACTGATGAACGATTTTTTGAGGTTTGTGAAACGTTGGACAAGAAGCGCGTCATTGGCCGGTTCTCTACCTTCCTAGAGCACGTTAAGCCTTCCGACACTGGCAAGCGGGTTACCCGCTTTAATGGTCTCTTCCACTGGGCCGTTCCCAAGGGAATGGAGAAACAAGCAGGCGGTGAAGTAGGACGTCACCACTGCATGACGCACGCGTATTGGCGTGAGGGTGGACCCCAGTTTGGAAACGTAAACGTGATGGGCGTTGTACATGGCACGGAGAAAGATCGCGTTATGGAGCACAAGGCTGCGATCGATAAGCACCTCGAGGAGTGCGGGATTCCAGTCTCCTACACCAATGTCTTCTGGGGAGGCCGCAGCGAAATCGTGCCTTCTGAGATTTCTCCAGTCGTCTACGCTGAGTTCCACGCCAAGTACCGTTAATTTCCCTTATGAGTTCTGTCCCTCATATTCTGGTAGTTGAAGATGAGATCGATCTAGCGGAGCTCATCACCTATCACTTGGTCAAAAATGGCTACCAAGTGACCGAAGCGCATGATGGGCAGAAGGCGCTCGATCTCGCGATGGAGCATAATTTCGACCTAGTATTGCTAGATCTCATGCTCCCCAAAGTAGACGGCATGGGAGTGTTCACTGAGCTCCGCAGTAAGGTGAAAACAGAGAATATTCCCATCATCATGCTCACCGCTAAGGGACAACCCACTGACCGAATCTCAGGTTTAGAGGCTGGGGCAGATGATTATGTCACGAAGCCCTTCGCACCGAAAGAACTCGTGTTGCGGGTGAAAAAGCAACTCAACCTCATTCAAAAGGCGAAAGACAGCTACGTGCTCAAAATCGGCGATTTAGCCTTCGATAAAATGAAGCTCACCTTCACCAATCAAGGCGAAGTAATCGACCTCACCACGACTGAATTCAAGCTGCTCCTTTACCTTTGTGAGCGCCCGAATCAGATTCAATCACGCTCTACCCTGCTGAAGGAGGTGTGGGGGTATGCCGATGAGGTGCACAGTCGCACCCTCGACACGCACATGAAGCGGATTCGGAGCAAGGTCTCGGGTTCTTCCGAATCGATTCAAACCATTCGGGGGAAAGGTTACATGTATCAAGTTCATGAATAACAGTGGGTCGTGGTTAATCTTGCTGTGCGTGATACTAGCTGTCGTCACGTTGCTAACGATTTATTCTCTAATCAAAACCCAGCGAGAGCAGAAGCTGGTGACCAAGCGTAACGAAACTCTAGAGAATCAAATTACCAATCTCGAGTTCGAACACAAGCTCCTTAGATCAGCGCAGGAGACCGTCCTGATTGTCATCGATCAGCAGGGAAATATCACGCTCGCAAATAATTTTGCGAAGGACTTCCTGAATCAGGCAAAGCTCGTTGGGAAGTCGTATCGCGAATGCATCACCATTCCTGAGGTTCTCGCCGTGATCGATGAAGGTGTAGGCACGCAAGAGAGAGTCGAAAAAGACCTCCAACTTACCCTCGAGAGCGACTCCTACAGCATGGGAGAAGATCGATTCCTGGAGGTGCGCACCAAGTTTCTCGATGAAAAGGCGCGTGGTGGTTACACCCGTGTCATCATCCAAGATGTCACCGAGCGCGAGCGAAACGAAACAATTCGAAAGGACTTTGTGGCGAACGCCTCGCACGAACTACGTACCCCACTCGCCATCATTAATGGTTACGTGGAGACCCTCATGGATCAGGATGTTCTGAGCGATATTGAAACCTCCCAGCACTTCCTCAAAATCATGAAGCGGCACGGTGAACGTCTCACACGCATCATTGAAGAAATGCTCATGATTACCAAGCTAGAGTCAGGCACCAACAATGCTCTTAACCTTGAGTCCTTCCCTGTGCGAGATTGCATCGAAGACTGCCTCACGCACCTAGATCAGCTCATTAAGGATAAAGATGTGGAGATCAAAATTAAAATGGAAAACCCAGATCTCATGATCGAAGCCGACCGATTCTACCTCAGTCAAATCCTCTTTAATTTGGTCGAAAATGCGATCAAACAAAACCCTGACAAAGCAATCCGTGTTAACATCGGTGCAGCTAAAAGCGATGACCACCTTAAAATCTGGGTCAGTGATAATGGGAAGGGAATTCCTTCCGCCGACCTCCCTTTCATCTTCCGTCGCTTTTACCGAGTTGCAAAAGATCACTCGCAGCAAAAAATCAAAGGAACGGGGCTAGGATTATCGATCGTAAAACGAGCTGTCGAAGCACACCAAGGCACCATCGATTGTGACTCTGTGGAAAACAAGATCACACGGTTTACGATTAACCTGCCTTTATCGCTTCAATCTTAGTTTTCACGATATGAGTTTTGGGAGATTCACTTATTCTCCTTCCACGCTTCCCAGTCGCTTTTAATCTTGAGGTAGCGTTCCCATTTCTCGTAAAGATCTGCCACTGCTTTTTCGAGTGCGAGGAGCTTGTCCTCATGCTCTTTCCAGTCGTTAGCATGCTCAACGTAAAACTCCGGATTCGCCATCTGCTCTTGCTGAGCGGTGACCGCTTCTTCCGCTTGTAAGATGTCTTCTTCGATGGTTTCGAGCTCCTTTTCCTCAGCCCACTTGAGCTTTGGGGGTTTCTCGGTGCGTTTTGCCGCTTTGGCCTTTACCTTATTGATGGAGCTTGCAGGAGTTTCGCGCTCCGCCTTTTTCTCAAGATAGTAGTCGTAGTTGCCTACTTGATAATGGAGATTTCCTTGCCCTTCAAAGGCGAGGATTCCCGTGCACACTCGGTTCAAGAAGTAGCGATCGTGAGAGACCACAAGCGCACAACCATCAAAGCGCACTAAGGCCTCTTCTAAGACCCGCAGCGTGTTGAGGTCCAAGTCATTGGTCGGCTCATCCAACACGAGCACATTGCCACCCCGCTTCAGGATTTTCGCCAGCAGCACGCGTGAGCGCTCCCCACCCGAAAGCAATGAAATCTTGGTGTTGATCCGGTCATCATCAAAAAGAAAACGGCGTAGGTATGCCCGCAGTCCGATCTGCTCCGATCCAAGACTGACCGTTTCTGAGCCCTGGCCCACTTCTTCGAAAATCGATTTCTCCTCATCAATCTGCAGACGACTTTGGTCCACGTAGTTAATCTCAGTACGGAGTCCCAGATCGACCTTGCCTGTCGAAGGTTCAACCATGCCCAAAATCACCTTCAGTAAAGTTGACTTCCCGAGACCATTACGCCCCACGATCCCCAATCGTTGTTTGGGTTCGAGCTTAAATGAGAGATCAGAGAATAAGACCTTCTCTCCAGTTGGCTCGGCAGGATCAGGATAACTCTTGCTTACCCCTTCCACATCAATAACGCGATTCGAGAGCTGAGTCGCAGGAGGAATGACGAGATCAACCTCTAACTCCTGTTCGGGAGCATCTTGTTCTTTCACCTCGAAGAAGCGGTCAATCCGATCCTTCGCTTTAGACCCACGTGCCTTCGGGCGACGACGCACCCAATCGAGCTCCTTGGTGAGAAATCGCTGCCTCTTATGCTCGGCGCGAGCCTCGTTCTGCATCCGCTCGGCGCGCGTTAGGAGGTAGTCGGTATAGTTCCCTTGGTAAGAGATAAAGCTCGCTCCCGTGAGCTCGATGATACTGGTCGCGATGTTATCTAAGAAGTATCGATCATGCGTCACGAAAAGGCAGGTGCCCTTGTAATTGGCGAGAAACTTTTCCTGCCACTCGATCGCTTCCGTATCGAGGTGGTTGGTCGGCTCATCTAGGATCAAAAAGTCCGGCTGCGCCACCAAGGTTCGGCAGAGAGCAACGCGGCGTTTCTCTCCTCCCGAAAGCTCACTCACTAAGCGTGATGGATCAGGTGCATGCAGGTTATTGATCAGAGAAATGGCACGAGAATCTAAGGCCCAGCCATCGAGCGCGGTAATGCGATCGAGTAGTTCATCTGCGCCATCGGCGTTCGGGTCGTCCTCATATCTTTCGATCATCTCCTGCATTTCCTGCGCTCCCGAAAGCACGTTCTCCAAGACCGTCTGATCCTCCTGCAGATCAAAGTTCTGCGGGAGATACCCCACGATGATGTCACGCCGAACCGAAATCGTTCCAGAGTCTGGCTCCTCTACTCCCGCAATGATTTTCAGAGCGGTGGACTTCCCCGCTCCGTTGCGTCCCACGAGACCGATCCGCTCCCCTTCGGTAATACTGATTTTCGCATTATCGAGGATGATGTGGTGCCCGTATTTGACGCACATATCCGTACCAGAAGCGATGGAAATAGAGAGAGGAGTAGCCATAGGCGCAGACCCTACGCTCATTTCCCGTAGAATTACAAAAGATATTCTGAGAAATACGAATTCATGACGACCGTTTGCTCGCTCTTGACATCTGGCGGTTGTGTTAGATCATCATAGTATGGTTTCAGAGATTTTTCATGCAGAGGATTGGCGGGGAGTGCCTGGGTTTGAGTTCGAGGACATCACCTATCATGAGGCGGTTGTCGGTGGAACAGTTCGCATTGCCTTTAATCGTCCCGAGTGCCGGAACGCCTTTCGTCCTCAAACAGTTGATGAGCTCAAAGCCGCGCTAGATCACGCCCATGAAAACACCAATATTGGAGTCGTGTTGCTTACCGGAAATGGCCCTTCCGCTAAAGATGGAGGCTGGGCCTTCTGCTCTGGCGGAGATCAACGCGTGCGAGGTGACGATGGTTACCAATACGGAGATGGCTCTTCCAGCGGACGCCTGCATATCTTAGAAGTGCAGCGGCTTATTCGCTTCATGCCGAAGGTCGTGATCGCGGTTGTGCCTGGTTTCGCGGTCGGTGGAGGACATTCCCTGCATGTGATCTGTGACATGACACTGGCCTCAGAAGAGCATGCTGTGTTTCAGCAAAAGGACGCTGACGTCGCGAGTTTCGATGGAGGATACGGATCCGCTTATCTCGCCAAGCAAGTTGGACAAAAACGCGCCCGCGAAATCTTTTTCCTTGGACTGCGCTACACCGCACAAGATGCTTACGAAATGGGTATGGTCAACAAGGTCGTGCCTCATGCTGAACTCGAGAAAAAGGCGCTCGAGTGGGCCTGCATCATCAATGAGAAATCTCCCACTGCCCAGAAAATGTTGAAGTTCGCCTTCAACCTCACCGACGATGGCATGGTGGGACAACAAATTTTCGCTGGAGAAGCGACTCGCCTCGCCTATGGAACAGAAGAAGCGAAGGAAGGCCGCACTGCCTTTGTCGAAAAGCGCAAGCCTGACTTCACGAAGTTTCCGAGACAGTATTAGATGCCGCCCTTTATTCTCCACCGCCTGCTCTGCGGAAAATCCATGAGGCGATCAGTGCTGTGATGATGGCAATATACCAACTCCATTGATGGGCGAGAGGAAGAAATTCATAGCGCACAGGAGGATTAGCGGCTTTCTCTAAGAGGGCTAGCAAGTCATTCCTGTTTTCGTAAGGAACAGAAGCCGCTTGTGTGAGATGGGCAAGCTCCTTAAGCGTGTCATAATCTGCAGGCTCTCCAATCGATTCTTGTTGCGCAGGTAAGACTTGGAAACTGCGCATCGCTACGGACTGCCCCTCGACCAAGACCTCTAACTCACAAATCCCAGCAAGATCTGGTTGGAGGCGCCCCTTGAACTCCCCCCACTCCGTATGCTTCACGAGTGGGATAAGGCGTTTCGAATTATCAGGGATAGTTACAATGAGTTTGATTTTCTCGAGCGATGCGGGCTTTGCCTCCGTTGTCATGGCCTGCAGACTTAAGCGCATTTCGTCACCGAGCTTGATCGAGTCTTGGCTAAGAAAGAGTCTCGCTTGTTGGCCCTCTGTCAAGTTCCGCTGGTAGGACATCCAGCGTGACATTTGGCGCCAGAATCGGTAGTGGTAGAGATCCTCTACTCCCCTTCTCCATCGCCATGAAGCATCGATTCCCATGTAGAGCACTTTTCCTCGTCCAGCAGGTGAGGTCACCACCAAAGGCATCGCTCCATTTTGGTTCTGGGCGTTATCGTGATATGCGAGGGCGGTCGCGCCAGCCTTCAAACTCGCGGTAGGTTGATACCAATTAAAGCCGGGCAGTGACTCCCACAAACTGGCATTACCTGAACGATCAGAAGCGAGATTCATGAGTAAGGAAGACTGCCCCGCTAAACTGAGTTTAAGCTGTGCTGAATGTCGTAAACGCTCGCCTCCTAGTTCCGTATCAAATTCTACTGGGTAGAGCTTTTTAAACTCCTTGTTTTCAACTAGCGTTTGTTGCCAGCCCTTTTGGCCAGGAAGTAAAATCAGCCCTGTCGCTCGCTCGCGCACCGCTTGCGTAATCATATCGACTTCCTCCTGCGTGAGCTGTCCCTCTGCGATTCCGATATCACCGAGTAAAATGACATCAAATTCCGCGAGTGAGTCTGGGAACTTTCCAATGTAGCTGGGCCCCGTGCCTGGTTCCATGCCTGGATGCAGGAGAAGGCATGACACCTCCACTCGTTCATCTCGCATCATGGCGTTTCGGATAAAGCGGTATTCCCAGCGTGGTAAGGTATCAATCAGGAGCACCTTCATTTCTTGTGCTCGGGAGGTAATTTTGGTTTTTGCAGTATTGTTATCGAGAATCACTTCATCCGCCACAGGAACGAGCTCTGCGGAAAGGTCATATACGCCATCTTGCGCGAAATCGTGCACAATATCGATGACTTGCTTACTCCGAGGCTCTAGCGAAACCTCTTGCTCCTCTATGATGGTATTACCATCGGTCACACGGAGTGTTGTTTTAACGCGGTCAGGGTAGGAGGAGCGGAGTTCGAGTTTGAGAGCGAAAGGTTCCTCTGTCTCGACCATGAGGGGAGCCTCGATGACTTCAACCGATAAATCGGGCATGCGCTGCGCTGATCCGAGCGCTAAGGAATAGAGGGCTATATCAGCGAGACGATACTCTTGCCCATAACGCGCTGGGGGTTCTCCCGCGTTCCAGGCTCCATCGGAAACGAGTAAGACGGTGGTGGGGCTGAGTGATTGTGCCTCTTGTAGAATGGCGCTGAGATCCGTCTCAGTCGCACCTTGGGCAAAGTTGCGCTCTTGAATTTGCATCGTAGTTCCAGAAGCGAATTTCTTCCATTCATCACTGGTAAAGAAGGATTTGTGAGCTTCAGTCCGTGATAACACAGAGTTGTCTTCCGTAATATCCCTAGTCTCCATCGAGGGGGAGGCATCCTTTAGAATGAGAAGCGAAGGCTCTTGCGTAGAGGGTAATTCTCTGCGTTGCTCCGGCCGTAATAGCAAGAAGGTCAAAAGAGCCAATGCTACGAGTTTTGCAAGCAATGCGAGAACACCAAACAGTGATCGCATGGAGTTATGAGCCAGAACAATTAAGACCAGTGCAACGACCGCCATTCCGAGAATGACCATCTGTTCCACTCCGGAACTGCGTAGTAGTAATCCGTCGCTAAACATTCCTTACCTCCTTTTTAGTGAATGAAAATCGTGGAGGCCAGACTTGTAATGCGGCCTCTATGATGATGAAGAATAATGCTACGAGTAAAAAAGGATAAAGCCAGGGACGCATAGGGCGCCCTGCAGAAGCTACTTCCAGGTTTCCCGCCGAGAGTAACTCACGAATTTCTGCTTTTGAGATTCGGACCGAAGAACTTTGGGGAGCGCGGTTGATCGCAACTTCGCGGTTTCCTTCTGATTTCAACTGCGCCTTATACGGAGCACGCCCTGCGGATAAAACCTGTTGATACCCGCTCCCGTTCTGTGCCTCTACCTCCTGCAAGAGACGCTGGATTAGGATCAGATGTAAGGCCAGATTCTCCATGTTTGACCAAGTGGGAATAGGCAAGGTGCTGAGCAAGAATACGCGACCTTCTCCCAGAAAATGTTGACTGAGTGCTGGCATGCCGTTTGACCAGGTCGCTAGTGGAGTGGCTTCCTCGGCAGGACTTGCGATGAGCAACCCTTGCAGGCTTTTCAAAGGCAATGCTTCGCCGCTAATCGCATTCTTCCATGGGCCACTTTTCTCCCTCCAACTCGCGATCGAGAAAAACTCCTCTAATGGGGCTTCCACCACATCCTTAAAGAACCAATCACTGTTATCTGCTTCACCTGCAGGTGAAGGAAAGACCACGGCGACACCACCTGCGGAAACGAAATCTTCGAGCATAGCACGCGCCTCTGCACTCTCATTCCCTGCGGCCCAAATCACTAAATTAAAGGTTGATAAATCAGTCAGCAAGACATCCTGTGGCGAGATCCAACGAGTTTTCTGATGTGGGCGTGAGGTCAGCGCAGCGGCTCGCTGAAGGTATCCTGTGAGCTGACTCTCCTGTCTATCAGTGATAATTGCAGTCTGCACATCGAGGAGAGGCCCGAAGGAGAAGTATGCTTCGTTATTCGCGATATTTTGATCGGCAGGCAGAGCCAGTGTCCCTGCTCCGCTTTTCTTTTCTGTGAGGAGGCTGAGCTCGTAGCGTGTTTGGGAATCTTGGATCACGATCTCTTCTTGAATGAGCGTCCCATCACTCCAACTTCCTTCGATAGCCACAGGTTGCTCGGATGCACCTCCTAGGATCTGGAGTTCTAGCATGACTTGCTCGCCTTCTTGGGCGGTCTTCGTAATCGTGAGTGACAAGTCCTCTTCCTGCTTCGTTTTATACACAAAAGGACGGATTTGAGCCTCTTGTTGCACGAGGGTTTTCAGTGCGCTCCACTCCACGTTTTGCGGGTTCCAGCTTTCCGCGAGGTCACTGGTAACGACCCAGAGTTCGGT
>CALKLP010000262.1 GCA_937991965.1 uncultured Verrucomicrobiales bacterium
GTTCCGTAGATCCACCGCCATAACATGAACATGATGCGATGAAGAGTGAGCCAATAGCGAGTAGTGATAGTGTGAATAATTTCATATGCTGATTTGTCATGAAAAATTTTAATGGCGGCGTCAAATGGAATTTTTCACTGAAGGTAATAAAACACCACACCTCGTTTCCGAGATGTGGTGTTTCGCCTTAACAGTTTACTATGAAATTAGAAGCTGCCAGAGACGCTGAGTGTCGCATTAAGCGGAGCTCCGACAGACACTTGGTGCGTGCTGTGAGAGCTCGGGTAATACTCTGTGTCGAATAGGTTTTCTACATGAAGTGCTATTGTGAAGGTCTCATTGTAGGCATAAGTTACACCCGCATCTACGCGGACATAGCTTGGGAGTTCGGAGCTGCTTCCGTCACCAGTGAGAGAGTCGTCTTGATAGATTACCCCGAGTCCAAAAGCGAGTTTCTCATTTACCTGGTAGTTATTCCAGATGGAGAAGCTGTTTTCTGGTGACTCACGGCGAGTGTCGCCAGCAGCAGTCTCGTTCTCTAGGTAGGTGTAGCCTGCACTGACAGACCATTGATCTGTAATGTTGCCTTTCAATGCGACTTCAATTCCTGTGGCTTCCGAATCAACGAAATTTGTTCCTCCACTTCCATCATCTTCAGCCGCGCTTTGCTCAAGCTCGAACGCCGCAACCGTGAGGAATAAGTCTTCTTTGATGTTCCACTTTAACCCGACTTCCAGATTAGTGAACTCGCTAGGATCGAGGTTTCTAGCTCCACTGCTTATCGAAGCAAACTGGTCACCACTGTTGGGGGCGAAGGTTTGACTGTAGCTACCGTAGATCGAGAGGTTTTCCATCGGCTTAAACACGAGTCCCACACGTGGCGCGAAGAATTCATCGGTCTGGCTGTATGACTCATTGTTTTTGAGGTCATCAACATCGATTTTGAAACTGTCAAAACGTCCGCCAAGAACAACATCAACATAGTCGTTTATTGCGATCTCATCCTGAATAAAGAAGGAGTAGGCGGTAATGGTCGCCTCCGTATTATCTGCAACAGAGGTATTGAAGTTGTTGGTCGTTGTTACCCCAGCTGCGTTTACTCCCACTCCGTTTTTGAGGCGGAAGTTACTAGCGGTGAAGGTTTCTTTATCGCTACCCGTTGTGTCGAAGTTTGTGTTGTAGCGATCATTGTCATTCTGAGTATGGATGAATTCTGCACCGAGTAAGACTTTGTGCTCGATTGAGCCCGTTGCAAATTCTCCGATGAGGTCTCCTGAAAGTTGGAAGCGGTCGCGCTCAGTGGTGTCGCGGTAGCCATCGATCGTTACTTCATCGAGAGCTCCGTCATAACTGGAGGTATAAAAGTTCTGATAAAGCTTATCGTAAGAGCCGTAGGAGGTTGTCGCACTTCCTGTCCAGCCGTTGGCGAAGTAGTGATTGAGAGTTGCCTTGATGACATGCGCGTCAAAGGTAGAGAAGTTGAGCTCAGAATCGCCGAAGACAACGTCATCTAGTGCGCTAACGGGCTTGCCATCTGCTCCCGTTGGGATTCCACGGTCGATCGCGCGCTCGTTGTTGAGATACTCATAGGAGAGGGTGAGGGAGGTGTCATCGCTGAAGTTATAAGTAACGGTCGGGTTGATTCCGATGCGGTCTCCATAGAAGAAATCACGGTGTCCAGCGAGTTGGTCTACGTGAATATTGAGACGTCCAGCCAAGTTCGCATCAATTTCACTCTCGTTATGATCAAGCTGAAGCTCGGTGCCTCCGAAGCTATTGACACTCCCGAAGTAGTTCGTAAAATCGGAATCAAAATCTGCTTTCTTGATGGAACGGTTAATGACTCCACCTGCGTTTCCGCGGCCAAAGAAGAGGGAGTTTGCTCCAGTCAGGACTTCTGCTTGCTCCACGTTGTAGAGAGAGCGATAGTATTGCACGTCGTCGCGCACGCCATCGACATAGAAGGAGGAGGTGGAACGGTTTCCGCGAAAGACAACTGCGTCACGGTGTCCTTCCCCTTGGGTGTTAACTACTCCAGGGGTGTAATCGACTAAGTCACTCACGCTATTGAGTCCTTGCTCCTTGATCTGCTCTGCTGTGAAAACAGATACGCTCTGCGGAATGTCAACAAGTGCGGTTCCTGTCTTAAAGGCAGAAACTTGATCTGAATCTTCAGTAAGCTCTCCGAAGACTACAAGAGGGTCCTCAGATTGCCCAAAGGCTAATAGGGAGGAAAAGACGAATGAAAACGCTACCTTACTGAATGTTTTTACATGTGTTAATTTCATATATTTCGTTGTGAACAAGATCTTGTTAATGAGAACGAATCTCAATATCAAGTACAATCTTCTAAAAATATTAATAGATGAGATTTGAGTAATGGGCTCAGTATCCAATTTTTGAAAGGGATGTTGTTATAAACAGTAGGAAAACATCGTTTCAGAGAGGGGTCTCATAGTTGGGGACGAAAATTTCGAACTTCTTGCGTGCCATTATATATATTCTGGATTAAAGCTTAGCCTAGAAATGGCAACCGTAGCAAACGAAGAGGAAATTCAAGAGGCTCTAGAGCGTATCGCCGAGCAGCTTAAGCCGATTGTGGCTGGCCAAACGACGGCTTTTATCGGGCTCAAAAGTATTGGGGATGTTGTGGCGGAACGCTTGGTCACCTTACTGGCGGAGGATGACACCGCGACTTTATTACTGGGAGCTCTGGATGCCTCACTTTATCGTGATGATTTGAGTCGGTTTACAACTTCTCCCTCCTTACAGGGAACAGAGATTGATTTTGATCTCGATGATGCGCACGTGATTCTTGTCGATGACGTTCTCTTCACAGGGCGGACTGTTCGGGCGGCTCTCGATGCACTCACGGATTATGGACGCCCCAAGCAAATTGAATTAGCAGTATTGGTTGATCGCGGTCATCGTGAATTACCGATTCAGCCGAATTACGTGGGGATAAGTCTTGAAACTTCCCGCGAGGATAATATTAAAGTGTCGCTAGGATATGGTAATGAAGTAGAAAGCATCGAACTTAACGCAGAATAAAATCATGGCGCGAAAAGACTTATTAGATATTTCTTCCCTAACTGATGAGGAGCTTATGGCTCTCTTAGATAACACGGTGCAGATGAAAGATATTTTCACCCGATCGGTGAAGAAAGTGCCCACTCTGCGTGGTCGTACTGTGTTGATGTTATTTTACGAGAACAGCACGCGCACCTCGACCTCCTTTGAGATTGCCGCGAAACGGCTTTCCGCAGATGTAACGAACTTTGATATTGGCTCCTCCTCGGTCAAAAAAGGAGAGTCTATCCGCGAGACGATCGAAACGCTGGAGGCAATGCGCTGCGAATATGTAGTGGTGCGTCACCCGATGGCAGGGTTCGCTAAGACGCTAGCCTCCATGACTGGGATGTCGGTGATCAATGCTGGCGATGGTCGTCATGCGCACCCAACTCAAGCCTTATTAGATGCTCATACAGTACGTGAAGCGATGAATGTCACGGATTTGAAAGGGAAAAGAATTCTCATTGCAGGGGATATTATTCATAGCCGCGTCGCCCGCTCGACCAGCACTATTTTCACACGCTTAGGCGCAGAGGTGGCCTTTATGGGACCCGGCTCATTACTCCCCAAAAGCGAGCCTTTCCCTCAGTTCACAAACTATGAAGATGCGATGGCTTGGGGGCCAGATGTGATGTATCTCCTACGGGTTCAGATGGAGCGTCAGACTGCACCACTTTATCCCAGTAATGGAGAGTATCATAAGCTCTACGGAGTCACGACGGAGCGCCTCCGTGAAATTTCAGACAAGGGAATATTCCTCATGCACCCTGGTCCTTTCAATCGAGGAGTAGAAATTTCTGATGCAGCAGTGTGTTATGAGCGTAGCCTCATCAATACACAGGTAGAAAACGGGGTGGCCGCCAGAATGTCTGTGCTTTACGCCCTGAAGCCTGAAGTCGCCAGTTTTCATGCTTAGTGATGGCATATTGGTCAACTATTGATCAGTGACGGGTCATTTTTTTACCAAGTAAGCTGCAGGCAAACCCATAAAAAAACCTCGTCTAGTGACGAGGTTTTTGGGTTCTTTTGAAATGATTTCAGCTTAGTTCACTGCTACCGCAGGAGCTCCGGTCTCACCAGTTCTGATACGGATCGCTTCTTCTACAGGGGAGATGAAGACCTTTCCGTCACCGATCTTTCCAGTGCTTACACTGTCTACAATCGCTTTAGCTACTTGCTCTGCGAGCTCATCCTCAACAACAATCTCGATCTTCACTTTTGGTAAGAAGTCCACGGTGTATTCACTACCACGGTAGATTTCGGTGTGTCCTTTTTGGCGACCGAATCCTTTAACTTCAGTTACAGTCATTCCTTGAATCCCAACTTCGGCGAGGGCTTCTTTTGCTTCTTCTAGTTTGAACGGCTTGATTATGGCTTCTATTTTTTTCATTTTATTTTTTATAGGTTACCTTCTTTACGCACGCACTGTGCCAACCGTGTAATATGTGAACAAATCAGTATTAATTTGTGTTTTTAGAATAAATTATCGATAATGTCTTAAGGAGTGCTATCTTATCTAGATATGAACAACATCGCACGTTTCACGGAGTTTTTAGAATCTTTTTCCGAAGAGAAATTGGATGAAATCGATCAGTTATATGCTGAGAAGATAGACTTTAAAGATCCCATCAACCAGACGAAAGAGCGTGAGCATTTCAAGAGGATCGAAGCGGATCTCTTTAAACAACTCAAGGAGATTAAATTTGAAATTGTGGCCTCGAAAGGAGATGATCACGAAGCGATGGTGAAGTGGGTCATGCGCTATCGCTTTCGGTTCTGGAAGCGTGAGATCGAGGGCATGTCACACCTTAAATTTAACGAGCAGAACCAGATCTACTTTCAGCATGACTTTTGGGACGCCTCCTTTGCAATCTATGGCGAATTTCCACTTATCGGGCTAGCGATGAAGGGGATTCGGAAAATCCTTCGAGTCAGTTGAAGTTCTTGAAATGGAGCTTCCCAATGAGATTCATTTGATCTGGCTCAGGGAAGTTCTTGATGAACTTGTTTACGTGAGAGCTCGCTCCTAGCGGAACCTTCATGCCCCATTCGTCAGAGGCATTCTCCATCCAGCTCACGAAGGCATCACGAGCCAGAATCGAAGCTGCAGCTACCGCTGGGTCAGATTCGGCCTTGGTGCGTTGCTTGAGCTTCATGTCGATCTTCTTTTGCTGCAGGGCGTAGTCTAAGACCTTGGCATTGGCGAACTGATCAGAGAGGCCGACGGTGCAGTCAGGTTGCTTTTGCTTTAGGTTTTCGTATACCGTGGCGTGCCCCCAAGCGAGAAGACGGTTTAGGTTATTGAACTTCGCGTAAAGCTGGTTGTAGGTCTCGGGCTTCAGGACAATGACGTCGTATTTTAGGCCATCGAGATTCTTGATCTTGGCACTGAGTTCTGCAATTTTTTGGCGAGACTTAATGGCCTTAGAGTCCATTGCGCCCATTTCTAAGAGAGTATGGGCGAGATCCTTATCTGTATAAGCTCCCGCAATGACAAGTGGCCCTAGGACATCGCCCTTACCACTTTCATCAACGCCAAAGTGGGGCTCAAACCAATCAGGATTGTGGAGTTCCTCATACCCGAGCTCTGCAGTGCCGAGCACTTTGGGCTCTAGGGTGAAACGGACAAAGTCCTCGGTGCCAGTTCCCTGAACAAGCACCTTGGGGCCTTTTTCATAAACGGTGACATTGAGTTTCCCTTTTTTGGCGGAGTAAAAGGCGTAGGGCTTTTCGCTGAAATCGAACCCTTCCTCTTGTAAAACGGATTGGAGCGTTTGCACGTCGAGTTCACCTAGGGGCTTGGTATAAGTAGTGAGAGCCATGTTATGAAGCGGCGGTATTTCCTAGCTTGCGGAGAAGGGTATAGGAGTAGAGGCCAGTGTTGTGCCCATCTCGCCAACGGAGCTTGAGGGCGTAGCCTCCCATGAATTCGATTTCGCGGAGGTCATAGGTCGCAGTAATGTTAGAGAAATCGGGTTTCATCGGTTTCTCAACACGCCCTAGGACGTCAGGTTCGCCTTCGCACTTGGCGCACGGGCAGTTGTTGCGGAGCTTTACGTAGTCCAGATAGGTTTCTGATCCATCGGACCAAACGATGCCGAGCTCGTTAGGCGCGGTGAAATGCTGAACAATAGTGAGGGGAGCGACCATTACATTTTGAGGAAGTTGTGGACGAGCTCTTTCCCTTGTTTAGTAAGGATTGATTCGGGGTGAAACTGCACGCCATGAATGGGATAATCCTTATGTTTTAAGCCCATGATTTCGTCTTGATCGGTCCAAGAAGTGATTTCTAAGCAGTCAGGGAGCGATTCTTTCTCGACGATTAAAGAGTGGTAACGGGTCGCTTCCATCGGGTTGTCTAAACCTGCAAAGACGCTGGCGCCCTCGTGATGCATAAGTGAGGTTTTCCCATGCATGAGGCGAGACGCGCGGATGACCTTTCCTCCGAAAACTTGGCCGATCGATTGGTGCCCAAGACAAACTCCGAAGAGCGGCAGGCGAGGTCCAAACTCAGCGATCACATCACAGCTAATCCCCGCATCATCAGGCGTTCCTGGTCCGGGAGAGATACAGATATGCGTAGGGTTCAGGTCAGCGATTTCATCCAGTGAAATAGCATCGTTCCTGAATACCTTGAGCTCAGCCTTGAGCTCCCCAAAGTATTGCACGAGATTATAAGTGAACGAGTCGTAATTATCGATGACTACCAGCATGGTGTGTGAAATATCATTACCTGTGAAACAATAGCAAGTGTTTTGCTATCGAAGGAGGCTTTAAAAGGAGTCTTGGCATCCCAGCCAAGTGAGAGAGGGCTTCCAGTCTTCTCTAGATAAGGTTCCATATGTGAAACGATCATGTGAAAAGGTGAGAATGCCCTATGCCGGAGAGTATGAGAGCTTTTGGATAGTCAGAGGAAAGCTCTTATCTCGGACTACCAGCGATAATTCTTCATTGAGAGATTCCACTCGCACCCATGCTAGACCAATCGTGTTTTTGCTAGCAGGAGGGCGTCCGCCGGAGGTGACAGTGCCTACTTCCTCACCAGCATAGTTTGCTACACGATATCCCGTGCGTGGAATCGGGCCAGAGGAGTAAAAGCCTACCAACTTTTTGTCTGAAAAGGCGCCGCTCTCAAGAGCGGTTTTCCCATGGAAATTGGCGATTTTCTTCAGCTTGACCGCGAAGCCTAAGCCTGCAGAAATCGGAGAGGTTTCACGGGTAAGGTCTTGTCCATTTAACGGGAGCCCAGCTTCTAATCGTAATCCATCTCGTGCAACAAGTCCGCAAGGCGTCACTCCCAGTTTAATCGCCTTTTGCCACAGCTTAATCCCTTCTTTAATCGGTCCAAACCACTCAAACCCGCGCTCGCCCGTGTATCCTGTAGAGGCGATGACGGCGGGCACTGAAGTCATGATGATGTTGCGCTTCTCTGGTAATTCGTATCCAACTAGATCTTTTGCTATCGACTCTACCTTGGGGCCTTGGATGGAGAGGCCAATTACTTCTTTTTCCCAGCGGAGAGAGAGGTCTGAAAAGCTGGATTGCGCCGCTTCTAAAATTCCGTAGGCTTCCTCCGCGCGGGCACCATTAAAGACGATGAAAAATTGTTCTGAACCAGTGCGGTAGAGAATGAGGTCATCAATTACTCCACCGTCATTATTCAGCAGAAAGGAGTAGTGAGAACGCCCGACCTTGAGCTTAGAAACATCATTCGTAAAAAGCGAGTTTAGGAAGGCTTCAGCATCTACGCCACCGACGTGAATCTGTCCCATGTGTGAAATATCAAAGATGCCCGAGTTTTCTCGTGTCGCGCTGTGTTCTGCCGCTGCATTTGCGTAGAAGAGCGGCATGTTCCAGCCAGCAAATTCTCCCATGCGAGGAGAAAGTTTTTCGTGTTCGGAGAGGAGGGGGAGCTGAGTCATGCAAAACTATGTAGTGCAGGGAGGGGGAGATGCACGCAGAAATTTTTAAAAAATATGATGTCTTTCGCAGAGTTTACTGTTTAATGCCCCGATATGACTAGACCAGATAATCGCAAAAATGACGAGCTCCGTAAGATTACTTTTGAAACCGGGATCGCTCCGCATGCGACGGGATCAGTGCTTTGTTCCTTCGGAGATACCAAGGTGATTTGTGCTGCGACAATTGAAGAGAACGTCCCTCGCTGGATGAAGCACCAAGGTGTTAAAGGGGGCTGGGTGACCGCTGAATACTCCATGCTTCCTTACAGCACGCTTGATCGAAAAACCAGAGATAGTACACGTGGAAAAGTAGATGGTCGCTCGATGGAAATTCAGCGTCTCATTGGCCGCGCTCTCCGTGCCACGATCGATCTAGAAGCGCTAGGATCACGTACCATTTGGATCGACTGTGATGTTCTGCAAGCTGATGGAGGCACCCGCACCGCATCCATCACGGGGGCAACTGTGGCGTTGGGGATTGCTCTGAATCGCCTACTCGAAGAAGGAAAGCTCAAGTCTCTACCGGTTTCGAAGCTCGTCGCAGCTGTTAGCTGTGGGGTTTACCAAGACCAGCCTGTACTTGATCTGAACTACCCAGAAGACCGTGATGCTTCTGTGGATTGTAATATCGTAATGACCGAGTCCTTAGAATTTGTAGAACTCCAGTCGTCAGGTGAGGAAGCAGTTTTTTCTGATGCCGAACTTGCGAGTATGCTTACTCTATCACGCAAGGGAATTCAAGACATCGTCGAGCTCCAAAAAGCCGCCATTCTTGAAGGTTCTGCGGCATTTAAATCGCCAGCTCCAGATTTCACTCAAGAAGGAGGTAAGCTAGAGTTTTAGATTCTGGTCTCCAGTTAGGATCAGTTTAACTCACCGCCCATTAGCGTGTTAAACGGGATGCATGCTTCATTCTTATTTTCCTTACTGCGAAATTATGAATTATCTTGATATGGATTGAATGAGTTAAGGCTTGTGGCAGTCATAGAACCTATATATTTTATTCATATGAGATTTCTACTCACAATTTTCACCACCTTTTTCTTCATGGCTCTTGCGAGTGCGGAAGAGGCTTTCGATAACTGGTTTTTCTCTTTCTTTAAGGGCGAGACTGAGATGTATGGCAAATATTTTTCTGCGGAGGGTGACCTGCTCGAGGAAGGAAGCGGAGTCATGAAATCTGAAATCGATACCGAAAAGATGGTTGAGAAGTCAGAGACGAACCTCACGTTTAAAGTGTCTGGTGATATGGTGAAGTCGACTTCTGTTCTCAAGCCGATGGGCGAAGGAAAGTTCTCCGGTACAGCGGAGGACTCCAAGGGGAAAAAATACACGATGGAGCTCGAGGTCCTAAAGGATAACAAGTATCGCACCATCGCACAGTGTGAAGGTCAAAACATCGAGATCGAAGGAGAACTCAAGGCTGACGGATTAGTCCACTCTAAGGAGACAATCAGCGTCGATGGAAAACCTGCTTTCACCTCTGAAATCGTCTACGCTAAAAAGGAAGTGACGGGCCAGAAGTAATTTTCAGAAGAATGTTGTCCGTCTGTAAGATGACGATCGACATGATAATATACCGAGGGAGAAGAGGCTAGAAGAACACTTTCAGACACTCGGCAAGTGCAGCCCCCTTTCAGCAAAAAAGCAGTCTAAGTCTGCGGTCGAGTAGTGACCTGTTTTCGTAATGACAGACTCAAGGCCTTCTCAAGTTCCACATAAACGCTCCGATCAACAGGAAAGCTAAAGGTAGGAAGATTAAAGTGAGTCGGTTGATTTGGGCGATTTCTGCAGAGACGAGATTGAGCTTGTAGCGTTGGAGGGGTTTCGGACCGATTCCGATAAGTTCTGGGCGTCCTACGAGCCAGTTTATGCTGTTTTTGATGAAGTCGATTTGCTCGTCGCGGATCGTCTCAGGCTTGAGGAAGTTCGAGGTCGATAGCACGACCATGCGTGAAGAATTCCCCGCGGTTTCATCACTCATTTCATTTCCTTTGATAACGGCGGCGCCGAGATAAACATTGTGGTTGAAGTCTTCTCCCTCCAGATAGGTGGCGGGAGTTTCCTCAAAGCGGCTTTCGGAGTAATGCTGTTGCGATACCTTGACCAAGCCAATAGGAGCAATGCGTTGGTTGATTAAGTCCTCCGCCAATTCACGGACTTCAAGCGAGCTGCTGATACCGTCAAAGAGGGTTGATTTCCCCGCTAGTGAGTCGTTGAGTTCGGTGCCTTGGGTGAAGGTGGCTACGGTCTTGGTGGAGACTTCATTATTGCTGAGCGTAAAGATACGGTCGTTACGCAGAGTGATACCGTGGAGTCGCAAAAAGGCGCGCAGACGCTTCGGGCGCTTTGTTGGGTCTAAGATGATGTAGAGGGAGGATTTATGAGACTGCCAATAGTTGACGAGTTTTTGCATGTCTTCTGCTTCTAGATCGTATTGTGGCGTTAGGAGAAGCAGCCCCGAGGCATCCTCTGGCACAGAGGAGACCTCTGATAAAGAAAGTGACTGGAGGTCAATGTTTAGGTTGCGATAAAGGCTCTGTAAGGTGGCTCCGATGCTGTTTTCGGTCAGGCTCAAGTTGTCCGAATTGTTAGAAACGAGGTAAACGACACGGCGATCGGATTCGATTAAATTAAGGAGGTTGGTAGTGACGTTATCCTCAATCTGGTAGGCGGATAGTTTACGTTCATTCTTAGCCGAAACCTCGAACACCATGAGGTCAGAAAAGGCAATGATAGCAGGAGAGGAGGATTTGCTGTCCTCGATGACTACAATGTCTTCGGTAGGGCGTAATTTTAGTCTTTCAGTAAACTTGAAGGCTTGGTTTGGATTATTAATAGGATCGATCGTTTGCACGATGATTTTGTTGTTGGAATTACGCTCGTATTCCTTGAGAATGGTTTTTACGCGGTCATAAAAAGAAGAATTCTGATCTGCGAGACAAGTGATCGAAATTGTGCGATTATCGAGCATTTCGGACCGCAAGAGGTTCTTGGTGTAGTCGGACAGCGTAAAGGTTTTCTGCTGAGTGAGATCATACTTCGGTGCGAACGACTTGAGGCTTAGCGCGATGAAGAGCACCGCGAGCGCGGCCAGGATTAGTTGGAGCAGAGCAGCGGAGTTTCCGCCAAGACGGTGGTTTTTCTTTGGGCGACCCATAATAGCTTAGCGTTTCCAGCGTCGGTAGTTTACCGCGTGGTGTGTGAGGATGAGGGTGAAAATGGTCAAGAGAAGGTAGAGAATCAACGGCGCGGTGTCTAGGATGCCACGGCAAGCGTTCGTGAGGTGTGCTTGTGCGGAGAAGAGATTAAAGAACTCGGCGGCGATAAAGTGGCTACCCCAGATGACAGTCACGAATCCAAGGAAGTATTGGATGATGAGGAAGCCGATCGTGATGATCCCGGCAATAATCTGGTTCGAGGTCAAGCATGAGGCGAAGTTTCCAAGCGCAATGAAGTACACGCCGAGGATGAAAAGAAATAAGTGGGTGCTAAAGAGGATTTCCTTCATGAACGGCATGGGCAGGTCCGTAATCCATCCGAATGCAAGAAATACGCCAATCCCAGGTAACCATAAGAGGGCGTAGAACAGCACACGGGCGAGGAACTTTGACCAGACGAGGTGGTAGGTCTCTAGCGGCGTAGTGAGTAGGGTTTCTAGTGTGCCTGAACGCTCCTCTTCTGCGAACGAGCGCATTGTCATGAGTGGGAACAGGAAGAGGAAGAAGAACCAGAAGTTCGGGGTGTGGAAGGTAACGAAGACGAGGTTTTCCGCAATCGGCGTGTCGGCAAGAGACTTCATCGCGGTCGATAGGCAGATGCCTTCCATAATCATGGTGTAGGAGAAGAGCACCCAGCCCAGCGGGGAGCGGGTAAAGGAGCGGAACTCTTTCTTAATGAGGGGGAGGAGGGACATCATGGGAATTGTGGTTTAGTCACGGCGAGTGAGCTCGACGAACACGTCTTCAAGGTTCGAGTCCTTGCGGTGGAGGGAGCGGAAGCTCCAGGCCTTTTGTTGGCAAAGATCTGCGATGCGTTCGCGTGCATCCGTTCCGGCATCGACCACAATTTCATACTTGTTCCAACCTTCCTTGCCGGTGATTTCGCGCACTTTCTTGACGTGTTGGAGTTCAGCTAGGCTAGCTAAAGCCTCCTGAGCAGGGGCTTTTGTATCGAGGATTACACTTCCGGTAGAGCGTAGTGAACGCACGAGGTTTTCGGGTCTGTCTGCAGCTTTGATACGACCACGATCAATGATGATCACCTTGTTACAGGTCATCTCAACTTCAGAAAGAATGTGGGTCGAAATCATGACGGTGCGCTCCTTGGCGAGGTCTTTGATTAATCCGCGAATAGAGCGAATCTGGTTGGGGTCGAGTCCATTGGTGGGTTCGTCTAGGATGAGTAGTTCGGGCTCATGCACGAGGGCGTCGGCTAGCCCTACGCGTTGGCGATATCCCTTGGAGAGCGCCTTAATGATACGGCGGCGCATCTCGACGAGGCCACATTGCTCAATTACATCTGAGACACGTTCTTTTAAGCGACGCCCGCTCAGCCCTTTGATCCTGCCTCGAAACTTGAGGTATTCAGAGACCCGCATATCATCGTAGAGGGGAACGGACTCAGGCATATACCCAATGGCTTGACGTGCCTGGCGAGATTGCTTTCGGATATCATATCCCGCAATAGTAGCGGATCCCCGGGTCGGTGGCATGTACCCAGTCAACATACGGATTGTTGTGGTTTTTCCTGCGCCGTTAGGGCCGAGAAATCCAATCACATCGCCCTTATCGACCGTAAAGCTCAAATCATCAACCGCGGTCCGGCTGCCGAATGATTTTGTGAGATTTTGGGCGTTGATCATATTGTTCCCTACCTAATGAAGAAGGAAGAGAACTGACAACCTCTTTTTTGTGAAATCACGTTTTATCTTCAACTGCTGATCTGAGCAGCGGCGTTGGCGGCGGGACTTTGTGATTTGTCGGTTTTGGCTTCGGCACTTTTTTGATTACGCTGGTTTTGATCGATAATCTCTTCAGCTTGGGAGAGTCTCATGCCGACAGGCTTAGAAACCCCGAGTTCAGGCATGGTGACGCCGTAAAGGACATCACAGCGCGCCATCGTGCGTTTATTGTGTGTGACGATGATGAACTGGCTTTGGCTGATGAACTCCTCCAGCATGTTGAGGAAGCGCGAGATATTTGACTCGTCTAGCGGGGCGTCGAGCTCGTCCAGTACGCAGAAGGGGCTGGGCTTAACCATGTAGATAGAGAAGAGCAGGGCCACGGCAGTCATGGAGCGTTCGCCACCGGAAAGGAGGGTGATGGATTGCAGTTTCTTGCCGGGAGGCTTAGCAATGATCTCGATTCCAGATTCTAGCGGATCATCATCATCGGAGAGAACGAGGTCAGCTTTCCCTTTTTCGCCGAAGAGAGCCTTGAACATGTGACGGAAGTTATCACGGACGGCAGTGAAGGTCTCGGCGAACATCTTCGTGGTTTCCTTGTTAATGCGGTTGATGATGTTGAGCAGTTCTTCCTTAGCGTTCGTAAGGTCTTCGAATTGCTTCAGGACAAAGACATGGCGCTCTTCTAGTTCTTCAAACTCCGCGATCGCATCGACATTAACGGACCCCATGCCATCGAGGCGGGTGCGCAGGTCGCGAGCGAGAGTTTCGACTTCAGCCCAATCAATTTCAGGAGTTGAGGATGTTTCTGTAGCTACAGGCTCTTTAGGTTCGCTTTGACCTTTGCGTGCTATGGTTTCAGCTAGTAGAGAGAGCTGGGGGGTGAATTCGGAGAGTTCAATTTGGTGTTTTTCACGCTGGTTGGTCGCGAGGTTCTCGATTCTGAGGTCGATTTTGGTATAGGCGACATCTTCTTTTCCGCGTTTCTCGGTGAGGTGTAGTAGGTTACGGCGAGCTTCTGCTAGCGCTGTTTCTTGGGTTTGAATAGTTTGACGACCCTGAGTGATTTGAGTTTGTAGCAGTTTAAGTTTCTCGGTGTACTGTTTTACGCCCGCCTCTGAGTTGCCGATTGAGTCATGAAGGTCTTGGTCCTTTTTATGCGAGGTTTCAATTCGCTCTTGGAGAGTTTTGATTTCTTCTTTTCGCT
Source organism: uncultured Verrucomicrobiales bacterium (assembly GCA_937991965.1). Classification (GTDB taxonomy): domain Bacteria; phylum Verrucomicrobiota; class Verrucomicrobiia; order Verrucomicrobiales; family Akkermansiaceae; genus WTJZ01. The sequence continues at coordinate 14,147 of CALKLP010000262.1, forward strand.
GGGCGGTGAGCTCAATGAGCTCCTTGATACGGACTTGGAGCGGTTCTTGTTGGCGCTGTAAGGCATCATAGCTGCGACGCTCCACTGCAACGGCGGTTTGTAGTTCACTGAGGGCGTCGAAGGAGCTTACTTCAGTCTCTCTAATTTTCTTCAGTTCGTTCGCGAATTTTTGCAGTTTAGTCTCGATTTCTTGCCGTTTCTGTTGACTCTCTTTGAGCTCTTGATCCAGCTGCTCTAAGTTGTCCGTGGTATCTTTTTGCTTTTGCTCGAGGCGTTCTTTTTCGTGTGAGAGGGCATCCAGCTTATTTGAAATATTGGTAGCCTCTCGGTGGAAGGTGTTTTCCTCTGACTTTAGGGTGTTGGTGGTGAGCTGGTGTTCTTGCAGGGATATCCTTGCTTTTTCGACATTCTTGTAGGCTTCTTCTTGATTTTTGTTCAGGTTTGCGATGTCTTTTTCTCGTTTGCTTAAGGTCTTTTCACGCGTCTTGATTTCGCGTTGGAGTTCTTCGATTTCGTTCTGGAGGCGTAGTGTAGAGGTGCTGTTTTCGTCTGCTTTTCCACCTTGGATGAAGCCCTCGGGAGTTACTAAATCTCCAGCCAGAGTGACGAATCTAAGATCGGGACGCGTTGCGCGGAGTTTTAGCGCAGCTGTGAGGTCAGAAACAACGAGGGTGTTCTCGAGAAGCTGGAAGAGTGCCTGTTGCGCATTTGTGCCGACAGAGACGAGGTCGAGTGCCCATCCGAGTGAGTTTTCGGGGGCTTTAGGGAGTGGATTTTTCTTCCGCGTTGCATTTAAGGAAGTGACCAGTAACTCTGCGGTGCCGAGGGACTTGGCTGAAAGGGTTTCGATGATGTTCGTAGCGGCCTCCGTGTCCTTAATGATGATGGCATGGAGGCGGTTGCCGAGGGCGGCTTCGATGGCGGTGATGTATTGGTCGTCGGTTCGGAGTGTCTTCGCCAGTGTTCCGCCAAGAAGGGGGGAGTAGAGCTTCGGGTCATCAAGGCCAGAGAGAACGGCTTGAGAGCCTGATCCTAAGCCTTCCCCAGAGCTGAGAAGGTTCTGAAGAACATCGAGACGAGAGGTGCGGGCGCTGTGCTCTTTCTGTTCTTCTCGCAGTGCAGCGTGTGCGGCGTCTAGGTCGTGTTGTAAGTTTTTAGTCGCCCGTTCGACTTCTTCTTTTTGGGTGTCTAAGAGGGCTTTACGTGTTAAATGAGTCGCGAGTTTTTCCACCAGCGCGGTGAGTTGTGAGCTCGTGCTGGCTTGGGACTTTTTCTGCGCGTTTTGCTCTTCCTGAAGGGCTGCGACACGTTCACGAGCGACGGAAGTGTTATTCTGGGAGCTTTCTAGTTTGGCATTCAGAGAAGCGACTTGACGGACGAGATTGAGTTGTTCGCCTTCCGCTTCTTTCTGCTGTGTTTCGATCGCTTGTCGTTCAGTTCTAACCGACTCCACTTTTTCTTTATGCTCGGTGAGAATGGACTGTTGGCTGCCGATTCGCTCTTGGATTTTAGTGACCTGTTTGATCGTGTCTTTTAGGTCGTTTTGTTGATCATTTAGGCGTTTTTGACTATCTTCA
>CALKLP010000263.1 GCA_937991965.1 uncultured Verrucomicrobiales bacterium
GATGTAGATGCCTTCGAGTTTTTGTAGTTTTGAAATTTTTGAAGTTATTTGCTTCAACAACGTCTGACCACCCAGAAACGCCTGCGAATCTATACAAAACCCAACAGGGTGTTTTTAAAAAGGATGTTTTAGAAACAATACCAGGGTATATCCATAAATAAAACTAGATCCCTAGAGAAGAACCAATAACGGGGAGCCGGATAAAAAACTCGCAGTTCCTTGCGGATATCCTCCGGTAGCCGACATTGTCGAGGAACCCAAGATTCTTTCTACATTTTCCTAACTTCTTCGAGTCGATATCGCGTTTCAAACTGCCCCAAATCTTCCGAATATTGGCGCCAGATCGCAGCTTACCCGCCCTACCCAAGAAAATGTCGGAGAGGCGTGACGAACCCGAGTCGTTGCCTTCGTACTGAAAGAGCCTGTGCATGACCGATCTCTTTATCGACACCTCTATGAGACCTACACCCGGTTCCTCAGTACCAATCACCCTGCTCGTAACGAACCCATTGACGTTACCAATGGCACCCAGGATCGTGTCTTCGAGCCTCACGTCCCCGCAGAATCCTCCTAGGAGGGTTCCGGGGACTCTGGTCTTGGTATCTTGGTGATAGGCGACAACCATCGCTATTCCCAGAAGCATGTTGAATGACTTGGAAGAATACGTCTTGGCCCCGTGCACGTAGTCACTCGTGGAACACGGGTGAACGGTGTACAGGCCTGGTTTCTCTTCGACGATAAGGGGGGCGGTCTTTTTGTTGTTGCCGACGATAGAATCACCGAAAGCCATCATGATATCGGACTCTCCTGGGTACGTGATGGACTCCGGGAACCCCGAGAGGTCCGGGAACCCCGAGAGGTCCTGTGGCTCCTGGGATAGCATCAGGCTCTCGGTGTCCGAGGCGATACCGTCCGACTCAACCATAGAGATGTTGTCGATGAACATCTTCAGTTGGACCCACACTTCCTCCACGGTTCCCTGTTGTCGGTTCGCCATTATTGTTTTTTTAGACGTGGGTAGGAAAAGATTGTGACGGATGGGGGGTGCGAACCCCTTCCAAAAAGTGTATTTGGTTCTTTAATTATTTAAATGCGGCGATACTTGTTTCGAACCATTTACCAGTCATTCGTTATGCGTACAAAATCGTAATAAAATATGAGTCCCATTATATCCGTAGTAGACGTAGCATGAAAATCATCGTGTTGTGGCACCACCAGGTTCTCTGCGAATCGGCATATGGGATCGCACACGCCCTGGAGCTCATGTCCATAAACAACGAGGTTTTATACAGCGAGGACCGGAGGTTTGTGGATACGGGAGACATCTACCTGGTAATAGGCGTGCACCATTTTGATACCCTCCCTAAGAACTACATCGTCGCCCAGACCGAGCAACCGGGTTCAAATTGGTTCAATCCATCGCTTTATGAAGCACTCGATGGGGCAATGGGAATCATCGACTTTTCTCCTAGGCTTAACGAAAAGTGGACTTCACTCGGCTATAACTCGTTCTACGTTCCCATCCGCATACCCCTGGACATGTTCATCGACACCGGAGACAAGGACATATTCTTTAAGGACACCCCAAAAGACATCGACGTCTTGTTCTACGGGGGCAGGAGGAATAGAAGGGTTCGTCTGGAAAGAAGACTCAAGAAGAAGTTTCCCAAAAAGGAGATTGTTTTCCGGTACTATGATTTATTCGGGGAGGAGAGGGAAGAGTTTATTGCTCGTTCCAAGATTGTTTTGAACACGCACTTCTGGCCCGAGTCCTCACTGGAGACACACAGGATAGAGTACCTGATGGCGAGGGGAAAGTGCGTGGTTTCGGAAAACTCGATGGACCAGGACTTGGACGCCGAATACGAGAGGGCGGTCACCTTTTGCAAGTATGATGCCATGGAGCAGACGATCTCGAAATTGTTGAAAAACCCACACGAAATTGAAGAGTCGGGGAAGAGGGCAAGAATACTGTCGGAGAACCACCAGTTCGACATGACCCACCTGAAGAAGGCACTAGAGGGGTGTATCAGTAAACTAAATATCGTTGAGGATGTGGAAACAGAACCTATGGAAAGCAGAACCATAAAGTGTAGCGCGTGAAATTTGGGGAAATATATATAATACTAAAGTACAAATACGCTATGGAATCTGTTGACTTTTTAATCATCGGGGCAGGAGTCTGTGGACTCGGGGCTGCGACAAGAGTAAATCAGATTTCCGAAAAGACATGGCTCATGATCGAAAAGGATGGGGAGGCGGGCGGGCTTTCCTGTACGATGGAAGAGGATGGTTTCAAGGGGGAAATCGGGGGACACGTACTTTTCTCACATTCCCAGTACTTTGACGACCTCGTACAGGCTGCCGTTGGACCTTACACGGGAGATAACTGGTTGAATCACAAAAGAATCTCTCATGTCATCATGGAAGATGGTTCAAAGGTTCGCAAGGTTCCCTACCCGTTCCAGAAGAACCTCAAGTTCTTGTCCGAAGAGTCCATGAAGGAGTGTCTCCAGGGTCTTTTAAACAGGGACCAGAGGGTACCACCCGAAAACTTTAAGGACTGGATCCTTGCAAACTTTGGACAGGGTATCGCCGACAAGTTTATGTTGAAGTACAATTTTAAGGTCTGGGCACACCCCCTTGAAATGATGGCCCACGATTGGGTTTCAGACCGTGTCGCCAAGATTGACGCATACGAGGCGGTCAAGAACGTACTGGATGATCAGGAAAGTTCCCAGTGGGGTCCGAACAATAATTTTAATTTCCCCCTGAAGGGTACTGGTGAGATCTACAAGAAGATTACCGGACTCTTACCGGAAGAGAACCAGGTATACAATACCAGTGTAGACCTAATCGATAAGGAAAACAAGATCGCCACATTATCCAATGGGAAACAGGTTAAATACAATTACCTGATCTCTACCATCCCTCTGGACATCCTGATGCCTATGATTGACATGGTCCCGGATACGACCAAGCTGAGGCAC
>CALKLP010000264.1 GCA_937991965.1 uncultured Verrucomicrobiales bacterium
GTCTGCTCCAGCATATCCGTCCTGCACCGGACCGTGATCGATCTCGAGACCGGTTCTGTATCAAGAGAACCCTTGCTCCGCCATGTCGATAAATCTCTAGATTTCCCCGTCATAAACAAGTCGAAAACGGGTCTGAAGAACAAGTTTGCGTACGTTACAGAGTTTAAAAAGGGGATACCAGGAGACATATTGAAGATAGATCTGGAACAAAACGAGGTCGTAGGTTCCGCAACGTTTGGTCCCGACGAGTGCACTGGAGAGTGTTCCTTCGTTTCGTGTGGTCCACGAGAGGACGACGGGTACATACTGTCTTTTGTAACGAAAGGTGATGCTTCTTGGTTAAAAGTGTGGTTCGCGAGGGACATGTCTTACATGTCTTCTGTCAACATACCCTCGAGGATACCCCTCGGGTTCCATGCGAATTCTTTGTGAAGAAATAAATGTTGGATTAGATTAACTCCTACGTAATGGTTCTTTTTCGGCAGCTGAGGAACCTGGTTCTATTTTCCTGTGTGTGTGGTTCGCATTCCTTTCAGAATAGCGCCCTTAGGTTCCTCTTCCGAAAGATGACCCCGGATTGCAAGTGGCCCGAAAAAAATGACGTTACCAAAACCCTGGGAGAGTGTTCGTACTACGACCCGAAAGTGAAGTTCCCCGAGTATTACATGAGAGACTTCCACGCGTATACGGGAGGAAACCTGAACCCGCTTGCGGCGAAAGAAGCCACGAGCGCGACGTCTGCCGTCATGAAGCACCACTTCGAACATCTCACGGGGGACGAGTCGAGTCATTACGTTAGGAGTGTCTTTTCTGTCTTAACTCGAACCAAGAACATCGAATCTTTTGCGCCAGGTTCAAGTTCGGGTTTAAGTCCTGTCGTCACCAAGCCGCAGCTCATTGTGGATTTTGGGTGTGGAATCGGTGTCTCGACGTCGTACCTCAAAGACTCTTTCAGGGAGGATGACGTTACGGGCTTCGACCTCAGCCCGTTCTTCCTCGAAGAGACGTCGCTAACCGACGTTGGGTTCCACCACGGCAATGTCGAAGACTTGTCCAGCATCATCGAACCCGACTCGGCTGACGTCGTGTCCATCTCCTACGTTCTTCACGAACTACCCTACGAGGTGTCCAAGAAGGTTATCAGGGAAGCGTACAGGATCCTAAAACCCGGTACTGGCGTGCTCTCGATCCTCGACATGCACAACCCGAAAGCATCGTCCCCTCTGATGAAGTACATCTTCGACCGGACCGAACCATACCTGAAGGAATACTCGATCCTCACCCATAACATGAAGACCGATCTGGAACGAACCGGGTTCGGAGAGTACGAAGTTTCTACCGGGTTCCCCAAGACGATCATGTGGTTCGCCAAAAAAGAACGATAAACAATAAACAATCACGAACCACAATGTAAATAACAACCACGCTTCAACCACAACTCAACCACTCTGGAAAATATCTTGAACTAGAATGAAGCTTCTCATCGGCATGGTGGGGAGAAAGAGGTCGGGGAAGGACACGCTGGCCAGATTCGTTGAGGAGATGAATCCCGAGTTCACCACCATGTCATTTGCCGATCCGTTGAAGCAGGCGTGTAAGCACGCGTATCATCTTACAGAAGACCAGCTCGAGGAAACAAAGGACCTAGTGGATCCTAGGTGGGATATGTCGCCCAGAGACATGATGAAGTCTATCGGTACAAAGTATTTCCGAACGGAAGACCCCGGACACTGGACCAAGAACTTGGGGTTTAGGATGGTTGGTATGGACCATGTCGTCGTGTCGGACGTCAGGTTCCACAACGAGGCTTTATTCATTAAGGAAAACGGGGGTGTTCTCATACACGTCTCAAGAGAGACCAAGGGTAGCGACGACGACCATGTCTCGGAGGCTACCTCGGACGATATAGCCTGCGAGTATTACATCTCCAACAATGGTTCACTAGAAACCCTCAGGGTTCAACTGGGTTTTGTCTTGAGTACGATAATGGGCAACGAAAATTCGGTTTAAATTAATCAAGAATGACATGGAACCGATTGTTACAAAAACCTTTGGGGTCGTCCCCGCCCCCTACCCTTCACTTCACTTCACTTCTAATCACATGTGCATGGATTCTTTCGAGATCACTGAGATATACCCTTCTGCGGGAAGCCCCAGTCCCGATGATTCGGGTGCGAGCTACGTCATGGATTTTTGTTCCATCTCGCCGGGAGATATAATGCCGGTTACCACTCCATACATTCTTCGAAAGAAGGAAGGGGGCATCTTCCCATCGGCAACCGACGATTCCGTGTACAGGATATCAAAGAATCTTTTCCTGAAAAAGACCAGTGGTAGTGGCTTCCTGGTAAAGAAAATGAAATCTTCCGGTAGGGGGTACAGTTTTAGGATGCTCAGTTATAAAGATAGAAGCCTTACTCTGAAATCACTTATCAGAAAAAAGGTTATTCGTGTAGCAGACATCACGTCCTGTAAGAATCACGGTAGTACGTTGACCATATACACAAAATGTAACAGGGTGATTACCCTAATCATGGGGAGTGTGACGGAAGCGTATGTATTCAGCAACGTCTTAGGATGATTTGAGCGGAATTTTATATATTGTTCAATTCAAAAAATGATTACGGTCTATCAAGCATGTTCCTCGGGAAACACCACCGCCGTATTGCGAAACATAAGGAATCTCCAATCCAATGGATTTGGAACCCTTTTGCACACGGCGTGTCTTAAAAGACATATTGATGTTGTACTCCTATTGATCTCCGCTGGGGCATCGATCGATGCCCTTGACGAGGAGGGTCTGAGACCCATGCATCGAGCTTGTCAGGGTGGTTGCCTCGAGACTGTAGAGGCACTCTTAGAATTAGGTGCCGATGAAAAGGATATTGATTTTGATATTACAACATGTTAGCGATTTCTTCCAAGTCGTTGGGTTCTACCTCTTCGATCATCTTCATCTTCTTCGAAAACCAATCCGGGTCAGAACATACAGATCTCTTCCCCGACAATGAACTATCAGCCTTCGCCTCTACTGACCCCAGCCTCTCATATATATCCTTGTTTACTTTAAGAAGCGTGTCGATGTCCTCCCTGGAATCTTCGACTTCTTCCTTCATCTTTTTCATCATCTCTATTGATTCTTCGAGTCTCTGGCGGGTCTTGTCGAGATCCTTTCTCAGCACGAGCGACTCTTCTCTTCTATACTCTATACCCTTTCTCAGCGTCTTGATTTCTTCCCCCATGCTCTTTATTTCATCCGAAGCCAGTGCTAGCTCCAGCCTGGTACTATCCACGAATTCCTGATCGTGCGGAGTCTGTAAATTTTGTCGGGACGATAGTTCATGATCTTCGATTTTCCCCCCCTCCCATATTCTCAGGAGAGACCCGATCGACAGGAGGCCCTTCTCCCCTAGCTTGTCGAGGACCTCGCGTGCCGCGGGATCGTTTATAAGCGGATGAGTAGTCATGTTGTTTGATTTTAAAGACAATGTGTTGAAAATCCACGTAGTCAGTGTTTCATTATTTCCTCTAAATTAAAATGCGTGGTTCGGTTCTTTCGCATGATTCCTTTACGAAATGGTTCTTTGATCCAGCATATTACCTGGTCAAAAATGTATATTATATGAAAGAGCAATACAAGATGCCTTCCAGGTTCATCGTGGAGCAGGCCGAGCTTTTGCACAAGTCGCAAGACCCCGAGATCGTTCTCGAGAACATCCGTAACAAGTACGCTACAAGCTCCTTCTGTAGCCAGATGTCTCGTGTTAAATCCGAGTGGTACAAATTTAACGAGAGAAACGACGACTTTTTTGAAACCATGAACTCGGAATACGAACGTTTCAAGGCCTTGGACGTTCCCAGAAAACCCTTGAAGGAGCTCAAGCACTACATCAAGGACGACCTTTCAACCCAGATGAAGAAGCGTAGGTCAATCAAGACACCCGGCGGCCTTTCCGGTGATGAGAACGTCGACTTTTTAATCTCCTCTACCCCTCTACTCCCAGAATACATGAAGAAGTACCAGCTGTCACCAGAGGATAGGGTCGTATCATCGGAGCTCTCGAAGAAGAGTCTAGAGGATAGGTCTATGGATTGTGTCACGGTGGAGGATGCAGACCAGTTGTTAGAGACATGCAAGAAGACCATCAAGAGCCTGGACGACGACCCTTTCTTCATAGCGGCCTGTCTCTCTGTTGTCTGTGGGAGACGATCCATCGAGTTGCTCAAGACGGGAAACTTTCAGGGGTGTGAAGGTAACGAGCTTTCGTGTTTGTTTTCCGGTGCCGCCAAGAAGAAGTCCATGTGCACAAAGCTCTGCGAGATCCCTCTTCTGATGAAGTCCAAGTACGTCATAGCGGGTCTCAGACACATCAGAGAACATATACCGTGCACGGGTCTTTCCAATAGTCAGATCAACTCAAAGTATTCTCACAAACTGGGGGATGCCGCCAAGATCCTTATGAACCATCTGGGTGTAAGGTTCCACGACCTCAGGTGTATCTACGGGATGACCTCTTTCCGCATGTACTCGCACGACGGCTCCATCAACATCTGGCTGAAGAAGTCTCTTCTTCACGAGACGCTCGACACATCGATCTTCTACTCGAGGTGCAAGATCGAGAAGTGCGATACCAAGCTCGGGAGGTGGAACCTGTGAGTGAATGGTAGATCTTTTATTTTATTGTTACTATGTAAATATAAATATTAATGCCCCAAATGGTATGCTCTGGCGACCGCGTTTTCTTGTGTGATCGGAGAGCATACGGGACAGTCGTTAAGGAGGGTATTCTAGGGTTCAAGATAAGTAATTCGTACGTAGTCACGTGTGACTCCGGGAAGAATTTATGCTACACCGGTTCCATCAGCAAATACGTGGTATGCTGTAAAGATTCTATGAACGATTGTGGATCCAAGTTTCTTCTACCCCTTGACCTCAAGACAATCGGTCAGGATATTATGAAGGATTCTGGAATATCTCCCAGGAAAAGAATCGCCATCTTCCAGAAATTCTCGAAACTCGACGACGAAGAGCACCAAAAATACAGGGACGAGTACGCTCTTGTTTCTTCCGACGCTGACAAGACTAAAACGTTCATCATGGATATCTGCAAAGAATTGTCTTGATTGTTGCTAACTTAATTAAACGACTTGGTCACGATCCACTCCTCGTCACTAGATAGAACGAATAGAGAAGCCTTCTCCTTCCCAGATCCACAGTGCGAGGGGTGGACCTTCGTGATCTCAGGATCCTGGTGACACACAGCGAGGACGGGCCTCTTCTTCAACCCAAGTCTCTTAGAGATGGTGGTGAGAGACACGGGTACCTTCTTGGCACGGAGGAAGTCGACGACGGATTCGTGGATAGAAGTCATTGTAGAAAAAAGTAGTTGTAATTCGGTTTGTGAACAAGTGAGACATGTCGGGTATCCCGTGGGCACAAAGTTTTATCGTAATAAAATTTCTTGTCTATATGGTTCATAAAAATATGTAAGAATAGGATGCTGTAGATGTGAGAACCATGGGGATATGTCAGAAGATAATGTCCGTGTTTTACAAAAAGAAGGTTTACGAAAACAAGTTGAGTAACGAGGACGTGGAAGAGGATTACGACATGAAGAACCCACTTTTTAGGAACCATTATCCAGACTATGCCATCAAGGAGAAAAGACGTTTCATGAACAAGACCGGGTTCTACAACATTTATGTCGTACATAGCGGGCATGACGAAACAATACGACCAAATTAAAATCTATCCCTCTACTTACATGTCCGTCCACCTTCCCACCATGATGGCTTGTATAAGAAGATTGTGTTGCTTCAAGAAAGAAAAGGCATACGACGTGGTGTTGGAGGATGATAAAGAAGATACCGATTTCGTACCGGCTCAATACGTGACCGAATCGAAGGAAGGATCCGAACCCCAGAGCTTCTTTAGATCGAGTGTCTTGAGTATATATAAGAGAGTAGACAGTGCTTACAAGCAGGTGTCCGAGTGGTCTCTGCCCAAGAACACCCAAGTCAATCTGTTCACCTTGTCGAGCAACGACATGGATGAATACGAGGAGAACAACTTTTTCGACGACGTAGTCGATGAGAAATTTTGATTTTAATTTTAATTTTATCTTAATATTTTACATTTTACATTTTACGTTTTACATCTTACAACTCATTCCACACACGAAAACAATTAGCACCCGTACAGCTCAACCTCGGTGATCGAGTTCCATACACCGGTCTTTCCGGTAGTGAGATCGTCGTACCCGTAGCAGACGATCTTGACCTTCTCGACTTTTTCTACACCCATGTCGTAAGACTCGATCCCCAGACCCTTGTTGGAAGATCCGTCGATGATGATTTCTTGCCACCCATGGTCCGTCAGGGCGAGCACGTCGAAGTGGTTCTTGCGGGTGTCTCCCTTGTGTACCGCGATACCGATATCAAGGATGAACGAGGGTTCTTCCAGCTCGAGTGTCACCTCCTGTATCTCGGGTCCCTCTGCGGACCAACGCGTGTTGAGGTTCCCGTCCAAAAGGTTTTTCGCTTGGTTATCGTCCTGTTCGGATGTAGCCGATATCTTGCTCACGTCCAGCTTGCGAACCTTGTCGCACTGACTGGAACCCTTGTCTTTACCGTCGGACGAATCGCTGTCTTCCTCGTACTTGCTGGTTCCGCAGACGATCAGCTCTGTTACCGAGTTCCAGTCGTTCTGATCGTTTCCCTTGCCCATGATTGTCACAGACGAACCCTTGGTGGCCTTGAAGGGGAACTTTTGCATCTCCAGGGTCTTTCCACTGGCCTTCTCGTCCTCTAGGACCGCCTTTCCTTCAACGTAGACCTCAAACTCCTGCTTCCTCTCGTCACCCTTGAAGAAGGCGATCTCGACGGCATTAATTTCCTGGGAAGAACCGAAGTCGAGTTCCAACCACTGATCCTTGCCCTGTGTCGACCACCGGCTAAGAGCCTTCCCATCGATGGCGAATCGCGCGGTCTGCTCCCCCTGTTTAGAAGATGCCTTGAGATCCTTGATCTTCACCGGGTAACACTTGGAATCTTCCGCATCGTCCGAATCCTTCGAATCCTTCGAATCCTTGTCGTTCGACTTGACGGTAACCTTGACCTCCGGCTCGTCCTTGGAGTCCATGGTTTCGCCGTCCTCCGAATCCTTGGAATCCTTGGAATCCTTCGTGACCTTGGCCTTGGTCCCGTCGATCCAGTAGATGTCCATCACGCCGGAACACTTTCCCTCGATGTCCTTGAAGCCATCGGACACGGAACCACCAACCTCGCAGGTTCCCTCGCACTTGTTGTCGCAGAATGTCGATGCCTTGTGAGGACCCGTCTGGACCTTGAGAGCACCCGCCTTGTTGTCTCTCATGATGTTTCCATACACTTCGTTGTCCTGACCGAATTGGTGTCCGTTGATCTTGTGCCCCCCGATGCGAACGGCGGCGCCAACGTTGTTGAACACCTCGTTATACCTGAAAATAACCGCGTCCGTTCTGCTATCAAGGCATGATGAGTTGGGGTCCAGCTGGGTAGAACAGGAATTGTACTCGATAACCACATGCGAAGATCCTTCCTTCACATCCACCTGTATTTTTTAAGTTGGACAGTGAAATTTTAGTAAGAAAAAGTTGGTACCAAATACATGCGACAAAACAAAAATACAAAATGATAGACACGCCTCCTATAACCATTACCTTATACATACCTCGTTTCCGTGGCTCTCAAAGATATTATGGTGGATCCAAATGTATCGAGATTCATCATCCGGGGTAGGGTTCTTGCCGTCGTCCCACTGGTTACTGCTGGTTCCTACGTAAAGTGTCTCCCCATTGACACTTTTTTGTCCACCGAAGACGAAGTCTCCCACGCCACAGTTGGCCACGTAGTTCCCGACGTATTCAGCGTTGGTTACGTAGTAGCGAAACCGACTGCATTCTCCCGCGAAATTCACGATCCGCATGTTGCT
>CALKLP010000265.1 GCA_937991965.1 uncultured Verrucomicrobiales bacterium
GGAGATAGACGTTGGAAAGTTACCAGAATATTTTTCGGATCGGGTTGGCTTGGTCATATTCATTACTAAATGATCAAGCCAATAGGACGTACAAGCTTAACTTTCCTTTATTTTACAGCCTTCCAAAGTGAGGTAGCCCTGACCAAGACCACTCCGTGGGGTCTTTTTGCCCAAAGCTATTGATGATTTCGGTCGGAAGGAAAACAGATTCGAACTCATTGGAGGAATTTGGCTTTAGTTGGAATACGATCGTTTTGCTTTTGATAACTCCAGCAGTGTTTTTGACAGATACATTAGCAGTGATTTTGATGTCACCGTCTTTTTTAGGGTATACGAGCAGTTCTCCTGGTATTTGCAGGTTCGCAAAGCTTTTCCCAGCATTCTCTTTTCCTTTCATCGGCTTGAAGTCGGTCTTAAAGTTGAGCAATTTCTTATCGAAGGGTTCGCTACGGTTTGTAGTCGAAGTTTCGACCTTGATGTTGTTGACCCATAGATAAAGGTGCTCATCTGTTGTTCCCGTGCCTTCGACTCTCCAGATAAATGGTCCATCCGTTTTGCCAGCTCCGAAGCCTATGAGCATCGCTGAAAAACTTCCATACATATCACCACCCATCGGCTTGACCGCGATTTTCACATCTGCACCGTTGATCTCGACAGGTTTGGTGGAGGCTTCATACGTGTTTTCTCTGAGATACATGCCCATACAGCTTGTAAATATCAGCGAAAGAGAGGAGATGAGTAATAAAGAAGCAAACTTCATATGGATTCAGACTATGTGTAGCGAGAAAAGTTCACTAATCATTTTACATCCTTCCAATCCAACTTGATGATTAAGTATGCGAATCGGGGTAATTGGAGCAAGTGGATTTATAGGACGGGCATTTTGTCAGTTAGCAGTTAGTCAGGGGCATCAAGTAGTTGCTTTTAGCCGCCAGTCTAAACCTGATTCTGCGGGTATGACGTGGCGAGTTTTTAATGAAGCTCCTGATATGAGTGAACTAGACGCGGTTGTTAATTATGCAGGTGAGTCCGTGGCACAACGCTGGTCGGAGGCTAAAAAAAAGGAGTTTTACACAAGCCGCGTAGGGGTGACGCAAAAGATTTTAACACAAATCAAAGCTCTGCCTGAGCAGGAGCGACCATCGGTATTGGTTAGTTCCTCTGCGGTTGGGTATTACGGTGATTGTGGCGATAGAGAGTTAGATGAATCCAGCCCGCTTGGTTCTGGGTATTTAGCGGAACTCTGCGCTGATTGGGAAGCTGCCGCGATGGAAGGGAGGGCGCTCGGGCTTCGCGTCGTCGTTGGCCGCATCGGGATCGTGCTTGGTGCGGGAGGCGCGGCATGGCAAAAGATGCGCGCGGCCTTCCTCATGGGGGCTGGCGGCCCACTCGGTTCGGGGGATCATTGGATGCCGTGGGTGCATGTGGATGATGTCGCTGGCGCTACGCTCTTCGCGATTGAGAATACGAGGCTGGAAGGCACAGTTAACTTCGCTTCACCTGACCCACGCACGAACCGAGATTTCACGAAATCCCTCGCTAAGTCCTTGAATCGTCCTGCATTTTTACCGGCTCCAGCCTTTGCGTTACAGTTGGTCTTTGGGGAATTCGGAAAGCACCTTCTGGATAGCTACCGCGTTTTTCCCAAAGTGCTCGAATGTGAGGGTTACCCCTTTAAGCATGAGACGTTGGAGAAGTGCTTAAATGCGATGAGAGAGTAAGTTTTTTAGCGAATTACTATCAAATCAACTTTATAGTTTTCATTCTTAGAGATCGTCTCTACGTTCATTTACCGTGGCGCGAATTCCTGAGGAAACGATTCAGCAAATCACTGAGGCAAATGATATTGTCGAGGTGATCTCGCGCTATGTGCCTGATTTGAAACGGGCTGGATCTACCTTTAAGGCCTGTTGTCCTTTCCATAGTGAGAAGACGCCTTCCTTTAATGTCAACGTGCAGCGGCAGTACTACAAGTGCTTTGGCTGTGGGGAAGGTGGCGATGTTCTTTCCTTCGTGATGAAGCTGGAGAATTTGCAATTTATCGATGCGGTGCAGAAGCTCGCAGGATGGGCGAATATTCCACTACAAATGGAGGAGGAATCACCGGAGAAAATTGCGGCCCGCAAGGGGAAGAGTCGTCTGGTAGAGTTGCATAATAGTTTCGCGAAGTTTATGCATGAACTTCTACTGAATGATCCCAAGGCACAGCATGCACGTGATTATTTAAAGTCTCGCGGGTTTGGCTCGGAGATGGCGCAGAATTGGATGGTGGGCTATCATCCGGAAACTCCCGCTCAAGTGATCGAGTGGGCTAAGGCGAAGGGGTATAAGGCTCGTGAGCTTGTAGATGCTGGTTTGGCGAGTAGTAATGAGAATCCACAGCGTGGGTTGTATTACCGCTTTCGAGATCGTCTCATGTTTCCGATCGCGAATGATTATGGAGACTTTATCGCTTTTTCGGGGCGTCAACTGCGGGAAGATCCGCGCTCTGGAAAGTATATCAACTCGCCCGAGACGAACATTTTTAAGAAATCAAAGGTGATCTTCGGCCTCGATAAGGCACGACGCCAAATTCCCAAAACAGGATTTGCGCTGCTGTGCGAAGGACAGATGGACGTGATCGCGTGCCATGAACGCGGATTTGACTTCGCAATCGCGACTCAAGGGACCGCTTGCACGCCCGAGCACGCCGTGATTCTGAAGCGTTACACCAAGAATGTGCTGATTTGTTATGATTCGGACAAGGCAGGGCAAGCCGCTACCGAGAAGGCTTTTATCGAGCTCGCTAAGTTAGGGGTGACGGTGAAAGTGGTGGTGATGCCCGAGGGTGAGGATCCTGATTCGCTGATGCAAAAGGACGGAGAGGAGGCCTTCGCGAAGTGTATTGAGCAGGCCTTGGATTTCTTCGACTATAAGGTACGCTATGAGTCTACGCAGCGAAATCTGGAAAGTGTTAGTGAGCGAGCGGAATTAGCGAGCGAAATGAGTGAACTCCTTGCGGCCATGACGGATAACTTTCAGCTGCATGCCGCGTTAGGATTCTTGTCCACTCGTCTTGGCATGAGTGAAGAGGACCTCCGCAATGCGTCGCGAAAGAAAAAGAGCAATCAACGCTCCTTCCGCGCGATGCCATCGGAGGAAAAGAAGCAATCAGAAGATCCGATTGCGATGCATCAATCTCTTGCGGCTCTCTGTCATATTTCGATGAATCATGCGGAATGTTATGATTGGCTCCAAGACCAGATTGAGCCGCTCTTGTCGGTTAGTGACGGGCTTTTAGGGGCTGAGGTCTTTGGTATGGTAATTTGTGAGCAACCACGTCCTGAATCGGCTAGTGTAGTTCTTAGCTACGTTAACGCCCTTCCACCGCGTTTGAGGAATACGCTAACCCCGCTTTACAGCAACGTGGATCCAAGACGTCCAGTGGCACAGGTGAAAAACCCTACAGAGGAAATGAATCAGATCTTCTCTAACCTTTCGATGGCCTCTCTCGAGCGTAAAAGAAAGACACTTGCGCGACAAATCGGACAAGCTGGTTTATCTGAAGAAATGATTAAAGCTCTTCAGGATCAGATAGAGTTCATCTCCAAAGCAAAGCTCGAGTTCCGCCGAGTGTAAAAAACTCTCAGAAATGTCTTTTACAAGAACTAGAATTCTTCTTAATAAATATCAGCATGCCAAAGGTATTTATTATGGGAGATGGGCTCGACCCAATTGCGAAGTTAGGGTTTGATCTGACTGAACTAGAAATTACCATTGGAAAGGGTGACGAGAACATTATTGTGCTCGAAGATGATCCTGCCATTTCTGAGGAGCATTGTGTAATTCGTCGTGTTCTGGGAGGGTTTGTTGTCAAGGATCTCGGATCTAGCAACGGTATTACCCATGATGGCGAACCAGTTCAGAAAGCAGAACTGAAAAATGCCTCTGTTATCAAGGTGGGTGGCACCGAAATTCGTTTCACTCTCGATAAGAAGCAGATCAAGTTACTAGCCAAGGAGCCTCAGAAGCCTCAGGTATACGTGACAAAAGATCTCTTGCCAGAAATTAAATCTCTTCACGCGGGGAAAATCGATGAGCTGTGGCTTGATGATGATGCTGGGACTATGGATGAGGATCCAAAGAAGGAGAAGTCCAAAACAAAAGCCGCGCTTGCGACAGCTGCAACCACATCTACCGCTGGTGGGTATCGGCCCCCTCCGAGATCCGCTGCTAGAGCTTCACAGTCTGCGGGCAATCCGCTGTTAGGCTTTATTTCTGTATTTATCTTGGCTGTATTAGGCATCACAGCAGGTGTTTACATAAAGCATAAACAGTTGCATAACTCGGATTTCTTTGAAGATCTCTCTAGCGGAAAGCTGGAGTCGATTTTTACTACCACTGAAGAGTAATCTATTTAAGCGATTAAGTTAGGTCCGGTTCATAGGTGACCCTACGGATTAGCTTACTGGCAATTACGCTTATGGATCGTTATAGTATTACCATCAGGATCTGTAATTATTGCGAAACGGCACACAGGGGAGTCGATTCTATCCGCGATGAAATGAACGCCTGAGTTTTTTAAGTGAGATACGAAGGCCTCAAAATTATCGACCTCAAAGGCGATTGACGGGCCACTCTGTCCAGATGGTTCCCACGTATTGGAAATGGCGAAGGTTGAGTTCCCGAGCTCGTATTCGATCCAATACTTTCCTGGCATGCCCTCGACTTCATGAGCGATTTCACCTACCGTGAGGCCTAAAACCTTTTCGTAAAACTCCCTTGCTGTTTCAATATTTGATACAGGATATCCTGTGAATGCAATTTCTGTGATTTTCATTGGTTATTGGCTAACAATCGTGCCTTCAAATTCGGCTAATGCTTCTTGAATGAGAGGGTCTTTGTAGAATTCTTCTTGAGCCTGTTTGATTTGCTCTGCGGAGGACTCCTTTTTTCTCTCAGGTTTGTCTTGGGCTGGTCTTGCTTTTGGTTTGGGAGCAGGAAGGTCTTCAGGCGGAAGCTCGTCAGGAGCGTCTTGCATCAGCCGGTCAAGACTCTGGGAGATGTCATTGGTAGTACGTTTGGGGCGCGCTGGACGTTCTTGATTCTGAGGTGCTTCTAGTGGATTTATAGGAGCAGGCTCTTCAGGTGCCACTTCTGTAGGTTTAGCGTCAGGTGCTGAGGACGTCGTGGAATGTTCTTGAATGGGTTCAGGAACGCTCTCTGACTCTTTTGCTGTAGAGCTTAGCGCATTGTTCGCCTCACTAGAAACAGGTGGTTCTTGCCCAATAGGGGTGTCAGCAGGGAGACGGTCGAGAGTTTTAATGAGGTCGTTCAGACTGACTTCGCCAAGGGTCTGGATCGTTCGGATGATCGCGATTTCTAAATGCAGCGCCTTGTCGGAAGACCAGCGGATTTTGGCTTCTGAATCCGCCATGAGATCGAGAACTGCCAATAAACGTTCGCTCGAAAGATTTTCAGAGAGTTTCTGTAAGTCTACCCACAGGTTTTCGGGGAGTCCCGGCGCCTTGGCTCCTGGTTGCACCTTCGTGATGAGGAGGGCGCGTACGGTCTGGATCAGTTCGCCTAGGAGTTGTGAGAGGTCTTTGCCCAGTGAGTGCTGGTGCTGGATAGCTTGTAGGGCGGTGGCGTTGTCTCGTTTTAAAGCGGCTGAGAGGATGTGATGCACGGTCTCTCCTGAAGTGAACCCAAAGATTTCCCGTACGTGGTCAGAACTGATCTCGTTCCCACAGAAGGCTACGAGTTGATCCAGCATAGAGAGGGCGTCTCGCATGCCTCCATCTGCGCCTTTGGCGATAGCCCAAGCAGCGTCTTCATCAATCTTTACATCTTCTTTTTCGCCCACCGCCTGCAGATGTTGCGCGATGATCTCGGTCGGAATAGGGCGGAGGTCAAAGCGTTGGCAACGTGAAATAATGGTGGGGAGAATCTTATGTGGCTCCGTGGTCGCAAAGATGAATTTTACGTGAGGAGGAGGTTCTTCCAGTGTTTTTAGAAGTGCATTGAAGGCGGCCGAGGAGAGCATATGCACCTCATCGATATATATGATTTTAAAGCGACACTTCGCGGGTGCGAAGCGGACGGTCTCACGTAATTCACGGACTTGATCGACGCCGTTGTTGGATGCTCCATCGATCTCGAGCACGTCTAGGGAGCGGCCCTCCGCGATTTCGAGGCAAATATCCTCATTAGGGTCAAAGTCAATAGAGGGGCCATCGGAGCAATTAAGCGCCTTTGCGAAAATCCGCGCTGTAGTGGTTTTTCCCGTTCCTCTGGGGCCGACGAAAAGGTAGGCGTGGGCTAAACGTTCTTGCGCAATCGCGTTTGCAAGGGTTTGGACGACATGGTCTTGCCCTAAGACATCCTTAAATGTTTCAGGGCGATATTTTCTGGCAAAAACAAGGTAGCTCACAATGATGAAATTTTTGTGAACTTAACCAAGTTTCCCCTAAAATGGACAGAACTATTTCTTAATGTTTTTTGGGTCGATTAACTCCAAAAAGCCTTTGACCGTTGGTGCTTCCGTTGGATTAAAGCGGTGAAATTCTTTTCCGCTACCATCGAGAAGAACGACATGGGGGACGCTGTTGATCTTGTATTTTTGGAAGAGAGGAGCATTTTTCTTAGCTAACTCCTTATCCTTATTAGGTTGGTCAATGATAACAAGAACGTAACTCTTAGAGGCCGCAGAAACGAATTCAGACTTAGAAAAAACGTTTTTCTGCATCATGATGCACGGTGGGCACCAGTCGGAACCTGTGAATTCCACCAAGACGGATTTGCCTTCTTTTTTCGCCTGCGCGATTCCAGCTTCGAGATTGCTTGTCCAGCCTTTACCACCTGCAAGCGCAGTAGAGATTGATAAGAAAGCGATGATGAATAGGTAATGTATTGATTTCATGATTAGAGTGTAGGCATATTAGAACTATAATACTGTAACTTTATTCAAAATTTTTATGAACTCTTTGCTCGTCGCTACTGCCAACGCCCATAAAACTGAGGAAATTCAGAAGATCTTAGGGCCAGAAATTTCTGTTCAGGATCTGAGGACTTTACCTGAAGTGGGAGATATTGTGGAAGATGCTCTGACCTTCGAGGGGAATGCCAATATCAAGTCGGTGACGGTATCGAACCTTACACCAGACCTTGTGCTTTCGGACGATTCAGGGCTTTGTGTTGAAGCTCTCGCCGGCGCCCCAGGAATTCGCTCTGCACGCTATGCTGGCGATGATGCGACGATGGAGGAGAATAAAGCCTTATTGTTGCAGAATTTGAAAGGGGAGTCAGATCGCCGAGCGGCTTTTGTCTGTGTGCTCTCCGTCGCGCGTAAGGGAGAGGTGGTGGCGACCTTTCGTGGAGAATGCGCCGGAAAAATCATTGATGCCGAACAGGGTGAGGGAGGTTTTGGATACGACCCTCTTTTTATTCCGGATGGTTATACAGAAACCTTTGCGGAGTTACCGGCGGAGGTGAAGAATGGTATTAGTCACCGCGCGGTTGCGATGCAGCAGTTTCAGGCATGGTTGAGCTTGCAGTCATAGGCGGAGGTCCGGCAGGATTACGCGTTGCCGAACTTGCGGCGCGCGCTGGATTCGAGGTAAAGCTCTACGACCAAAAGCGTTCGGTGGGGAGGAAATTTCTCATCGCGGGGAAGAGTGGGTTGAACCTCACCAATGCGGCAAGGCGAGATGAGTTTCTCTCGGTCTATCAAGGGGCCGATTTCCCAAGGGATCTGTGGGCGGAGATTTTTGATAGGTTCGATAATGACGCGCTCCGGGACTGGGCGCTTTCTCATGGGCAAGAAACCTTTGTCTCTAGTGGGAAAAAGGTCTTTCCAGAGTCGATGAAGGCTGCGCCTCTTTTGCGCAGTTGGGTGCAGTCGATCAAGGCTGCTGGAGCTTTATTTCAGCTCAATCACTCCTTTAAGGAAATAGAGCCAGTGGACGATGGCTATCGACTTATGTTTCATACACCTGAGGGAGAAAGTGAGGTGTTGGCTAAGCGGGTCGTGTTCGCGCTGGGCGGAGGATCTTGGTCGAGAACGGGATCGGATGGGCGTTGGGTGAATAGCCTGAGTGCGTCTGGGATATCAGTTTCTCCACTCCAATCTGCGAATTGTGGCTGGGAGATTGAGTGGCCTCTGGGGTTTCTCGATGAGTATGAAGGACAACCATGGAAAAATATCGTCTGCAAAGCAGGGAAACTGAGCCTGGAAGGAGAATTAGTGATTACAAAATACGGTCTCGAGGGCGGGCCAATCTATCGATTGGGGCATGAGCTCCGTAAGATGGATTCAGCAACTTTGGAAATCGATTTTAAGCCGACTTTTTCTGTGGAGCGACTACTGCAGAAGGTAGAATCTGTTCGTAGGAACCTTGCTGACGAGCTTTCACGCCGTTGGAAGGTTCAGGCTTCGGTTGTGTCATTACTGGCGTACAAGTATCCAGAGATTTTCACCAAAGAGGTTGTGCCAAAGGCTGACTTGGCGATTCTTGCGGAGGAGGTGAAGTGTCTTGAAATGGTGCTTCAGAGTGCGCGCCCGATTGAGGAGGCTATTTCTTGTGCGGGTGGAATTAGATGGGAGGCTCTTGATGACGCACTCCAAATTAGGAACTACCCGAACGTATATGCCTGTGGCGAAATGCTTGATTGGGAAGCGCCTACAGGAGGCTACTTACTCCAGGGCTGTATGAGCTCCGCTACATGGGTCGCAAAGGGTATCTGTGCGGAGAAATTCGATTAGTTCTGAACCACTACTTTCGTTCCTTTGCGAACCTTGTAGTAAATGGTGGTTACCGCATCCATCGGAGTGCGAACGCAGCCTGCAGAGGCAGGGTAGCGTTTTACGCCAGCGCTGTAGTGAATTCCTATTCCATCACCGGTTAAGCGCATCCAGTAAGGGAGAGGCGATCCGAGAAAACGTGTGTAGGAACCCTTATATTTACGGCGATCACCACCGTAGACTTGAGTGGATCCCTTGAAGAGTTTACCGAAGATGGTTGAACGCTTGTCCTTAATTTTCTCCTTGATGTAGAAGGTTCCGGTTGGGGTGCGTTTGCCAGCACGCCCTGTGCAGGTCGGGCTATCGAGCGCGACCTGACCGTTGACGAGAAGTTTAATGCGCTGGTCAGAGAGGTCGATGTTGATGCTCGTGTTACTAGAGTTTCCTGTAGCGAGAAGAGCTTCGTTCTTAAAGACAGTATATGTCTGTGGGTAATCGTCTGCTTTAATAAATTTCTCATGTGTAGGTGCACCTGATCCAGAGGAGTTTAAGGCGCAGTTGGTGAGGAAAAAGGACGCGATCGCGAGGGTGAGAAGAAAGAGAGTGTTTTTCATAGTGTAGTAAATAAAGATTGCCCGCATTAGGTTAATACGAGCAATTGATTTGAGAGAGAATTGAGTGTTATTTGATCGTTACTGAGGTGCCAATTTTCACCTTAGCATAAACTTGCTTCACGCCGTCCATAGTATGGCGAATGCATCCGTGTGAGGCAGGATAACGAGGGACACGACCTTGGTGCATACCAATACCTGTGCTCGTGAGGCGCATCCAGTAGGGCATGTCAGCACCATCAAACTTTCCGCCGGAAGGGACCTTGTCTTTACGTGAGTCAGCATCGGACTTTACAACAACGCCATTGGCATCCAGAATTTTTCCGTAGAGGTTTGATTCTTTATCGACAATTTTCTCAGTGATATTGAATTTGCCTTTCGGGGTTGGGTGTTTTGAGGTTCCGCTCGCGATTGGGTAGTCGAGGATTACTTTTTTCTGTCCATTGAAGAGTTGACCACGGAGTGTGCTGAGATTGAGGACGATGCTTGTTTCAGATGGTGAAGCCGCCGCATAAGCAACTTCGTCACGGTAGATGTCCCAAGTTTGCTTGTAATCGAGGCGATGCGTAAAGTTTTCGTAAGTCCCGGCTGGGTAAGGGTTTACGTAGATCGCTTTTTGCGGCTCTTCAGGCTTTGTTTCTTCTATGGCTTTAGGTCCAATTAACCCGCAACTTGTAAAAAATGCTGCAGATACAGAAACTGATAGTAATAAATGTAGTGACCTCATGAATTTATTTTTGATTATTAAATATCTAGTCTTCTTGGGTAATTGCAAGAAGAATCAAATTAGAGTCTCAGAAAAGTTATGCGCGATATGCTCTCATGGAGTTTGGGCAAGGAAAAGTAACTTTAGTGGATTCCTTCTTTACCTTCCTCGTGACTAGGCGGTATTCGTTTAGTTATGTCGATTTCGATACAAGATATTTTACAGGCTACGGGAGGTAAGTTGCTCTCTGAGGCTGGGCCTAATGCTTTCCCGCTTTCTGTATCTACGGATACGCGTAGCATTAAGGAGGGAGATTTGTTTGTCGCGCTCAAAGGAGATAACTTTGATGCGCATAACTTCTTAGATAAAGCAGTGGTGCAAGGTGCTAAAACGCTCCTCGTTCAAGAAGATAAGGGGATGGAGGGTGTGAATGTTATTCTAGTCGAAGATACGCTTAAAGGACTACAGGATTTAGCGTCAAGCTGGCGGAACGAATTGACGGATCGCGCGATTGGGATTACGGGCTCGAATGGGAAGACGTCGACAAAGGATTTAACCGATGCCGTGTTGAGCCAAAAGTTTCAGACGAAGGCGACCTTGGGGAACTTTAATAACCACATTGGGCTTCCGCTGACGGTGCTTCGTAATACCCGTGAAGATGAAGCCACGATTTATGAAATGGGGATGAACCATCCAGGTGAGATTGCTCCGTTGTGTGAAATTGCGCGTCCGCAGATTGGCATCATCACTAGCATTGGCACTGCTCATATCGAGCACATGGGGTCACAAGAAGGAATCGCTAGAGAGAAGGGGGCACTGGCGGCGGCTCTGCCAGAAGACGGCACGCTGATTATTCCTAGTGATGTTGATTTTAAGCAGGTTCTCGTGGAAATGAATGTGGGAGAGCTTCTTGAAGTTGGGATCGAGGCAAGCACGCCAATCGCAGCATTAGATATGCGAGCAGAAGGAAACGGCACTGCTTTCACACTCCGCACACCAGAAGGGGAGGCGCGAGTTTTGCTTCCGTTAAAGGGGCGTCACATGGTGTCCAACGCGCTTTTAGCGGCAGCTGTAGGGCATCTCTATGGGATGAGTGCGACAGAAATTGCGCGTGGTTTGTCCGCAGTGGAGTTGACGACGGGACGTTTACGACAATTTACGCATGGTTCACAGACGATTTTAGACGATACATATAATGCGAATCCTGACTCAATGAAAGCGGCTGCCTTGACGCTGAAGGAGTCGCTCAGCGATGGGCAGAAAGGGTATTTAGTTCTTGGGAAAATGGCAGAGCTTGGAGATATGACTGATCAAGGTCATTTGGATGTCGGTGCATATGGCGCGGAATTAGGGCTTCAAGTGATTAGCGTTGGCGAGGAGGCAAAGCTGATTTCAGAAGGCGCGAAGCAGGCTGATGGCGATGCGAAACACTTCGACACGAAAGAGGTCGTGCAAGATTGGCTCACAAAAAGTCTTGAAGAGAATTCGATGATCCTCTTTAAGGGCAGTCGCGCCGCCGCGATGGAAACTGTCATGAACGCTGTTTTCCCAGAATAAATTTTACTACATATGTTATATTATCTTTATCAATTTTGGAGCTCCGCCATGGAGGATGGGGCAAGCTGGGCGAAGGCCTGTAGTTTTCTTAATCTCTTTCAATATATTACGTTTCGAGCGATGTTGGCCTGTGTGACGGCCTTCGTTCTGAGCTTAATTATCGGGCCTAAACTCATTACGGCTCTCAAGCTTCTCAAGGCTGGGCAACCGATTCGAGGCGCGGAATTAATGCGTGGTTTAGCAGAAGCACATGGAGCCAAAGCAGGCACGCCAACAATGGGTGGAGTCATGATTATCGGAACGGTCTTGATCGCAGTCCTTCTGTGCGGGCGGGTGATGAACCCTTTCCTGGTCGTAACGATGTGCTCCATGATAGCACTCGGATTACTCGGCTTTCTTGATGACTACATGAAGGTAGTGAAGAAAAATACCGACGGCGTTAGCGGAAAGACAAAAATCCTCTGGCAGCTGGTGGTAGGCGGATTAGTGGCTACCTTTCTCTACTTCAAGAGTGATACCAATACCTATCAGCTTGTGGATAAAACGATGAGTATTAGTGAGATAACTTTCCCTTTATTTAAGGCCTCCACACTAAATTTATTCTGGCTCATCATTCCGTTTTTTATCATTCTCTGTATCGGGAGTTCTAATGCGGTGAATCTCACGGATGGTCTCGATGGATTGGCAATTGGAGTTACCATTATCGTTTCTTTAGCCTACTCGGTTATAGCCTATTTGGCACAGCATCAATGGCTTGCGACGGAATATCTCTCAATCCCGCATAATCCCTTCTTAGGAGAAATTACGGTCTTTCTCATGGCTTTGGTGGGAGCTGGTTTTGGTTTCCTTTGGTTTAACTGTCACCCGGCGAAAGTCTTCATGGGAGATACGGGATCTCTGGCGATTGGTGGCTCTCTTGGCACAGTAGCAATCTGCACGAAACAGGAGCTCCTGCTTGTGATTATCGGTGGCGTATTCGTGATGGAGGCTGTTTCTGTTATTTTGCAGGTAGGAAGCTTTAAGTTGCGTGGTAAACGAATCTTCAAGATGGCGCCGATTCACCACCACTTTGAACTCGGTGGATGGCATGAAAATCAGGTCATCATTCGCTTCTGGATCTTATCTGTCTTTCTGGCCCTTGTCGGTCTTGGTCTCCTGAAGTTGATGTAATGTATTCTAAACCAAACTCTGCCTTATTCACGCTGGAGGACGAGCGCGTAGTAGTTCTTGGTGCTGGGCGCAGCGGAGTAGCGGCTGCCAATTTAGCAGTTGCACGTGGAGCAGAAGTCCGGCTTTTTGATACGCGTGTAGATCCACAGCCAACCGGTCTGGATGAGCGTGTAACGGTTATTGGAGGCGCCACGCCCGAGAGTGGAGTGAGCATTTTCTCCGACTATCTCGTGCTCAGCCCGGGTGTTGATACCTATGGTGAACTAGTTAAGGCTTTTTCTAAGAACACAATGGAGTTGTTAGGCGAATTAGAGCTAGGCTATCGCTACTATGATGGTACTTGTATTGGGATTACGGGGACCAATGGTAAGACGACAACGACTGAGCTCGTCGCACATCTCATCAACAAGCTCGGTCATACTGCTGAACCGTGTGGAAATCATGGTGTCCCACTCTCCGAGCTTGTTCTTAAGGGGGCTCCCGAATATGCGGTTGTTGAGATTAGTTCCTTTCAGTTAGAGACGATTTCGACCTTTAGATCAGCGGTTTCATTATGGCTAAATTTAGCGCCAGATCACTTAGACCGCTATCCTGATATGGAGGCTTATCGTGCTGCGAAAGAGCGTATTTTTGAGCCATTGCTGCCGAGCGATTGGAAAATTACTCGTTATGAAGAAGGCTTTTCTTTTCCAGAATCCCATCTGACTTTCAGTGCGTTTTCTTCCGATGCTGATTATCGCTATGAAAATGGTATGATTTTACGAGCGGGCGAAACGGATGTTGATCTATCTGAAACGAGGCTGCGTGGTTTACATAATGTTGAAAACGCAATGGCCGCTCTTGCTACGGTAAGGTGTTTGGGGCTTGAGTGGACAGCTCCACCGGCAGTCTTATTGCAAGACTACTATCCCCCAGAGCATCGTTGTGAATGGATTAGGGATTTGGATGGAGTGGGCTATATCAATGACTCCAAATCGACCAATTTACATTCCCTTGAAACCGCAATTTCAGCGTTCGATAGACCACTGGTTTTGATTGTTGGTGGGAAGCAAAAAGGTTTAAATTACAAAGAATTAAAAGGAAAGCTTGCCAAAAGTATTAAACTTTGCTTAACTATCGGCGAAATTGGACCAGATCTGGCTCGAATTTTTTCAGATGAAGTAGAATCTCGTTTCTGCGACTCTCTGGAAAATGCGGTGTCAGAAGCACGTTCTTTCGCGGTGGATGGAGACTATGTTCTCTTTTCGCCAGGCACCTCTTCCTTTGATATGTATGCAAATTACATGGAGCGTGGAGAGGCGTTCAGGAAGGTTGTGATGGGTCTGTGATCAATAATAGCCTCGAATTATGAATAAGCGTCAAATTAGTACCCGCCGCCGTCCTGCACAGAAAGGAGGCAAGATTTTACGTGCCGTCACGAAAAAAGACCGCCCTAAGAAACACCGTGCCGTTGCAGCTGCACAACACACTACTGGCTTTGATGAAGAGCGCAGTGGTTTGAGTAGCAAGATTGTGGGAGGGCTTTTTGTGCTCTTACTTTTTCACTTACTAGCGGTTGGTGCGATAGCGTTACATAGCAAATATTATAAGGGAAGTGTCGAGGCAGCGGAGAAAGAGGCTCTCGGAGCGCCACTCATCCAATCAAAAGATGAACGTACTGCTCTCGATCGCTTGAACGAGGAAGTGCCGAAAATTACTAAGAATGAGGCATACACACTTGTTCATGCTGGCGAAACGTATCAAGCGGTTGCGGATCGTAAAAACGTGGATGTGGAAGAACTCAAAAAGCTGAACAAAAACCGAGCTTTGCACGCAGGCTTAGTGGTTAAAATTCCTACCCGGGAGGTGAAAGTAGTTTCCCCTGCAGTTGAAGCAGTCGGACAAAAGCAGCAACCTACCGTACATAAGTTAGATGATGATGTGCATGTAATCTCTGATGGTAATGCTACGCCTACCGTCCAGGTGTCGGCTCGTGCTGCTCAGTCTGAACCTTCCTCAGCATACAAGACGCATACCTTTAAAAGTGGAGAAACTTTTTGGGCTCTTTCCAAGAAATATAATGTATCTGTGGACGCAATCCAAAAAGCGAACCCTAAGGTAAACCCTACCAAGATTCGAGCAGGAGATAAAATCAACATACCACAGTAATTCTGAGTCTAAGATAGTGGATGAGGTGCTTTTATTACGAAGGCTTACCATGGGGACTAAAGGATCATCTTGACCCCAATAGAATCCTAACCTAGCGTCTCCAAACTATGTCGATTGCAGACAATACAAAGAAACTTCTCGAGGAGCTATCATTTTTCCATGACTGGCAGGAACGTTATGAATACGTGATCACGATGGGGAAGAAGTTGGCACCAATGGATGATGCCCTTAAAACCCCTGAACGTACTATTAAAGGATGTCAGTCTCAAGTATGGTTAGAGTCTGAATATCGAGATGGAGTGATGAACTTTACTGCCGATTCCGATTCATTAATCACCAAGGGGATGATCGCACTTTTCGTCAATGTGCTTGATGGTCATGCTCCTGATGAAATTCTTACGGCAGACATGTCGTTTATCGCAGAAACAGGACTGAAGGAGCATTTAGCTCCGACGCGTGCGAATGCTCTCAATCTCATGGCAGCAGAGATGAAGAAGCATGCGCTACAGGCGAGTAGTTAACCCTATTTCTTCCCGTAAACCGCCTCAGGATCGAAGGTCTGTACGACATCCTTGGCGACTTCTGTGACTGCGTTTCCATCTTTTACAGAGACAGTGCGGTAGAAGCAGGATTGTTTTCCGGTGTGGCAGGCTCCAGCACCCAGTTGTTCAACGACGAGAATGAGCGCGTCTTGATCACAATCGGTGCGGATTTCCTTGATTTTTTGCACGTGGCCAGAGGTCGCGCCTTTATGCCAAATCTCTTGGCGACTGCGGGAGTAATACACCGCCTCTTGCTTTTCTAAGGTAAGCTTGAGTGATTCCTCGTTCATGTAAGCCAGCATTAAGGGCTCGTTTGTTTCATGATCAATCGCAACTGCGGTGATTAATCCATTGGCATCATACTTAGGAGCGAACATGGTGGCATCTTCGATCTTTCCAGCGTCCTCACGACTGCAAAATGTAACTGACATAGTTGAGTAATCTGGATCTCAAAAGAGAGTTTGTCCAGAGCATTTCTCGAGTCTTCCCTAGAGCAAATACTCGGCTTAAATCCAATTTCGAGATTTACTCTATGTTGGACTGCGCTAATTTAGCACCATGCCTCTCACTCAAGATCAAGCCTTTACGCTTTTGGAATCCGCGAAAGATCGTCAACGGATGGGGCATGCTTTTTTGATCAGTGGGAGCGTAGGCGTGGGTAAGGAGATGCTCGCAAAACGGATCATCGCGATGCTGAACTCGCCGAACGTAGAGGATTCTGGAACGAATTTGTTCGGTGATGTAGAGGCTCCTCCTGAGCCTGATTTTACGAAAGATCTGGATACTTGGCAAAGTGAGTTTGTGCGCATTGTACGTCCACGCTCGAAGTCTCGCCTCATTAGGGTGGATGACATGCGCGAGTTAGAAGACTCGTTTTACATGTCTGCGCCTACAGGCCAATGGAAGGTGGGCGTGATTGTGGATGCGGATCGCATGAATGAAAGTGCTGCCAATGCTTTCCTGAAAACCTTAGAAGAGCCTCCGGGAAATTGCTTACTGCTCCTGCTCACTACGGCTCCAGATCGGTTATTGACGACGATTCTTTCCCGTTGCGTTAGCATTCCACTTTATGACCCCGAGAGAGCTGGACTGACAGAACTCCAATCTGCGATTAACTCCCTGCTCGAAAACAACTTCTCAAGAGCGTCGCGAGGTATCGCATGTTCTCTCTCACTCAAAGCGGACTTTGATGCCTACTTAAAAGAGCAAAAAGAATTATTAACGAAGAAGTATAAGGTGCAACTAAAGGAGGAAGCAGAGGCACTTAAACAAGTCACCGATAAGAGTTTCTTGAAAGAGAAGGAGGAGCAGTTTAAGGCAGAAGAGGCGTCAGAATACTTAGGCGTTCGCACACAAAGCGTTAATGCTCTCATCTCTTGGTTTGGAGATCTAGTGCGCTGGAAGGTCGGGCATACTCCGAGCGCCTTTACTAACTCTAGCGAGCTCTTCTCTAAGTTTGCAGAAGAGCTCAGTATTGATAATTTGTTGCTCAGAATTGAGGCTCTCGAAGAATTACGCTTCCTCCTCACGGAGACGAATGTCAGTGAAGCGCTAGCTTTAGAAACCTCTTTTATGAAAGCGTTTTCTTAGGGGAGCATTTCTCCTAGTTGCTCCTCTGTAATTACCGTGACTCCTAGGCTTTCGGCTTTAGTGAGCTTAGATCCTGCTTTTTCTCCCGCGAGGAGGTAGTCTGTTTTCTTGGAGATGCTTCCGGAGGTTTTTCCACCGGCGTGTTCGATCAGGTCCTTAAAGTGATCGCGCGACTGACTCAAGCTCCCCGTGATCACGAAGGTTTTACCGCTGATCTCAGAATTTGTTTCTTTAGGTGATGCCGCGATCGGGCGGAAATTATTGGATTGAGGGTTGATTCCGAGTTGTTCGAGTTTGTTGCAGAGCGTAAGTCCAGCATCAGAGCGCAGATAGTGGTAGATTGATTGGCTCGCGACGGGGCCTAAATCTGGACTAATTCCATGGTCGGCTAAACTGCTGATCAGGTATTCTTTCTCTTCCTTTAGCTGTGTATGCAGAGCTTTTCGCACCGCTTTTTCTTCGTCCGTTTTTGGTGGA
Source organism: uncultured Verrucomicrobiales bacterium (assembly GCA_937991965.1). Classification (GTDB taxonomy): domain Bacteria; phylum Verrucomicrobiota; class Verrucomicrobiia; order Verrucomicrobiales; family Akkermansiaceae; genus WTJZ01. The sequence continues at coordinate 17,524 of CALKLP010000265.1, forward strand.
TTAGCTTTATTACTAGGGGAGACTCGTTTCCGTTCCTCCTCGCATTCTCCGATCGCAAAAACAGTTTCGATGATGACACTATCTTTAAGTTCAGAAAACGATTGATGCAGGCGGCTAATCTCCTTTGCAGTAGACTCCCCGATGTGCGGAATGCCAAGACCAAAGAGCCAGCGTGACAGGGGCATTTCCGTTCTTGCGTGCTCTAGAGCATCGAGAGCCTTTTGTGCGCGTTTTTCGCCAAAACGTCGTTCCTTGGAGATGACTTCGCCGCTAGATGACGAGGCTGGATCTAGAAGCAGGTCTGCGAGCGTTTCGGGCTCGAGAGTAAAGAGGTCGAGCGGGGAGGAGACATGTCCTTGCTCGACTAACTTCTCGGCTACAGATTCGCCAATACTATCGATATCGAGTGCTTTTCGCTGGGTGAAATGGGTGATTTGTGTGACGAGTTTAGCGGAGCATAGGAAGTTGTCGCAACGCCATGCCACGAAGCCCTCTTGCTGTGAGATGTGTTCGCCACAGCTGGGGCAGGATCCTTGCACAAAGTCGTAGAGAGAAAAGGGGGGATTCTCATGATGTCGTTGCTCGGTAAGCACTTTGACGACGGCAGGAATGATTTCGCCTGCTTTCTCGATGATGACGCGGTCGCCAATGCGAATGTCTTTGCGTTGAATTTCTTCCTCATTATGGAGGGTGGCACGTGCTACAGTAGAGCCTGATACATCGACCGGAGTGAGTTCCGCGACTGGAGTGAGCACCCCTGTGCGTCCAACTTGGATGGTAATGTTTTCGATCGTGGTTTCAACTTGTTGAGGTAAGAACTTAAAGGCGCAGGCCCATTTCGGGAACTTCGAAGTATAGCCGATCTCCTCGTGTAAGGCTAACTCATTGACCTTGATCACTGCTCCGTCTGTAGCGTAGGGGAGGTCATGTCGATCCTGATCCAGTTGCTCTACGAGATCCAGCATTTCATCCAGTGTGCGTGCAGTATGAAACCAAGGAGATCGTTTTAGGTGATGATTTGCGAGTGTTTCCTGAAACGATGTTATGGTCTCAAAGGGGAAAGGGGAGATTGTCCCGAAGGAGTGGAAGATGCAGTCTACTGGACGCGTCGCAACCAGCTTTGGGTTGAGTTGCTTTATTGTTCCTGCTGTTGCATTACGTGGGTTTTTGAAGGCCGCCTCACCGTTATCAATCTGGCGCTGATTCAGCTTCGCGAACTCAGCATTGTTCATGAAGAGCTCGCCGCGAACTTCAAATGTTTCCGGGGCGTTGTTGAGTGATTTTGGAATGGTTGAAATGGTGAGGACGTTTTGTGTCACGTCATCACCAGTTGCTCCATCTCCTCGCGTTGCGGCAGACTTGAGTTTACCGCTTTTGTATCGCAGAGCGATGGCGACTCCATCAATTTTTGGCTCGATTGCGAGGGTGAAATTCCCTGAACCAATCGTTCGTTCGATGCGCTTATACCATTCCTTAAGCCGTTCGGTAGGTCGTAAGTCAGAACTTAGCTCCTCAGGTTTGAGCTCGTGGATATCCTCGATCGAGAGCATCGGTAAGGAATGAGTTACTTTAGCGAATTGATCTAAAGGGCTCCCCCCGACATGTTGTGATGGTGAGTTGGGCTGGGCAAATTCTGGATAATGAGCTTCGAGCGTTTTGAGCTCCTGCATGAGTTGGTCATACTCCGCATCTGAAATCTCATTCTTTCCCTGATTATAGTAGAGTTCGTTGTGATAGTGAATAGATCTATTCAACTCTTCAATACGTTGTTGAGAAATTAGAGGTGTGGAGTGGGGGGGGGGAGAAAAGTCCATGATTTACAACCATCGTCGTGGTTGTAATGTCCTATTGGAGATTTGAAATGTAAATACATTATAATGTAAATTTTTTCTAGCTAAAAGCTATTTCTTTTGTATCATGTAGTAATGTCAGAGGATAATAACGATTTAATTGGTGTGATGATGCAGCGTGTAGAAGACTACAAAGCCCGAGGTGACTGGGATGAGGCAGAAAACACAGCGACAACGACAGTCGAGACCTATCTTGAGCGGTGCCAGAGCAATCCTGAACATACTGGTGATTATGCTAGAGCATTGGAAATTAAGGCTAATCTGTACAGAGATCAGGGGAAGCAATCTGATGCATACCAAGTTTATCAAGGGATTGTTGAATTACTGGAAGAAAATCCTAATCACCCTGAAGTTTGCGGACGCGTAGGAGCGAACATGGCGATGATTTATGAAGAGCAAGAGCGCTTTGAGGATGCCATGAACTTCTATATTTGGGCGCTAGAAAACTTTGATCTCGCCGATCCTGAAATGCCTCTAGAAACAGCTGGAGTTCTCAACAACCTTGGCTTTTTATACGAGAATTCGAATCATCTAGAAGAGGCGGAAAAGCTCTTTTTGCGTGCCTTGCAGATCAATAAAGAGGTGCTAGGTGATAATAATGAATCTACAGCTGACGTTTGGAATAACTTAGGAGGGCTCTATTACCGAGGTGGAAACTTCCGTCAATCACTGGAGATGCATAATATGGCACTAGAAATTCGGCAGGAGGCACTAGGAGAATCCCACCTAGATACAGCTCAATCTTACGGTAACATCGCTCTTATTCATGCTGCGCAAGACGATATTGACAAGGCGAAGCAGACTTTTGATTCAGCATTGAAAATTATGGAGAAATCAAGCGATGCAGATATCCACCATTACGCGATCGTTAGTTCTAACTTCGTGCATATTCTTAGGGAAAACGGGCACCCTAAAGATGCCGCCAAGATAGAAAAGAGAACTTCTAAGTTCTTGAAGAAACATGGCTAGCTTTGTCCCTAGTTAGACGCCACAATCATTTGTTAAAAGGCGAAGCGTATATAAAACTATCTGAGCATTCCAGAGAGGGTACAGTTTAAGTTGGAGTGCACTAGTCCTGTAACACGAAGGAGGAAATTAAACGGAGCGCTACTTTCTTTTCGATGTGAGCGTATTGGGTTCTCTTCTCTTCTTGCTCTAAGCTAACGAGAACTACCTTTTGGTTTCCGGGCATAGTGTATAGCTTTAGGGTGTTAGTGCTGAGGCCCTCAGAGTCACCCATGTCACTGAATTTTTGAGAAAGGGCTAGGATCTCAGCTACGGGCGTTGATTCACCGATGTAGCGGAGTGCTTGTGAGGCTGGTAACCAACGGACGGCTTGGAGGCTTTCAAGAAGGTTGAGGTAAGCATTGGCGGCAACGAGGTCTAAGTCCGCACTCACATCTTTGTTTCCGACTTGTCCTTTCCATTGTTCGAGGTTGAAGTTGTAACTATAGTTTTCGAGTGGTTGTTGCTGAATTCTGCGTTGAATTCCACGGAGATTAATGGCAGAGAATGTCCATAATTGATTGTCTTTCCAGACGGTTGGCTCGGTCTGAAATTTACGTGCGTGGACTGGAGAAAGGATGGCGGCAAAAGACTCTCCTTTACGTTGGATAAGGGTATGCTGTTTCGTCCGCAATAGATCAAAGTGAATGTTTTTCCCGTCTTTGAGTTGGATGGTGACGGATTTATCGGCATCGAGGGAGGAGCTAATAGTTTCTAGTGAAAAGCCTTGGACAGAGTCTTTCGTAATCGCAGTGAGTAAGCTGGCGACGCCGGTTTCACTGGCAGGAATCCAATCGGTTGAGACTTGATACATCCAGCGTGGAGCACCTGAGGCGGTAGGGAGAATAGCGAGAGTGACAGGAGCGGATTGGGTTTTAGATTGGAGTAGAATGGAGTTGATGTTGTCGACCTCGATATCTGCTAGTTTCTTAGATCTAAGTGCATCGATGCTGGGTAAAATTGTCGTCAAATGACCCTCAGGGAATTGATACGTAAACGGGTGATTGTCGATGTTTCCCGCAGTGTCAGAACTGAGAAAAAGCTGTTGTGGGGGGATTTCAGAAGAAAAGGACTTTATGGTTAGGGTGGATGGAGCATTGGCTTGTACTGTCTCTTTAGGGTTAAGTGTTTTAGCTTCTAGGGTGTAGAGTTTGTTCACAAGAGAGTTTACGGCTTCTTCGTCGGTTCTCAGCTTAAGAGGACTGGTGATGATCCAGTCAGCGTTTGGGAGATGCCGAGTAATGGTCACAGTTTGCGCTTCTGTCTGATAACTGAATTCACTCAACAGATCTGGGTGAAAGAAAAAGGGACGATGGTCGGTGAGAGAGTTTACGTCGAAGTCTGGGTAGTTGGATGTGAGCTCGCTTGTGCAGGCGTAATATCGGCCATTTTGCAGGCGCAGAGAAAATGAAGGTGCTAGCGGTTCCTCGAGACCAGAAAAGCGGGGTAGCTGAGAAATTAGGGTTGCTGAAATAGTAGTTCCAGTATCGGTAGTCAGTGTTATATGAGCGCACTCGGCAGTTTCGCTAGCCTGATCTGGGAGCTCTTGTTGGACGCGAGCAGTTTCGAAAAGATAGAGAAGCTGATCGAGCTTATTGTAGTCCGCACGAACTGTTTTATCATTGCGTTGGGTGGACCAATAAGTGAGCGAGCGCGTGTAAATGTTGGTTTCACCGTTTTGAGTAATTTCGATTTTTGAGATTTCTTTTTTCTGAAAATCAAAAGGCTTAGTGCCTTCAGCGAGAGCAGGTTTTCCCAATACGCTAGCGAGTCTCCCACTCCCGGATTGGTATAGGAAGAGTCCGAATGCACCACTAGCAAAAAGAGTGCAAAATAGAATAGCAAGAAAAGGTTTCACAGAGAAAAAAATTGGAAGGAACACTATGCAATTAGTTTAAGCTCCATGTGAAGCAGAATTTCTCATTGATGCATGAGCATAGCGAGTGTAGCTTATCATGTGTCTCGAATTCTTAAGTTTATCCTCTTGTTTCGCCTCATCTTCCGTAAGCGCGAAATCGAGGTTGCACGAATCGAACAAATGGGGCTCCTTGCTGTCAAAATAGCCCAAATGTATGCGGTGCGGTCAGATTTGCTAGGCTTAGATAAGTGCCGCCAGCTTCAAGCGCTCTACGAGGCCACCACGCCGATTGCATGGGCCGAGTTTGAGGCGATCTTAAATCAATATGCACCGCAGGCATTCTGGGAGGCAGTCACAGAGATTGATCAGAGCCCTCTCGCCGCCGCGTCGCTGGGGCAAGTGCATGCCGCGAGGCTCCAGGGTGGTACGAAGGTAGTGGTAAAGGTGATCAAACCGCATGCGCAAGAGCACTTCGAGAAAGACCTCCGCGCGGTGCGATTTCTAGCGCGAGTAGCAGTGACTTTTTACCCCAAGCTGAAGCGGCTCGCCGATCCCCTGGGGACGATCGAAACGATCGCGCGTCTTACGAGAACGGAGCTGAATTTAGAGAATGAAGCAGTAGGGACATCGAGGCTCGAGGTGCTTAGGGACGAGGCGAGGGATCTCCCCCATATGAAGAATCTCTATTTCCCAAAAATTTATACGGCACTCTCTAGCCCTCAAGTGTTGGTAACGGAACAGCTCGAAGTCAATAGCGTTGGGAAAGGATTACAGAAAAACGACTTTACCTATGAGCAGTTGCTTGCGCTCTTTCGCACGCACGGGTACTTTCTCTTTTTCCGGGGAGAGTTCCATGGCGATCTCCATCCTGGAAACATTTTTTATGCAGGAGAAAAACTCTGGTTCATCGATAATGCCAACATTGAACAGGCTGATCAGAACTTTTCTAAGGGGCTGTTGCGCTTTCTCGGGAAACTTGGGGAGCAAGATTACCAAGGTGCGGCTCAAGTCATGCAAGAGCTTAGTCTCTCTCCACCTAATGATAAGCAGCGAGATTATGAGAAGTTTACGCATCTCTACAGTGGGTTTGAGAGCGGAAAAAGTAGCCTCACAAATCAAATGATGGAGACTGTGAAGCTTTGCGTTAATTCAGGAATGGAGTTCCCTGAGGGCGCCTTTCCCGTGATTAAGAGCCTGATGTATCTGGATGGAATGGTGTTGAAATGCGCTCCCGAGGCTCGACTCCTAGAGGATGTGCTGGAGTTCATGGGTGACTTATCATAGATCTAGGGGAGCGCGGTCTGCACTGTAGTCTGAATATATGACAGTGTGCTGAGAGCTTTTTTGTTTGCTCCTGCTCGTTGGTCATGATGCTGTGATTGGTATGAAATTTCCGCTTTCTTCGTTTGGTAACACTCTCGGCACTTCTACTGGGATTGGAGAGTTAATGGATGATTTAGGAGCGGCTCTGGTCGATAAGTCGAAAATTAAAGCGATGCTCGGAGGGGGACAACCGGCAGAAGTTCCTGAAATGACGGCTCTGTTTCACGAGCTAGTTCAACAGGCGTTAAATACCCCAGAAAGTCTACACCGTGTCATGGGGCAATATGACCCCGCAGAAGGAGAAGGGGAGTTTCGCAATGCCTTTGCGGCGATGATGAATGCGCTCTACAGCTGGGGTGTGAAGCAAGAGAATATAGGAATATCCTCGGGCGGGCAGTCGGCATGCTTCCATCTGTTTAACGCTCTTGCAGGAGCAGGGGAGCAAGTTCTCGTGCCGCTCTTGCCCGATTATATGGGATATCGCGACCAGCTCGTTAGTGGGGCAGAGTTCCTAGGGGTTGCGGGAATTCCTCGACGCACGGGGAATCGCTTTAAGTATGAGCTCGATCGTGAAGCGATCATAATGGTTCCCAATACAGTCCGCTTGATGGTGCTCTCTCGCCCGACTAATCCCTCTGGCAATGTCATTTCAGATGACGACATCGCTTTTCTGTCCCAAGAGTGTCTACGCCGTGGAATTTCACTGATGATTGACCATGCTTATGGAGCACCTTTTCCGAATGCGATGTATGTCGCGACCGAATCGATTTGGGCACCGCACCATATTCATCTCTATAGTCTCTCTAAATTAGGTCTCCCGGGCACAAGAACGTCAATCATGGTAGCGGCACCCGAGATCATCACCCTGATGCAAAAGATGACAGCCGTAACTAGCCTTGCAAACCCTGGACTAGGGCAGGCGATCATTAAGCCGCTCATTCTAGACCAGTCATTACCTAAGGTGTGTAGGGACGTAATTACCCCGTTTTATCAGAAAAAGCGTGACCATGCCTTAGCTGTGCTTGATGCAAAGTTGAGCGAAAAAGTCGATTATGCGGTGCATGAAGCCGAAGGAGCATTCTTCCTGTGGCTCTGGTTACCAAGAATTAACACCAAGGAACTCACGCAACAGCTAAAGAAAAAAGGTGTTCTCGTAATTTCGGGCGATTGGTTTTTCTATGGGCTGTCGCAATCAGCTGATCAGGAAAATCATTGCCTTCGATTAACATATTCCATGCCTGAGGATGAAGTCGAACTAGGATTGAGTATTTTGGCAGAGGAAGTGAATAAATATTCCGCGTCAAAAAACTCAAAAGAACAATGTTCATAATTTTACTTGCCAAGCAATAAAATACGTGTTCAATAGAATTACTATGAGCAAGGAATTAACGGAAAGACAAAAAGAGCTTCTTAACTTCTTAAGAGCTGAATCGGCTAATACTGGCATCATGCCTTCAACTCGGGAAATCCAAGCTCACTTCGGATTTAAGAGTCAAACCGCTGCTATGGGACACCTCCGTGCGCTCGAGAAAAAAGGCGTGATTCAACGTCTAGCAGGGAAGGCTCGCGCGGTCATTTTTCCAGAAAGTCTCGAGCGTGAGGAAATCGTTGATATTCCGCTCTACGGAAACATTGCCGCTGGTTATGCTCAAGACGCGACCGAAGAAAAAGAAGCGGTCGTCTCAGTTGATGTTCGTTCACTTGGTCTAAGTCATTCGCGCTCTGATAAACGCTTTGCTTTACGCGTAAGTGGTGAGTCTATGATCGAGGCTCACATTTGTGATGGTGATACCGTGATTTTAGAACAGCGTGAACCACGTCATGGCGATATTGTAGCTGCTCTCATCGACGGGGAGTCGACTCTTAAACGATTTTTGATCGAGGACGGAAAAGCATACCTCAAAGCTGAAAACGAGAATTATCCAGACCTCACTCCCATTAATGAGCTTTCTGCTCAAGGCGTGATGGTTGGTCTCTTACGCCAAGCCTAACGGCCGAACGCGGGCGTCTCGCCCGCACATACTCTTTATCCTCCCGCAAAGGGAGGCATAAAGGCGACAAGATCATTGCTCTGGAGCTTATAGTCCCAATTGACAAAGGCGTTGTTTACGGCGGGTTTAACACTTGCGAGTTTTAGGGAGAGTCCGTGTTTGAAACGACACTCTTCCCACAGTCCTGCAATAGTGATTGACCTCGTTGTCATAGTCGACTTCTCGAATCCTGCGTCTTGCTTGAGTTTAGCATAATATTCGATAGATACGCTAAGCTCTGGAGTGTTGTAATTTTTCGCTACGCGTTGTTGCCATTCGTCGTAGTCCGCAGGATAATTCACATTTTGGAGGGCGTAGTAGTTTGAGCAATCTAAGGTCGTCAGGTGATGCGATTCTAGAAAGCTTCTCATGCAGCGGTTATTTCCTTCGGTAAGGTGTGCTCTCAGTTTCTTTAATGCCGATGCACGGTAGAAGGTTGCGGTGGCCTCAGGCACGCCATCAATGGGATTTGCGAAGGCTACGATCTCACCCTCTTGATTGAGCAATTGCTTTAAATCAGAGGCATGCATCGCGGGGAGGTCACAAGCGAGAACGAGCCAGTCTGCCTCGGGATGTGTGAGATGCGCCGCGAGAAGTCCTCCTAGTGGGCCGAGATCGCTTGTCCCAGAGTTGTCATCGCAGATTTGTTCATAGCTAATGTCGGAGAGCTGGCTAGCGGTGCTGACGAAAACCTGTTCGCAAAGTTCCTCGAGTTGAGCTGTAGCGTGATCGAGAAAGCGGCCTCCTTCCGTATGAATGAGAGCCCATTTTGGAGAACCCATGCGAGAGCTTTGTCCGCCAGCGAGATAGAGACCGTAGAGTGGTGGCATGATCGTTTAGGCGCGGTTGAAATCGGATTTTCCACCTCGCTTTTCTACGAGTTGGAGTTGGGAGATGACGATGGATGGGTTCTTGGACTTACACATGTCATAGATGGTTAAGGCGGCAGTAGAGGCCCCAGTAAGAGCTTCCATTTCCACTCCCGTTTTTGAGGTGATCTTACAGGTGCAGGAGACTTTGAGGGAGCTTTCGCCCTCTGGTGAAATATCGATATTGACTTTTTCTAGCCCGATGGGGTGACACATGGGGATCAGGTCAGGAGTGCGCTTGGCCCCCATAATCCCCGCTATGGTGGCGGTTTGTAAGACGGAGCCTTTTTTAGTCACTAAGTCACCATTGTGAAAGTCATGCATAAGTTCCGTTCCTAACTGCACGATACAAGATGCGGTAGCAGTCCGAGTGGTGATCGCCTTGTCGGAGACATCGACCATTTGGGGGCGGTCGTTGTGATCAAGGTGGGTGAGTTCGTTCAAAGCCATGGGTAGAAGGGGAGTTTGATAGGGGAAGCAGGTTTCTTGCCAAGCTCGATCTCTACAAATCCGTGTGATCCTGCAAGCTGTGAGAAGTCACCCGAGTTCTGCGGGTTGAGTAAAGTCGCGCTTTCTGGACTGTCAAGCTGTACGGGAAGGAAGCGTGTTAAATGGAATTCTGATAGGTCGTGCTCCACTGTGACCATCGTAGGTTCTGGTGCACTGCGTCTCATGAGTGCTTGCAGAGAGGGAGCTACATAGCGATGAAAGGTGATAAGGGTAGAAAGTGCATTGCCCGGCAGGGCGAAAACTAGCGGCTGGTTCGGTGAAGCCCAGAAGGCGAGCGGGCGCCCGGGGCGTTGTGCTACTCCATGAAACTCGGGTTCTCCTAGAAGATCTCGAAAGATTTCCCCCAGGAAGTCGCTGGTGCCTTTACTAATCGCACCACAAGTGAGAATTACATCCTCTGATTGAAGCGCGGACTCTAAGGCATCGCGCATCGTATCTTCATTATCATCTAGGTGGAGAAAGGTTGTTTCGGTGATTCCTAGAGCGTGGAGAGCCGTTGCCAGCGCGGTTGGGTGCGAGCGCCTGATTTGATAGTCGGTCGGAGTATTTTCTGGTGGTACTGCTTCTTTTCCTGTTGTCAGAACAAAGACTCGTGGCGTTTGGACTACAGGAATGGTGGTGTGGCCGATGCTAGCAGCGATAGACAAAGCGGCGGAATTGAGAACGCTATCTTTTGGTAGAACGACTTCTCCTTTCTTGGTATCACTTCCTTCGCGATGCACGAACTGGTATGGCTCCGAGGGCTTTAGAATGCGAACGGAGTTTTCTGAAAAGCTCAGTTCCTCAACGGGCACCACGAGGTCGCAATCATTTGGTAAAGCGGCACCCGTATTGATGCGCCAAGCTTCATTAGGGAAGAGGGCGCGAGGTGCAGGTTCGCCTGCATGGAGTGTCCCGACGATTTGCAGTTCTTTCTTCGTTGATTTAGAGGAGTAACAAACGCCATCCATCATCACACGGTCATACGGTGGGTAGTCTCGATCTGCGTGCAAATCGCTAGCGAGGATGCGTTGATGTGAGTCGGCAAGTAAGCACAATTTATCTTGAATGAAAGGTTGGGTTGCTCTGTAACGTATTATATTAGAGGCTTCGGGAACGGGAATTAGCATGTGAACTCTTGTTTTTGAAGTGTCTATCATAGTAACAATCAATATGAAATTATTAAGTTCCACCATCATGTTAAATGCGATCTGTGCTGTGCTTTTGTCCTGTAAACCAGCAGCTACTAATGAGGCTAGTGAGGCTAAAACTCACGCAGATTGGAGTCATGTCCGGCTCTATGGACACGCTTTTAGTAATGAAGAATTTACTGAGGATGAATATCAGTTTATTGCAGAGAAAATGCCAATCTTCACGATCGAAAAAAGACACGCTCATAAAGTTCACGGACCTGCTAAGAGTGAAGAAGCAACCTTAATCTCGGCACGCAAAATTAAAGCGCTGAATCCAGATGCGAAGACTCTCTTTTATTGGAATTGCGACTTGATTTACGCACCTCTCTACGAGTCATTAAAAAATCTCGAAGAAGAGCAGCCGACATGGGTTCGTGAAAGCCGATTCAAAAAACTCAAGGCAGTGGCGAAGAATGGCTACAATTTCGCTGAGCAAGGCGCCCAAGATTTTTGGGTGAAAACTGCTTCTGATATTGCGAATGACCCTGCTGTGGGCGGAGTCTTTGTAGATGCCTCATCTAAGGCTGCGCTCAACGGCCAGTTGGAGATCGTTCACAAGCTCATGGATGAATTACCAGGGCTTGTCTTATATAACGGATACCGCATCAAGCCTCATGATAAGACCTTCTACGGTGGACCTGAAACCCTGAAACATGCGGACGGAGTCTTTGTAGAGGCCTTTCTCAGTGGGCCTGCTAAAACAGCAGAGGCTGCCAGCATGCTTATTGATGGCTTACTGGAGATTCCAGAAGATAAGCATATTATCTGTAATGGGCTTATCGATGGATACGGATCAAACGGATCGCATGAGTTTAGCCTTGCGGCGTATTTTATCGTAGCGAATAAGAATACCTATTACCGCTTCGGAAAAGGACACCACTTCAACAATGAATACATGACATATTGGCATGATGACTTTGCGAAAAAGATCGGGAAGCCTACAGGCAAAGCCTCCAAAGAGGGGTTGACGTATAAGCGTAGTTTTGAATTTGTCGATGTTACTCTAGACCTAGAAAACCAAAAAGCGACTCTTGACTGGAAGTAAGACAGATGCGCGCGGGAGAGCCCTGCAAGATATGCGGATTTCAGTGACTGATCGCTGTAATTTCCGCTGTCGTTACTGTATGCCAGCCGAAATTTTCGGGGCCAATTATCGCTTCCTCGCTACGCGGAATTTGCTCGCCTTTGATGAGATCGAGTCGGTCGTACGGGCAGGAGTTTCGCTTGGAGTGCGCAAGGTCAGACTTACAGGTGGAGAACCACTTTTGCGACGCCATATTGATGATCTCGTCGCTCTCTTGGCGGCGGTAGAAGGTCTGGATGAGATCGCAATGACCACGAACGCAGTTTTGCTCTCTCATTACGCTGAACGTCTTGCTTTGGCGGGACTTAGCCGCATTACAGTGAGTCTTGACGCCATTGATCCTGAGGTTTTTTCTCAAATGAATGGAGTGGGAGCTAAAATTGACCGAGTTCTAGGAGGCATTGAGATGGCGCAACTTCACGGCCTACCTGTTAAAATCAATGCTGTGATTCAAAAAGGCGTAAACGAAACGCAAATCTTACCGTTGTTACGCTACGCGCTCTCAAAAGGGATTCAGCTCCGCTTTATCGAATTTATGGACGTTGGGGAGACCAATGGCTGGGCAAAGGTCGAGGTCTTACCATCCTCTGAAATTCAGAAGATCATCGAGTCTGAGTACCAACTTATTCCCGACGAACGTCCTTACGGTGCGGTTGCCGAGACTTCCACGGTTGTTAAAGATGGACAAGCCCTCGGGAAAGTCGGTCTTATTTCTTCAGTCAGTCGCCCGTTTTGTAGCGACTGCGGGAGGATTCGGGTCTCCGCAGACGGAAAGCTTTACGGTTGTCTTTTTGCTAGCGAAGGCACTTCGATTAAAGAAATACTACGTGCGGGAGCAAGCCAAGAGGAGGTCACGAATTTGATTTCCGGATTCTGGAGTAAGAGGGAGGATCGTTACTCCGAGTTGCGCGGTCTCGTGAAACAAGACAAGGTCGAGATGAGTTATATTGGAGGGTGAACTTGTTTACGTATTACTCACCTTTAATGATCTTACTTTAAAGCCTGTTAAAAAACCGCAAAGGCGCGAAGGCGCTAAGTTTTATAAGGGATATTTTATAAGAAAATTTTGCCCCAATAAAATTCGCGTATATTCGTGGTTTCCTAGCGATACGCCTCGATACACTTCTCCGCGTTCTGTAGCGCTTCCTCCACGGTATCTGCGGTGAAGGTTAGGTGACCCATCTTCCGATTCGCTTTCGCGGTTTTCTTCCCGTAGAGGTGGAGCTTGGAACCTGGGATTTCAAGGGCGGCCGTCCAGTCTGGTTGCTCCGCTTCACTTTTCCAAATATCACCGAGCAGGTTTAGCATGACAACCGGTTTCAGTAAGCCGGTAGCACCTAAGGGGAGTCCTATGACTGCGCGCAGTTGCTGCTCAAACTGCGAGGTTTGACAGGCATCCAGCGTATGGTGGCCGGAGTTATGTGGTCTTGGAGCCATTTCGTTGACGAGTAATTTGCCGTCCTGATCAATAAAGAACTCGACGCCGATCACGCCCACATATTCTAGCTTCTCTGCAACAGACTGTGCAATTTCACGGGCTAGGTCTAAGGTTTCTTGAGAAAGCCGGGCGGGAACGATCGAAAGATGAAGGATGTGGTTCTTGTGCTCATTTTCCGCTGGGTCGTAAGTCACGACTTGGCCATCGGAACCACGCACCACCATCACGGAAATTTCGCCTGCAAGGTTGATCTTTTTCTCAACGATTGCGCGGAGCCCTGTAAAGTGGCTCCAGGCTTCTGCGTTAGATATTCGGTTTTCTACAGGTAAGGCGAGTTGACCTTTGCCGTCGTATCCATCACGCGCGGTTTTGATGATTACATCACCTGGCAGCTCTGCTAATGCAGATTCTAATTCCTCCGCACTCTGCACGATGCGGAAAGGGGTGGTTGGGATCCCATTTTCCCGCAGGAAGGTTTTTTCCAGCTCACGGTCTTGGCAAATGGCAATGGCCTCAGAACTCGGGAAGGTGGGTTTGAGAGCGGAGATTTTGGCAACGAGATTTTTCGGGATATTTTCGAACTCAACCGTGACCGCATCAACCTGACTGACGAATTGCTCAAAGGCTGCTTGGTCATCAAAGGAACCATAAATAGCCTGATCAGCAAACAATTCCGCACCCGACTGATCTCCACCCGTCCATTGAACAAGCTTATACCCCATGCGGCGAGCTTCGAGAGCTAACATACGCCCTAGCTGACCTCCACCCAGAACTCCAATCGTCTTCTCGTCCATAGCTCAACTTAACTCACCCATTTGTGGCAATTCACCAGCTTCTACCGTGGCGCGCTGCTTTTCACGGAAGGCTGCTAATTTTTGCGCTAACTCGGAATTATTCGTTGCCAACATAGCCACCGCAAAGAGGGCTGCATTGATTGCTCCAGCCTTGCCAATCGCAAAGGTCGCGGTTGGAATTCCAGCTGGCATTTGCACGATAGAGAGGAGAGAGTCCACGCCATTCAGAGTGCGAGATTTCACAGGGACGCCGAGCACAGGAACAGGGGTCATGGCGGCACACATTCCAGGTAAGTGAGCTGCTCCACCAGCACCAGCGATGATACACTCGAGTCCACGCTCTTGCGCGCTTTCGGAATACTCATAGAGCCGTTTTGGTGTGCGGTGTGCGCTGACAACCTTGCTCTCCCAAGCAACGCCAAAGTCGCTAAGCGTCTTCGCGGTATGCTCCAGAGTCGGCCAGTCAGACTGGCTTCCCATGATAATTCCAACTTTTGGTGATGAATCACTCATAATAAAAAATGCAAAACGTGGGTTACTCTATAAGATTCCCCTTTGCTAGTCTTTTTTGTGGCGATTTGGAGGCTGGGATTTTACGGCGTATTCCAAAGTAGTTGAAAACCTGTGAAGTTAAAGGAGCCAAGATTATCAACCTACTGCTGAGGGTAAATATCAGGAGCTAAAAATACAGGGTAATCTAACTGCGGGACTTTTACGAGGGTGCACCGCGTCAAAGGGGCTTTCAGGTCAAAAGGGGAGAGCTCTTCATCTGGAATAGCGGCCAAGTCGACTGGCCACAGTGGTTTAGGAATCTCTAGCAGAGACTCTTGATGCAAAAAGTGGGCAGGATATTCCGACTGCCGAAGCCAAACCCCGCGCTGAGCACCGGGGTTCAGGTATTTTGGTTGAGCCTGGGAGGCCGCTGTGACGTGGTCAAACAAGCGCCCAATCACTAAGTGTTTTACGGATATAGACTCCGCTTGATAGACCGCAGGCAGGAGGTGGGCAAAGCGCTGGGTGAGCGTAAGCTGATGACTCCGCAGGCGCTCGAGTTTATTGTAATAATTGTCTCTTGAGTTGGGCCCGGGTAAGAGCAAGCCTACTGGACCTTCGATCGCGAGGTAAAACTTCACCGCTAACTCCAGATGAATGAGCTCCCCTGAATTGTGATCTCGAAAAAGAAAATCAAGCTCGCCTCGGGTTTTGTGTCTCCCTTCCTGTAACTGCAGGCCATGTTCCAGTAATTCATATTGCTTAGACTGCTCTAACAGCACCCGCAGCCCATCCTCATAGAGATGTCCCAGCTTTTGCGCCATTGAGAGCGGTTCGCAGACATCGGGCAAGGACAGCCCCGTTCGATCAAAAGCATCCGCCTCTGGTAGATCGTTCAAGAATTGTGGAGTCTCACACAACGCTCTGAATATGTGTTCCGTCACCATGTTGAGGAATTCATTACAAACTGAACCGGATTACAGAAGGAAAAAGTGGAAAACCCCGTGGCTCGGCTGTCCCGGCCGAGATGGCAAAACTGGCGAAACCACAGATGCCTCTTTCAACAACTTCCAATTCCAAAGACAGCCCTTCTTGCAAAAGCCCAAATTCGTATGATTCGAAAAATTCGCGGTGCAAAAAAAGGTCAAGACCTGTCGAATAAACAAGTTGATACATGAGTAAGTTAGTGGCTGCGCCAGTTTTGCCATCTCGACTGGGACGGTCGAGCCACGATCGAAAATCTCCTCAGTTTCCCATTGTCTCCCAGCCCTTTGCGCTTTAAGGCATTCGGGAATATGATATTTCCTCCAACGACCGCGACGCAGCAGAAGCTAGATTCTGGGCTGAATGTGCTCTCTCATGTCGATCACGCTCACCCGTTGGTGAGCTTTCAGATCTGGGTGGAGACGGGGAGCATGCATGAGCTCCCACATCCAGGAGCGGGGCTCAGTCATTTGCTAGAGCATATGGTCTTTAAAGGAACGAAGAGCTTTTCGGGAGAGGAGTTAATGAACCGTGTCGAAGAACTGGGCGGCTCATGGAATGCCTATACGACTTATGATCGCACAGTTTATTATGTGGAAGGCCCAGCAGAGGCGGCCAGTGAGTTTCTGAAGCTTCTTTTCGAGCTCGTGTATCTTCCGACTCTGCCTGAGGCGGATTTCGAGATGGAGCGAGAGGTGATTCGCCGTGAGATCGCGATGGGGAATGATGATCCGCACTCGGTTGGCTGGGAAGAGCTGATGGCGAACTATTACCCCACGGGGACGAAGCGCTTTCCGATCATTGGAGATCTTGATCGCTTTAATGCCATTACGCATGAGGAAATGGTGAACTATCACTCGAGCCGATACACCTTTGATAACAGCTTTATCATGCTCTCGGGGGATATTGATGAGCCCGCTCTGCTGGCAGAGTTAGAGGCCTTACAAGCCGAGGTTCCCCCGCGCAGATTACAGGAAATTGGCTTGCCTAGAGAGAGCAGTCTTGTGGTGCCTATTCAAGTGGCTCACGAGTTTGCTATTCCGAGCTGTAAGGTGAATATCGTATGGGAGATTCCTGAATTAGGGCACCCTGATTTAGTCGCCCTAGAGGTCTTGAGCTCGGTGATCGGTGGGGCGCGCTCCTCTGTCCTTTTCCAAACCCTACGTGAGAAGGAGCAATTAGCGCTGAATCTCTCTGCGTGGACCTGGACGCCGAAGCTTGGAAAGGGCTTTTTCTCAGTCTCCATGGAATGCGAGCAAGAGCATTTTCACCCCGTCCACACGCGTCTCTATGAGTTGATCGACTCACTAGATTTCTCGGATATGGAAGCCACTCTTGAGCGCGCTAAGAAGCAGGCTCTGATGTCCCAGTTGGGAACCTTAACAACCGTCTCCGCGCGCGCCTCGGATGTGGCGAGCAATTGGTTTGAAACCCGGAACGTGGATTTTACTCGTCAATACTTGGAGCTAGTTTCTCAAGTCACGGTCGCAGATCTAGAGCGAGTCACTAGGCTTTACTTGCAAGGAAAGCCGACCGTCTCTTCCTCGCTCGTGCCAAAAGGATTTAGACCGTATGCCCCAGACCAAAAGACCCTCGAAAATGGGAAGGTGAAGCCTGAATTGAAGGCTTTATCAAACGGAATTCCGTTGGTCTCAGGTGTTGATAAAAAACTCCCTACCGTCTCATTTCAGCTCATTTACAAAGGCGGAATTCGCATCGAGACTGAAGAACGAGAAGGGATCGGATCACTCTACAGCTCACTACTCGGTAAAGGGACGAAGTCTCGCTCGGCGGAAGAGTTTGCGCTCGCCATTGATGAATTGGGCGCGAGTCTCGGTTTCTCCGGTGGAAATAATACCTTCATGGTGACGGGCTATTGTCTGGTTGAAGACTTGGACACGCTGTGCGCCTTGGTTGCGGAGGCTTTACAAGAGCCACTGTTTGACGCGGATCAGGTAGAGAAAGAACGCGCGCTTCTGATCTCGAAAGTGAGAGAGAGTGCGGAAGACCCTGTGCGGGTCGCATTTTGGAACGTGCGCCGACAGTTGTTTGCAGATTCGTCCTACCGCTTTAGCCGTCTGGGGTCTGAGGAGTCGATGCAGAAAATCTCTGTTTCTGATGTCGAGGATTATCACCAGAGCTTGATTCATGAGGGGGCGCCAGTGCTTTCGGTCTTTGGCGATATTTCAGAGGAACACGCAGCTATATTTGAGAAGAACTTCGGTCAACTTGCTTATGTGGAAACACCTGAAACCTTTGACGAAATTGCTTACGGGACGGGGCGACAAGACTATCAGCTTGATAAAGAACAAGCGGTGATTGTGATAGCTTATCCGAGTGCGTCGATCTCGAGCGAGGATGCGCATGTCCTGGAAGTTCTACAGGACTACTTCTCCGGCATGGCTGGTCCGCTATTTGTCGAACTAAGGGAGGAACGAGGTCTAGCGTACTTTGTCTCGTGTAACCAATTTCTCGGGATTGAGACTGGAATGTTCTCCTTCTACATGGGAACCGATCCAAAGCGAAAGGAGGAAGCCATTACCGAACTCCAGAATTCGATCGCTCGGGTGGTAGAAAACGGCCTTTCAGAGGATGACCTAACATCTGTAAAAAAAGGCCTTGCGGCGCAAAACGCCCGCGCAGATCAAACCCACTTAAACCAAGCCCAAGCGCACGGCATTAACGTGCTCTTTGGGAAGGGAATCGAGCATCGAGAGGAGGTGCGCGAGCAGATTGCTAATGTAACGACCGCCGAAGTTGCCGATTGTTTGAAAAAATACTTCTCAGAACGCTCCCCAGTCATCACAGTTGTCTCTCCATAGTATACGATGTCCAACGAACTTACATTTTTAGATTTTATTCTTAAGCAAGCCACTAACGCCGGAGTCTTCCTCGGCCAACGTGAAAACCCACTAACCGGCGAGAAAGGGGTGAACTTGAAAGCGGCGAAGGGATGTCTTGATATCCTCGTCCTGCTCCAAGAAAAAACGCGCGGGAACCTGAACCCCCAAGAGAAATCCTTGCTTGATGATACCGTGAATACGATTTCGTCACTCTATGAAACAACCTTAGAAATCGAACCAAACGTATGATTACCAAACCCTTTAAACTTCAAGATGTCACCATCGGCGGCGACGAACTCTTTTTTATCCTCGGCCCCTGCGCGATTGAGTCGGAGGAATTCACGTGGCACATGGCGCGTGAAATTAAGAAAATTGCTGACGAGCTCGGGATCCAGTGGATCTTTAAGGCCTCCTTTGATAAAGCAAACCGCACCTCCGCAGGTTCCTACCGTGGACCAGGGGTGGAAGAGGGAACCGCCCTTCTTGGAGCGATTGGTAAGGAATTAGGCGTGCCGGTCACGACCGATATTCATACTCCAGAGCAAGCGGTGATCGCGGCCAAGCACATTGACCTGCTCCAAATCCCAGCCTTCCTCTGTCGTCAAACCGATCTGCTGCAAGCCTGTGCTGAAACAGGGCGCGCGGTGAATGTGAAGAAGGGGCAATTCCTGGCTCCATGGGATGTGAAAAACATCGCAGATAAAATGCGCTCCTTCGGATGCGAGAACTTTCTCCTCACCGAACGTGGGACTTCCTTTGGCTACAACAACCTTGTCGCTGATATGCGTTCTCTCTACTGGATGGCAGAGCAGGGGAATCTCGTGATCTTTGATGCCACTCACTCGGTGCAACGCCCGGGAGGTGATGGCGGCACAACAGGCGGCGACGGTATCCTCGCCCCTGTGTTGGCGCGAGCAGCGGTAGCAACTGGCGTCAATGGCGTCTTTATGGAAACGCATGAGAATCCAGCCGATGCTATGTCTGACGGCCCGAACCAAGTTCCCTTGAAGGATTTGCGAGGTGTGCTAGAATCTCTCGTAGCGATCAACGCTTGCTTGAAATAAGATGATGAAACGCCTCCTTCTCCTTACGCTTTGCGCTGCGCCTCTTTTGACATTCGCTCAAAAGGGAAAGAAGGATTCGAGCGCGGCCTTGATGCGATTTTTGCCGAACGGTACATCTCTTAATAATGTCTCGGTGCCTGTCTTCAATGATAAGGGGGAGCCTACGACGATGTTGAAAGCAGATCGGGTCACCGTTGCTGACAAGAAGAAGGGCGAGGTTGATATCTTTAAAGCTGTAGTGGAGATCTTGGATGAAACCGATCCTCTTTTTGTCCACATGGAAAAAGGGCGTTATTTTCGGAACAAGAACTTGATCACCTCCTATAATCCTGTGCGGATCTTTAAGTCGAATCTTGAAGTGACGGGGACCGGTGCTTACTTTGACCTCGTTTCACAAGAGGTTTTTATCCACGGTCCTTCTAAAACGACTTACCTGAAGGAAGAGGTCGCAGCACTGATGGTGAAGCAACTCGGCTTACTGATGGCGATTCCTCCGCATTTAAATGTCGAGTTAAGTGATGAGGAGAAAAGAGCACTCGAGTTCGCTGAACAAAAAGCAGCAGGTACTGCTGATGCGATCGTCGCTGAGGCCAAGACGCAAGCTCAAGAATCGAAGCTAGCGAATGCAAAGGCTGGTAAAAGTGAGCGTAAACTCGAGAAGTTCGTTACTAAGGCTGGCGGAGAATTAGAAAAGCCCGAGGAGAAATCCGAAGAAGCCCCCGTAAATCGTGCAACCCCTACCGAGTCCATCGTCATCACCAATAGCGGAGGCACGTATTTTGATGCAGAGAACAATGTCGTGGTTTACCTGCAGGATGTTGTTGCAGAGAATCAAGAGATGCATCTGACCTGCAGTAAGGATTTAAAGATCTTTCTAGAACCGAAAAATAGAGAGGGTGAAAAAGAAGGTGAAGAGGGTAGTGCTATTGGTGGAATGGGTGCTTTAGATATGAAAGAGCTTTTGGCCACTGGAGACGTGGTTATTACCTATAAGCAAAAAAGCGGGAAACCACCTTTAATCGCGACAGGTGGTTCTGCCTTTTACAAGATGGAGAAAGAAGAAGTCTTGATCAAAGGAGGGTATCCGAAATTATCGCAAGGGCAAAGCTCAAGTGAAGCACTTGAAACGGGAATGTGGGTTAAGCTGTCGCGGCGCGGCGCAGTATGGAGTAAGGGCAAGCAACGGCAAATTTACGTTCCGAATAAGTAATGTCTGAAGAAGCGAAAATGACGAACGAAGAGCAACATGCGCAAGATCCAAATGCCTTGTTGATCGCAACGAATCTTCGGAAGGTCTATGGCGGTCGTGCGGTTGTCTCTAAGGTGGGACTGACCGTAAAAAATCACGAGATTGTGGGGCTTCTTGGGCCTAATGGAGCAGGAAAGACGACTTCCTTTTACATGGTGGCGGGGCTGATTCGACCAGATCAAGGCAGCATTCAGCTCAAAGGGCGTGATGTGACTACCCTCCCGATGCAAAAACGCGCGAAGATGGGACTAGGCTATCTCCCGCAGGAAGAATCGATTTTCCGAACTTTGACCGCCGAGCAAAACCTAATGGCGGTGCTCGAGACGCGAAAAGATCTCTCAAAAGCGCAACGCAAGGAAAAGATGGAAGGGCTGCTAGAGCGCTTCAAGATTGGCAAGATTCGTAAGTCGCAAGCAATTGCGCTCTCCGGTGGAGAGAAACGCCGTCTCACGATTGCTCGTTCTCTCTGTATGGATCCTGATATTTTGATGCTCGATGAACCCTTTTCTGGTGTTGATCCGTTGGCGATCAAGGACATCCAACAAATCATTGCAGAGCTCCGTGATGTGGATGGTCTTTCGATCCTTATCACTGACCACAATGTGCGTGAAACCTTGAAGATTGTAGATCGTGCCTATCTGCTCCTCGAGGGCGAAGTGGTCTTACAAGGCACGAAGGAGGAAATTGCTAATGATGAGATGGCGAAGAATCACTACCTAGGCACAGATTTCACCCTGGATTAAGATCGTCTTGCGTTTAACTTACTGAATTTAGTTTATGAAGATTCTCCTCCGATGGATACAGGCGGCCATGTTCAGCCTTATAGTTCTTATTTTTGCGGGAGCGATTGTGCGTGCCACTGGGTCAGGCTTAGGCTGCCCAGATTGGCCGAAATGTTGGGCGTGCCTCATTCCACCAACCTCCGTAGAGCAGGTTGACTTTGATAAGATCGATCTGGATCGCTTCAAGGCCAAGGCCGCACGGGCGGGACGAAATCCAGATGAAATCACGCGAGAGTCGCTCCATCAGGAATTTAACCCGCTACACACTTGGGTCGAGTTTGTGAACCGTCTCTTTGCTCTTCCGATGCTCTTAACGACCTTGGTCGGCTTTATTATGTCGCTCTGCATTAAGCGGGCGGGACCATTAGTGCGCTGGATGTCGGGGTTGTCGCTGCTCACGGTATTAGTTAATGCGTGGCTAGGAGCACGGGTGGTGTTTAGCGGTCTCAAGCCAGGAGTGATCACCACGCATCTGGCTCTCGCATTTCTCTTGATGATTTTTTTGGTCATCGCATTAGTGAAGGTGAAGCAGATCTTGGGCTATGGTAGAGAGATAGCGGGGAAGGGCGCCTTCTGGAGTGCCTTGGCGATTCTGGCCTTTCTCATCATCGAAGGCCTAGCCGGAGCACAGTTACGTGAAGTGACAGATGAACTAGCGAAGGAAAACTACGGTGCCGATCGCGCGACGTGGAGCGCAGAACTCCACCATATGGGTGTGTATTACTTCCACCGCGCCTTCTCTTGGAGTGTGCTCGCGGGCGTTGTCATCTTCATGTGGAGTATCAAGAAAACGCGAGGATTTTTCACGCTCTTAGAAGGTTCTATGATCTTCATGGTGTTTGCCCTCATGATCATGGGGATTCTCCTCGGTCATGTCGGGATTCTCCCATGGGTGCAGGTGCTCCACGTAGGCGTTGCCGCCTTGCTCTTTTATGCCGTGACGTATTGGGTGACGAGCTGGATCATCCTTCGTCAAAAAGGCTCTGATGATGCGACTTTACAGCACCCGAAGGCGATGGAATGCTAAAGGCTGTCTTATCTCAGCATCGACACCGCCTTTTTGAGCGATGTGCTAAAGCGTTCCACGTCATCCATAGTATTGTAGAAGGCGAACGAGGCGCGAGTAGTTCCCGTGATTCCATAGCGCGCCATGAGGGGCTGGCAACAGTGGTGTCCTGTGCGCACCGCGACACCCATATTATCCAGCAGCGTGCCGAGATCGTAGTGGTGAATTCCTTCTATGCTAAACGAGAGAGACGCGATGCGATCATCAGGGCCATACAAGGTGGAGCCATCGATTTTTGAAACGGCTTCAGCTCCTGCTAAAATCAGATCACGCTCATGAGCATTGACTTCCGATTTATCAAATTGGGTGAGGTATTCGATGGCGGTACCAAGAGCGATGGCTCCTTCGATATTTGGGGTGCCTGCTTCGTATTTGAAAGGGAGGTCGTTATAAGTCGTCCCCTCGAAGGAGACTTCTTTGATCATCTCACCACCGCCTTTGAATGGGGGGAGTTCTTCGAGTAATTCCTTACGCCCATAAAGAATACCAATTCCAGTAGGGGCGTAGACCTTGTGCCCAGAGAAGGCGAAGAAATCGCAGTTTAGCGCGCGTAAGTCAACCGCACCATGCGGCACCGATTGCGCTCCATCCAGCACGGTGATCGCTCCGAACTCTTTCGCCATCTTGATCATCTTAGCCGCTGGGTTTACGGTTCCAAAAGCATTCGAGACTTGATTAAAGGCTACGAGCTTTACAGATTCATCCAGTAAGACCTCGTAGGTTTCAAGGTCGAGGGTGCCGTTGTCCAAGACGGGAATGACGCGGATCTGGCAGCCGGTGCGCTCTGCAAGCATTTGCCAGGGAACAATGTTAGAATGGTGTTCTAAGTGGCTGATCAGGATGGTGTCCTCTTTACCAATCTTACCACTAAGACCAACGATGTTAGCGATGGTATTGATCGAGTCCGTGGTGCCTGAGGTGAAGATCGTTTCTTCCGGCGTAACATTTAGGAATTGCGCAATCGTTTTTCGCGCCGTTTCATAACGCTCTGTTGCGAGCTGTGATAAGTGGTGCGTTCCGCGGTGAATGTTGGAATTATACTCCCGATAGTAGTCAGAGGTCGCTTGGAGGACCGCTGACGGGTTTTGGGAGGTCGCGGCATTGTCAAGATAGACGAGGGGTTGACCTTTGATCGCTTGCTCGAGAATCGGGAAATCCTTTCTGATCTCCGAAATATTAAATGGTTTCATGCGGTGGAGGTAGGCGCGTTAAAATTGTGAGAGCTTCTTAAAGACGGGTTCCGGCACGTAGCGTCGCACCGTGTTTTCCCATCCAACAGGCCCGATGAGTCCCTTGACCATGCTGGAACTCACTTCCGCAATGTCCCTAGGAGGCATGAGAAACACCGTTTGCATCTCGGCTTTGAGGTCACCATTGATCGCGCGCATGACGCGTTCGTATTCGTAATCCTCCGCGGATCGGATTCCACGTAAAATGTATTCCGCACCGACAGACTCTGCATAGTCTACGAGGTATTTGTTGTCGAAATCATCAAAAATGAGACGCTCACATGACGGGACGGAGTCCTTGAGGAGTTGCAGCCTGTCAGGAATATTGAAGGTATAGCTTTTTGAAGGATTGGAGCCGACAGCTACAATCAGGGTGTCGAAAATTTCCAGCCCACGCTGAATCATCCACAGGTGCCCATTAGTTGGAGGGTCAAAACTACCTGCGTAAACGGCTTTTTTCATAATCATCTTAAGCTATTGAAAATCGAGGGGAAGTCAAATGCAGAGTTCCACTCTCTATTCTATAATCGAGGCGACTTCTCCATCCCGTAATTGCGTGTGGATTCGCTGGCCGCTTTTGGCTTGATCACGTGAGGTGATAATTTCCCCTGCGTCGTTTGTTGTAATTGAAAAACCGCGTGAAAGAGTTGCGTCTGGTCCTAGGGTTCGCAAGACATCGTTAAGTCGCAAGAGCTTGCTTTTCTTCTGTTCTAGCTGAGCGTTCACAATGTTCGTAAGTTGGCGCTTGAGACTGTTGGTTGTTTCCTCGTGCCTCTGCAGGACCTTTTCTGGGGAATTGTAGCTAAGACTGAGTCGCAACTCTTTCATCTGCGTTGCTTTTTCGATCAGTGCGTGAATGTATGATTTTTCCAATGAGGTTTTCAGGTCGTCCAAATTCTGGATGCGTTCGAGATGCATGTTGGCGGGGGAGAGCCGTTCCAGTGATTCTTTTAGATAGGATAGCTTTTCTACTGTTTGATTAAGGTGCCGAGATACGGCTTGATTGCTACGCTCTCTAGAGGATTGCAGGAAGTTGAGAGTCGCCTCACCATCTGGTACCGCGATTTCGGCAGCTGCACTAGGTGTTGGGGCACGCTCATCTGCGACGAAATCCGCAATGGTAAAGTCGATCTCGTGCCCGACAGCAGAAATTACCGGAGTTACAGAGTCAAAAATTGCGCGTGCGACCACTTCTTCATTGAAGTTCCAGAGGTCTTCGATCGATCCACCTCCTCGTCCAGTAATGATGATATCGACAGGCTTGATTCCTAAAGAATCGGGATCGTTAAAGGCATCTATCGCTCTGGCGATTCCGCGCTCGGCACCTTTTCCCTGCACTTGAACGCCGATCAAGAAGAGTTCCACCCATGGCGCACGACGTTTAAATACATTGAGCATATCCTGGAGAGCCGCTCCAGAGGCGGAAGTCACCAAGCCAATCCGACGGGGGAATCTCGGAATAGGACGTTTGTTTTCAGGAGAGAAAAGTCCTTCAGCGTTGAGTTTCTGCTTAAGTTCCTCGAACTTGGCTTGTAGATTTCCCGCTCCGCCGATCTTCACCTTCGTGACGATCATTTGAGCGCGCCCCATCGCCTCGTAAATAGTAATTTCCCCGAAGAGTTTTACCTCGCGACCGTTCTCGATAAGCTCGGCGTTCATGCCAGCGCGACCACGGAAAAGCACGCAGGGGAGTTGTGATCCCGCGTCTTTGATCGAAAAGTAGCGGTGTCCGCTTGACTGGACACGAAGGTTACTCACTTCACCCTCAACCCAGACCTCTCCGACCTCGAACTGGAGGGCGGATTTCATCTTGCGGACAAGTTGTGTTACGGTCAGGGCTTCCATTATTCAGGGACACCGTAAATGCGCTAATGACAGAGATCAATGACTAGTTCTGTCAAATCTTAAAGAGTTGTTACTTTTTCTCTTCTTCGACGTATGTCTCATCATTATACATCATGAGCTTGTAGGAGCCATCTTCTTGTTTTTCAACCATCCAGACGCCTACGTTATTTAATCCTCTGCGCGCTTGTCTACCAGATGGTTTTTCGCCAAGGAGGAGATGGAGGAGGGAAACGCCAGAGCTATTATGACCCGCTAGGAGGATTGACTTATCAGTATCTCCAAAGCGTTGTTCGATGAGGCTAATAGCATGCTCGGTAACATGTTTCATGTAGGCGAATTTCAATTTCTCATCACACTTTTTTGGGTAATGAAGGTAGTTGTTTGGAGCTTCAGGGCGCAGTGTGAAAAATGAAGCTTCTTCTTCAGGAAGTTCGATTTTCTCTCCTAAATTTAAGATCTCCTTTCCTACTTCCGGTAGATCTTTAGCCAAGATATCTTTCATGCCTGGACCTTCTCTTAACTCAGGCCAGACTTCAGCTGTTTGCTTAGAGGCTTTCAGGTAAGGAAGCAGTGTGTTACGTGCTCTCCAAATCGGACTGGTTGTAATAAAGTCAAAGGTGTAATTCTGTAGTTTTTCGGTGGCTTCCGTGAGGTTTTCCTTTCCGGTAGGGGTGAACATATCTGGATTCCCAACGTATTCTGGCCATTCAGACTTGGGCACTCCTTTCTCTTCCCATTCTTTTTTGACATTATGTCCAGCTTCAGCGTGACGAATGTAATAGATCTTTAAGCCAGCTTGTGAGATATTGGCGGACAGAAGGAATATTACCACGGATAGTGAGCGATAGTTTATGAGATCGAGAATTTTCATAGAAAATTTATAATGCTCGCTCGCTCTAATGTTAGTCAACTGAAATTGGTAGGTATATAATTGACCGCCAGTTCTTCAGTTTTGTGAGTGGGGAATTGTTCAATATCACAGGATAAAAGAGCTTGCACAGGTATTAGAAAGTGTTAAGAATATCCTTCAGTTTTATAACCATGTTAGAATTTTTCAGAAAATACTCGGCGTTTGCGTTCATTGTTTTGATTATCCTCTTTATAGGACTTGTTTTCATGGTCGACGGTGTCGGTAAGAGTGGGATGGGTTCTGGCCCAAAGCTCATGTCATTAAATGGTCGTGCTTACACGCATTCTGAAGTCGAGCGAGAGGGTGCCGATTATCTTAACATGCTCTTTGGTCTCCGTGATGCAGGGTATGTCGGTGATGGTCAACTGGTAGGGCCTTATATGTTTGCGGTTGCGAACTTTAATCAACGGATGGGGTCCGCAGCAGACGCACCTAGCTTCTTGGCAAACCGTCTCGTCTTACAAGATCTCGCAGCGAAATATGGTGTGGTTCCAAGCCAAGAGCTGATTGAAAAGACGATCACCGAGAAGCTGTTTCTTAATAGCGCGCAGAAGTTTGACCAAGCTGGATATGATAAATTTATCGAAAGAAGAGTGAAGCGATACGGAATGGGGGTGAAGGATCTGAATACTCTCGTGGGAGAGATCCTATCTGTGGAGAAGCTTATGGGTACAGTTGGTGCGGGGTATATGATGGATGAGAGCCTTCTCCGCCGTAATGCACACATCATCGCGCAAACCATGACTTACGAGCAATTCTCTTTCCCTATCGACAAAATCAAGGACACCATTACAGTAACTGAAGAGGAAATTAAGGCATATTGGGAAGAGAACGAAAATCGATACCTTACCGATCCACAGGTGAAGGTGGAATACGTCATCGCGGATGCAGGTATCGCGAAGCTACAAGCTGATTACAAAAAGGCTGAAATAGAGAAGGCAAAGGATGAAGGGAAAACGGAAGAGGAAATCGCTAAGCTGGATACAGCACTTCCGGATGATCAAAAGACTGATCTGATCAATGCCGCAGCAATGAAGGTCGATAATCTTTTCGTCCAAACGCAGAATGATGGAGGAGGGAAATTCTTTGAGAAAAATGCGAAGGAGTTAGGACTGGAAGTTAAGACAACCGAGTTCTTCACTGCTGCATCCGCACCAGCGGACTTTAAAACGCCGTCACAAAGTGGAACTCCAGCATCGATTGCGACGCAACTTTCGCTTGATCCAGACTCGATGGATTCTGTCAGTGATTTCTTTACTCTAGGCGAAGGGCGCTATCTAATTTTCCGCGCTTTAGAAAGAGTAGAAGCACAGCCACTGCCCTTCGAGGGCGCTAAGGATAAAGCGAAAACAGACCTAATCAGCCAGAAGTTATCGGAGTCGATGGAGACGCAAACCGAGGGACTACGCACTCAACTAGTTGAAGCCGCGAAGGCAGGGAAGGCGATCGAGAAAGCGAAAGAAATGGGCATGGAATACACCAAGCGGGAAAATCTTAAAATCAATGACCGTATTGAAGGTGAAGTAGAGGCCGCACAACTGTTCATCGGAGCGACAGAGGTTAAAGTGAATGAGATTAGTGAGCCAATCGTTCAGGAAATTTCTAAGCGTGTTGTTTTTGTCAGACCTTTGGAACGCTCCTTTATTGAGACTGAAGAAAGTAAGGCTCTCGTGAGCTCACAGGTCGAAAATTCTGGTAAATCTCTGGATTATATTGTCTTTTCTAACTGGTTCCGTAATGAGCTCGAGCTTTCACAGTTTGAGAAATTTACGAGCAACAACTAATCTAAGATGAATTCAGATCAGCGCGACGAGCTCTTTGACGAGGGAAACCTAGCGCTAGCGATTGGCAGCTTAGAGGAAGCTGCTGAGTATTATAAGAAAGTGGTCGATCTCGACCCGAGCTACTTTGATGGATGGCACGCCTACGGGATGGTGCTCATGAAGTTAGAGCGATTTAAAGAGGCGATCGGAGCTGGACTCCAGGCCACTACACTCCAGCCTAACGATCTGCTCGCATGGACTGCACTTTCCCAAATGTATGTCGCCAATGAGCAAATTGCGGAAGCTGAGGACGCCAAGCAGAAGGCGACGATCCTCGGAATAGGTGGGAAAATCGTGAGAGAGTGAGTGTGTATAAATAGGGGTTTTACCAGCCACCGCCGCCTCCGCCTCCGCCCCCACCGCCTGAGCTTCCACCCCCACCACTCCCGCTAGAGCTGGACGAGGGAGATCTCCCTGCTGACGAGAGCGCGGCACCGAGTGCGCCGCCAATGAGAGAGCCTGATTTAAAGCTGTCAGACCCGGTGAAGTGTCCGCTATAGAAGTGCGGGGAGTAGTGAGTTTTCTGGTTTTTAAGCGCAGCTTGTTCCAGAACCTTCGCAAAGGAATTTGTCCAGTTTTCGCTCACTCCAAGTGCAATGGCGTAGGGGAGGAATTCCTCATAGTGTGTTGCGGTTTGCGGTGGAGAGGAAGCCATGTTGAGACGATCCTTCTCGGCAACGCTGAGGTAGTGCTTCAGTCCTTCAATGTGATCGAGCACTTTTCGGCCCTTTTTGGTGGGAGCTTTGATCAGGTGATAGAACACAATATTTAGGAGCGCCATGATCAGGATGACCGCTGTGAGCAGTGGAGAGCTGTTTTGGGTCAGCATAAACGCTCCAAAAAACCAACCGATGAGAAATGGCAGAGAGAAGAGGAAGGTGAAAAGACCTGCGCCGAATTGTTTGGCTTTAAAGGCTTTGATCCATTGTGAGCAGAGCACGAAACATCCGATGGACCAGATCGAGAGCCATACTGCGAAGAAGGCGCTCACTCCATCACCCAGAAAAATCATACCGAGAGCGATCGTGACGATGGAAAGCACGAGACCAATCGTCCACCATTTCGTGTTATTGTTAAAGAGGGAGCCTTGATGCCGCTTTTGGAGATAATTCTTATGGCTTAACCGAGCGGAGGAGATGCGTCGGTGGTTCTTGTTTTTGAGCTGTAAATTCGTAATGCCCTTTAACAGTTTGCCGATTAGAGCTTGCTCATCTTTACAGAGGTTGTTGTCTCCCGTTGCTTTATTATGGAGGGTGAAGCTCTTGCCATTCTCCTCGATGAGCACTGCTCCCTTTTGGGCTGCTCCGACGATGCCGGCGGTGAAGCAATCATTGTCGTAAGCGGTCTTATACACGTAGCGAACTGCCGCGGCAGACATGCCCTCTGGCGCTGTGAATTGGGGAATGATTGTTCCTTTTTTCGGATCGATTCCGACCGAAAACCATGAGTAGATAAACCAGCCAATCGCAACCAATCCACTAACTGCGAAGAGGAGTAATTTCATCGGGAATTTTTCTTCTGGAATCTCGATAAATCCCGCAGGGACTTGCGCGACGATCGTCCAGCCTGCTCTCACCGGCAGTGGTTGTGTGAGTTGGTAGATGATGCTAGAGCCTTTAATGTTGTAGCTATAGTTTTGCCCTTGTTCGCCCCTTGCTCCAGTATATCCCTCCGCATGTGTGACCTTTGCACCGGCAGGAAAGTGAACCTCACAGGTTGAGTTCAGGATCGGAAAGCCCCACTCATCCCCAGTAACATTCCAATACAGCTCGTGAATATTATCACTTGGTTGGAGCATCCAGCCTCCCGTGCGGTAATGAATGGTGTAGGTATAGACGTTAGGTTGGAGGGTTTTATCTGCGCTTCCGATTCTAATTCGGGTTCCGCCCGCCGCACTTTCTAAAGCGAAGGGCTCGGAGAGGTCGTTTTTGAGAACCTTAATGACTTCAAAGGGCAGGGATTTAGGAATTCCATACTTGTCTTTGACTTTGTGCGGGAAGTCTCGGTAAATTCCACGTTTGATTTGGTTGCCTTCAGCTCGCACTCGAATCGTTTCGACAATATTGAACATGCCATCTTCCTGCACTGCAATCGAGACATCGTAATTGAGAATCTCTTCGCGAGAAAAGGCGGGAAGAATTATGAGAAATATGGTAAGGAAAAGCCTTTTCATTTTAGAAGTGATTTTAGGTTTGGTGCCATGCGTTCGGACACTTCAGCTACCTCAAAAAATACACCGCGCTGGAAGCCGAACGCGTTCGCAATGAGGTTAGAGGGAAAGCTCTCGATGCTATTGTTCAGGTCCCGGACAGAGCCATTGTAGTAGCGCCGTGCATACTGTAAGTGATCTTCCACATCCGAGAGCTCAAACATAAGAGCCCTGAAGCTTTCTGTTGATTGAAGTTCAGGATAAGACTCACTGAGCGCAAAAAATTGCCCCATGTCATCAACAAGTTTAGTCTCTGCTGACTCGGTTTCTTTAGCTGTTTTTGCCTGGCGCGCCCTCTGTCTAGCTTCGGTGACTTTTACTAATACGTCCTGCTCGAAGTTCGCGACGCCCTTCACACAAGCGACGAGGTTGGGAATTAGGTCATGACGTCGCTTTAGTTGCACCTCAATCCCACTCCATCCTTCACGCATCTGGTTTCTACGCTTTATCAGTGTGTTATAGAGGAATCCTAACCCGATGCACAAGACAAGCAACAGGAAGATAATAAGGATGATGAGACGCATGACAATAAACTACCAACCATGAATCTGAAGTTAAAGAAATACTTTCCGATCACGTAGCGCTGGAGATTCTTTTTTAAAACTCTATATGCGCGTCACCTTTTCTGTGATTAGAACGTGGAATGCTATAAAGGCGCTGCAAGTCCTAGAGGAAGGCGGAAAGCTCAGTGAAGCGGAATACCTACGTTGTAAGGTGCGATATTTCTGTGATGGCGCTGCGATCGGGGCACGAGGTTTCATCGAAGAAGTCTTCCAGGCCAATCGCTACAAATTCGGAGAATCTCGCAAGGACGGTTCGCGCCCGATGAAGGGGCTAGCGGCAAGTGACGAGAAGCTCTACAACCTGAGGAATCTGCAAAAGACAGTGTTTTCGTAATCGAATCAGTCAACATCAACCTCTAGCCAGACAAAAAACTTCGTGTCATTTGTTGTAATAAAATCCCGCCAATAATTTCCGTTTTGATCGGATTGTTCAGCACCTGTGGCTTCTAACCAGCCGGTTGTGAGATAATCCTGATCTGCGTAATAGACCTTATATGCTAACTCTGCCCGATCCTTACGATATTGATAGCGGTAAGTGTTCCCTGTTTTTTGACCAGTAGGCGCTAGTGAGTTATCCACTTGTGTAGGGTTCATCCCCTGAGAGTATTCCATTAAGTTTGCAACGCCATCATGATCAGGGTCATCTGAGTCGTTAGCAGAGGTTCCCGCACCACCGTCAGGAGCGCCAAAATACGCATCACGCCAACTCTGAAGGTCAGACATAGATTCATGAAACCCAACATCCACTCTAGAGGAGGCCACTCGGCTAGAGCCAAAGTAATCAGCTTCACCAACAGCGGGCGTAAAGGTAGGTTCACCTGCATCTTTACATGATGATGTTTCCCCTAGCTTGAAAGCCTCTTCTGCTGACGAGACTATAGGCGCGGCCAATACGAAATTAGGGTTCGCCACCTGGGCAGTGACATCATCCCCGACAGCCGCTCCTCCAAGAGCAGCACGCCAAGCCGGGAGGCCCGAGAAGTAGCTATTCGCGCCATTAATATTAAATCCAAATTCAACCGTTCCGCCTG
>CALKLP010000266.1 GCA_937991965.1 uncultured Verrucomicrobiales bacterium
GTGGCCCCGCATCCCTCGTGGCCAGACATACAAGTGAATCGGTCAATGGCAGCGTTGGCGTCGTCTCCATGATAATAAATGGCGGTGTTCTTGTCGACG
Source organism: uncultured Verrucomicrobiales bacterium (assembly GCA_937991965.1). Lineage (GTDB taxonomy): Bacteria > Verrucomicrobiota > Verrucomicrobiia > Verrucomicrobiales > Akkermansiaceae > WTJZ01. The sequence goes on from CALKLP010000266.1 coordinate 100, forward strand.
CTGGGTGCGATACGAGCAGTCAACTATCGATGTCGGAAATAGTCGTCCGCCGTCGTTATGCGCGACGGAGGTCATGCCCTAGATGCCTGGAAAGCCTGACGCCTGCTATGGAGAACGTCGGGAGTAGGATATCTTATGTAGGCCGTCATCAGCTCATAACGACGACCGTGGAGGACAGCTTAGTTATGATTTTTTAGTGAGGGCAGCGAAAATGTGACGTACGCCGTTGACGACCGCAGGCGTAGGCTATATTTCGGAGGCAATTACATTTGGTACTAAAACGGAATTAGATGAGGCGTCCGCCCCCAGCCTGCGGCTCCTACACATTTCTTAATGTTTTGCCTGCACAATAATTTTCTCTCAGCACTGGCGTCGGCCGTCTTACCCAAACTTCGCTTAACTCTAGCCTTCCGAAGCTAGCAGAGGGCAATAGGTGTGGGTAGGCTATACTTTTTACAACTGCGGTAGAAACACTATCGACCGTAAAATGGTACCTACTTGCGTTTTCTGGAACCCCCTTGAGATATTCGCGATCTCAATACCTCGATCAATGGGCATTTCTTAGGCAATCCTCATATTAACTAGACTATACAGACATCCGATTCTACACCAACTTTGTCAAACAATTGATTGACGCTGTGCTGATATATCATTGAGTGTGCCTCACGAGCGTTGACAGGAGTGGACACTCATTGCACGTTAGTCTGTTTGTAAATATATCGTGGCGCCACCTCTCTCCCTTTTTTTGCAGCTTTTTGTTCCTCTGAGGGCGTACAACTTGTCGTTTTAACGTACGCAGAAAGCTTAGATTATTTTTTTGGGGAGTTCCACTGTCATCATTGGCGTTTATTGTGAGATTTTGATACCCTATGAAACAAACATGATGGTCCGTCTTCGATGCGATTTTTTTTTTTTTTTTTCCGGTAACATAAGGAACGTATTTTTGAGTTGTGAACAAACGTACCACGATCCTACGAGGAGAGGTCGTCGGAACTGTAACCACCGGGGGCCCGGTCGTTTGAGTCCGAAGAATTCAATTGAATTGTCTAAGTTCTGCATATTTTCCAACAACGTGACTAATTTGCTATTAGGAGGCCGGAAACAGTGTTCTGCGGGTTGGTCAGGGACACCAGCCGAAGCAAAGGAAAACCCTACAGCAGCAAGAGGAGTGCGAGCGCAGGTCTTTGGCAGAGTCCGTTGTGAATGTTGGGACAACTCAAAAAATGAAGGCCGAGAGGGGGACCAGCCGATGCAAGACGTGGTAGCGACAATCAGAAAGACAGGCCACCTAAGCCAGGTGGTGATGTTATAAACTTTGACGATATGCGCCGTTACCTTGCTGCTCGTTCTGGATACGACCATCAGTTGCATATCATATGACAAGATGGAAGAGATCGGGTGCTCGCGAGGCGGCAAGGAGTGCTAGATTCGCCAACCCGAATGATGGTGGCTGGTGAGTTCTGCTGACTTCTACAAAGACAAGCCCTCGGGTGACGTCTCCGTCGAGGAGTTAAGGAATAGGCTCAAAAGAGTAGCTGGCGTTTACATGCAGTACACAACTGATGATGGCTTGGGTGCCAGATATTCTGAGTGTTGAACTTAGATGGCAGCGTGCCTTTAGATAGCAGGATTTTTATGCGAAAACATGCCTTGCGGAAATACCTTGTTACGAGCGGGCTCACAAAAGTGGTGAAGCGCGACGGTCTTCAGTACAAGATAAAAGGTGACAAGGCGGTGGTTGAGGCAATTGCGGCAGGAATCGATCAAATGGAGTTCCGCTTAAAGGGAGGAGAATCAGAAACTGTTTGATGTAGAAACGGATGATCCTGACGCACGGTTTAGTTCAATGGTTAACCAGCAACGGGACCAAGTTGTGATTGATACCAACAAATCTGAAAGGCGCCAATTTTTTTACGACGTGACGCGGACTCTGTGGCTCATGCAGGTACCAAGACGCAGGGGTGGCTGTTGAAGGCCACGACTTACTCGAAAATTGCAACGCTTCTTGTATGAAAGCAGCGCGGAATCGCCGGTACGACAACAAAATGTATTTAGTATGTTATACAAATAAGGGCACCACCAGTAGGACTGCCCCGAAAAAAACAATTACTGTCGATAAACACGTCAATGGCCAGTTTCACGGCCATACCCACATTCACCAGAAGCAGTCCACAAGCGAACCTGTTCAACATACACGGAGAAAGGCCACAGGGATATCCCCTGCGTGTTGAATCCCTAAAGCTAGTGCGTTCAAGACCCCCTCGAGAGTGGTGGCCACGGGGACAAAATCTGCTGCGCATTAAACCTCTACCTAGAATGACGACCACCACGTGCACATTCGCGTGCCTTCGTTGAATTTGGTTCCAGTTGAAGACGGCTTTAACGAAACGATGCAACAACGTACTACTTTATGCGCTAGGCCACAAACGCAGCGTCAATTTTCCGCTTTTTGCCGGTACAGCCGCCGGCGACTTCGTCCCAGAAGTGGCTTGGAGATTCCACAACCTCATATTCCGCGCGTGTCACGGTCGTGAAGCCGGGGAGATGTAATCACACGATGATTGATTCTGTAGAGAACAAACCGCGTTTACAGGGCCTGACGGCGCATCTCGGGGGGCGTCTTGCCACTACTGGTGATTCCACTGCCGCTGAGGTCAACTTACTCATGGATTTTGGTTAACGCATCACGGCAGTGACGGAAGAGCTGGTACAGACCCTGCGAAGACAATCCGGGGACGACGAAAACCGGGTTAACGGTAGCGGTTCATGGGCATGCTCTTGTGGTGACGTCGTTGGGACAGAATTATGATATTGGATCGCAACCGTGTTTGTTTCACTCAACGATCTATGCACCATAGGAACAAGTACGATTTCCCATGCCCTTAATCATGCTCCCTGTGGGAGGCGATGTGGGTATCATCATGCAGAAAGCGCTGACAGAAAATCTAGACATCGACGTCATGCCGCAGCTCAACGCCTCCGTCCTGAAGACACCAGGGGGTCAAGATTGGGGCGGGATGGACCATATTGCTTGTTCTGTGGGCGGGCCCAACTATTGTGCTTTGCTGTGAGCGTCTATGGCTGTCACAGCGGTCGTTCCGGGTGGCGACGCTCCAGGCGACGTTGTCGACGAGGTCACGCTGACGTTGCCGTCTCAACGACCCATGATATTCCAGGATTCCGAGGTGGAAATGCGGCTCATGTAAGCGTGTTGCAGACGGTTGTCGATAACCCTTTTGGCCATAACCCCCCGCGTGAGTGTGCCAATATGCTGCGGGATGTCATTTTTCGCGCGGAATTTAACTTGTTGTATCGGGCGTTATTGAGAGACCCACCCATACGCTAGAAGCATGTTCCGGTCCGATATCATTCAGGGGCAAGGGTGGTGCGGTCAAAGCCCCCATCTGAACGTAATCGCCTACCGTGGATCAACAATCGAATGTTGAGTTTGTGTTTATTGTTTCTGAGTAACCGTCAGTGATGTTCCCAACGGGTGGGATACCCTCTCTGTGATTCGCGACTGGTATGTTTTGACACCGCACCCGGGATGGGGGCCTGATTGTATACGGAGATCGCTGCCCGTATGGAGGGAGGGAGATATTTGCCTTCGTAACGTACGATCTTTGTGATTTTGTGTTGAAGTGTGTTCCTGTACTGGTATGATTAGTCCTGTTACAGCACTAAGAGTGAAAGCCTGCTAGTGTGTGGAAGGCATTGCCGCTAGGATCGGAGGGCGGGAGTTCTCCTCGTAGGGAGCTGGTGGTCTCGATTGTGGTTGCAGAGAAAAAAGGGTAATGTTTTACCGCCATTAGGAAGGTTTTAAAACGTCTGTTTGGATATACTCATTTTTTTTCAACAGTAGCCGTCATTTCTTTTACCCACAGTTCAGGTTCGATCTGCTGTTGCTGTCGGTCTTATGTTGTGATTAAGTACTGGCGCTATATTTCGCGGAACTGAACTCCGAGTACGGATCCACTGACTGGTGCATGTGGGGGTCGTTGCGCAAAAGAAGAGAACGAGGTACGTGTCGTCGTAATTGGCCGAATCTGGGAGTCTC
>CALKLP010000267.1 GCA_937991965.1 uncultured Verrucomicrobiales bacterium
ACTCATGCCGCTCTGCATGTGTTGCTTTGCCCACGAAACGGTTTTCACAGGCTCATCGCTGCGCCTGATGTCTCGTCTGCTTTTGTCAACATGAGACCGAAGGAAAAACCATGGATCAAATTATTGGGAGCACTCCAACCCTGCTAATTTTTTCGCTAGCGCGACGGCGAGGTTTTTCATGGCTGCGTAGTCTGCGATGTCGATGATGGAGTTGTGCGTATGAATGTAGCGTGCAGGGACTCCGATCACGATGCAGGGGAGGCCTGACTCAGCAATCGTGAAGCGGCCCGCATCCGTCCCGCCTGAGGTGCGCACGGCGAGTTGGTAGGGAATGTTGTTTTCCTGTGCGGCGGCGATGGCGGCATCGACGAGTTTTGGTGACATGATGGCGGAGGGGTCATGCATGCGGATCTGCACGCCATGGCTAACGAGTCCCTGGCTGGTGTCGAGATTGAAGCCCGGGGTGTCATCGGCAGGAGTGCCCTCTAGGATGATCGCGAAATCTGGCTTGAGGACGTTGGCGAGTGGCGCCGCTCCTCTGGTGCCGACTTCCTCCTGCACGGTCGCGCCGAGTGAAAGTTTAATGCCCTCTATTCCTTCAGGGATATCTACGGCGATGTCGGTGAGGCAGGCGCAGCCTACTCGGTTATCGAAGGCCTTGGCGACAAATTTTCCGGGAACACTTAGCGGAGCGAAGCTGGTGGCAGGGGCGATGTAATCTCCTAGCATGATTCCCATCTCTAACACCTCCCGGCGGGAGGAGGCGCCGACATCAATAAACATTGCATCAATGTCCAAGACTTGTGCCCTCTGAGAGGCAGGGAGGAAGTGCACGGGCATACATCCGATTACGCCTGTGATTTTGCCTGAGGCTCTCGTCTTAATGATGACCTGTTGCGCGAGTAAGGTATGCCCCCACCAACCACCAACAGCAACGAACTTGATAAAGCCGTTCGAGGTAATGGATTGCACGCGGAATCCGACTTCGTCCATGTGAGCCGCGATTAAGACGTGTGTTCCTTCGCCCTTGGTATAGGCCACCGATCCCAGCTGATCTTCGAGCTTAGTGCCCCACGGAGCAAGGCTGTCGGAGAGCAAACTCGCGACTTCTGACTCGCCTCCAGAGGGGCCGTGAGCATTGGTGAAGCGTTCGAGATTTTTCGCGTAGGAGGTGTAGTCAGAATTAGGCATGGGATTGTTTTAATACCATCTAGAAGGTTACTCTAGCCTAATTTATGAATAAAGAGAGGAGAGTTAGGCTTCGCGCTTCAGGAGGTTTTGGTTTTCTTCTCTTGCTTGTTGCGTGATGTCGATGTATGATGTCATTCATGAGAGCGGTGATAGATGTCCCAGATGAAATTATTGAGAGTATTGATCGATTAAGTGCTGCGGAGAAGAGGTCGCGTGCTTCTGTGATTCGAGAAGTATTGTCCAATTATGTTGAAGCTACTAAAACTCCAGATTTAGAGGCTGCGTTTGGCCTATGGAAGGGGAAGGCTAAAGACGGGGTGACGTATCAAGAAGAGATCCGAAATGAATGGGATTAAGCGATGAAAGCCGTTTTCGATACCAATATTCTGATCGATTACCTTAACGGGGTGCAGATGGCTGCGGACGAAATTGCGCGTTACGATGAACGCTTGATTAGCGTTATTTCTTATATCGAGGTGAGTGTGGGAGCTAGTTCCGAGGAGGAGCAAGATGTGGTAAAGAGTTTTCTAAACACATTCCGGATTTGTGGAGTGACGACGAAAGTGGCGGAGGAGGCCATCCGGCTTAGGAAGCAGTATCGTTTAAAGGTTCCCGATGCGATTATTTATGCGACAGCGAGGAGTGAGAGCGCGCTGATCGTATCACGCGACATCAAAGACTTTCAATCGAATTGGGTGGATGTAAGAGTTCCTTATAAGTTAGAGAGCTAGTGGTGCGTCAAAATTCTTCTTAGTGACAACGTTCATAATTCACATGAATAATTTATCGGTTTTGCGTCAATATTGATCTTTTACCCTGGACTGTAGTGTTTTACCATTACAGACATGATCGTTGGTAGGCGTTTTCATGAGTTGAGGCCTGGCTTTGCGCTGTTAGAGCTTTTGATGGTTATCGGAGTAGCAGTTATTCTTTTAGGGATTTCTGGGATTGGAGCGGTGAGTCATGCGCAAAAGAGTGGAGAGTTAGTGGACTCCCAGAGGCAGGTCACGGCATTACTAGAGAATACGCGAATGGAGGCGCGGGCAAGTCGTGCGCCAGTTGCACTATTAGTTAGGCTAAATTCGGATGTGAGAAAGTATCAAATAACGCTCGCGAAGGTTGATGATGGGAAGTGGCAACCTGTGCGGAGGTGGGCGACCCTTAAGTCAGATGTTGAGCTGGCTTATTCCTCCGAGGAGTATCTGAACGCTTGTAGTGCGATGGTGAATGAAGAGGGTGTGCACGCGATCGTTTTTAATGCTATGGGGGAGATGACGAGTAGGGAAGGCGGGGCGTATGTTATGCTGCGAGATCGAGAGGTTGCAATCGAATCCGATTCGGATGCAGCGAAGGCAAAGTTGGTCTACATCAGCCCGATGACAGGTAAGGTGAATTAGCGATGACTGTGGGGAGCCAAACTCGTTTCTCTGGAGGGTTTTCACTGATCGAAAACTTGTTATCCATTAGTATTTTGGCGGCAGTCATTCCTGTTTCTCTGGCGGCGCTTGGTGCGGGGATGCGGGCGAAGGAGAAGTCGATGCTGGAGTATAAGAGCATTGAGGTAGCGGAGTCTATTTTTTCTGAGCTACCAAGCGCTTGGTCAGAGGCGGGCGGGGTGCTTTTTGCAGGTTCGTTTGATTTTCCCCGATTTGCAGATGCAGAGGAGGTGAGTTTTTTGTTTGCTGAGGATGGAGAGGCATTCCCCGTGACTAAGCCTGATCAGGTGCAGACAGGGAGGATGGCCGTTGCTTCTGGATGTATCGCAACGGTTACAATGGATTCGGAAAGCTCGCACCAAGGGTCAGAAGTGTTTGTGGTTCGTGTCTCCGGTCCGGCGGGAAGGCCTGCCTCAGGTAGGGAAGAATATGAATTTAGAAGGAGGTTCCATGCGCGATGAAGAGTCAGGGTAAAAGGGGGAGGCCTGGGTTTACGCTTCTCGAGGTGATGGTATCTTGCGTGATTGCTTTTATGGTCTTTGGGCTTGTCTACCGCTTCGTGCAGTTGAGCCGGAAAGGGTATGAGGATGTGGCTCACCAAGCGCACCAAACCGCGAATGCACGAACCGCTTTTGATATTTTACGACAAGACCTGAGGCATTATCGCGTAGATCTTCCGATGACGTTGGGGAACGGAAAAGAAAGCGCTGGTTGGGCTTTTGTAAATCAAGGATACGCTAACTGGACCGCGGGATATGGTTCGCTCTGTTCTTCTCAGGAGGAGGTGGGCTTTCCGAATGATCGAATCGGTTTTTTCATTGATGTGTCAGAGAGGGCTGCGGATAAGTATGAGGGTAGATCGATTGCGCATGTGCTGTATTTCACGGCGATTACTCAAGACGGTGGACGTGAGGATCTCACGCCAGCAAGCAGTGAGGAGCAACTTGGGTATTCGCGAAAATTGTATCGCCTCTACACTCCGCCTGATCGAGTGTTTGAGAGGCTTAAGCTTCTTAATCCAGTAATTGGGCATGGGGATTTCGCTTTGCCGAGAGGTCCGTTTCATCTTACTGCGACTGTGAAACCAGATGATGCAGAGTGGGGGATCATCGCCTCTCCTGCAATTCTCAGTTTAGTAGCCACGGAGGTGGCGCAGTTTTCGGTGACTTTGCGGGGCGAGACTTTTGGTGAAACGGGGATGCCGCGCTTTGTCGAGGATCTCTCAGCGGAACTCCCAGGAACTGAGGCGGCAACCAATGTGCATTCTCTTTTGTTGTCAGGTGGCGACCGGGATTACCAGTTAACTCCTTCGGTGATTAAGGTGGATCTGCGACTGTGCCCTGTCGGGAAGGCGGTAACGTTATCTGTCCGTGACTGGAAAACGAAAGTTGGTGAGAGATTTATCGCTCGTGAAGGTTTGGCTCCAAATTTTTTCACCTTAACCCACAAGCTAAAGCGATGAAGTTTGGACCCGAAATACGCCGTAATGGCCTTGCCCTTATACAAACCTTGTTGGCGGTTTCGGTTATTATAGTGGTAGTTCTCTCCCTTTTGAGCCTCGTGACTCCTTGGCGAGCTAGTAATCATGCCTATAAGCGCAATTATCACTATGACCTAGCGTTGGAAAGTGCCTTACAGGATGGGCTTGGACAAGTCCTGCACGCGACTAATCGGGATCATTTTCTAACACATATGGTGACAGATGAAGAGGGGGAGACCCAATATTATGTTATCTCATGGTTTGATTCTGATGAGAGTCAGTGGGTCCATCAGCCCTTGGTCGCTGGCGTGTCTGCACAGAAGTTAGGTTTCAAGGGGATGTACGATGGGTATGCGAAGTATAGTGGTGGGATCGATGTCGGCGTAAATCCGATGGAAATGGATGACTTAGGCTGGCAGCTTGGAGGAATAAAAAGGCTTAGCCTTACCACTCCGCGAATCGAGCTTGGGAACGGGCTCTCGTATTCCTATTGGATTGAGGACTTGAATGGGTTGTTGGATTATGAAGCCTTAGCGCATGAGGGCAATAATGAACGCTTGAGTTACGACCCTTACTTAACATCTAAGGAGCAACAGCAACGAGCCGAGGCCAAGATCATTGATCAGAGGCACCTAGGGCTGAACGTTTTCAGTAGCGGGCTGGATGGTCAACATGAGTTTCCAGTCGATTATGATCAACCCTTTACCAAGCGGTTGCAAAACCCGAATGGAGCGGGTGCGCCGCCCGAGCATCCTTTCGCTCCTCTCTTTGCGCAGGAATTTCCTGCTTATATGGCGAGTGAGTCTACGGTTTTATCGGAAATTAGTACGGATTATGAGGCTTTGCGAGGTGCATTTACCTTTAGGCTAGCGGACACGATCGAGAGTGAGGTCGTGCCTTACGGACATAATTACGAGAATGCAGGGGAGCCTAAGATGAATCTGAATGCGGAGCTGTCTAGTGGGAAGGTGGCAGTACAACGGGTGGCTACTCGAATTAAGAAAGTCCGCGGGTTTAAGGATAATGCTGAGGAATACGGTGCGGTGGGGATTTATGTGAATCCTGAGTTTCCGAGCGAGGCGAGATACGGTGGGTTCCCAGTGGAGACCGAGTCGTATTGCGCGACACTTGCTGCGAATATCTTGGATTACGCGGATGCGGGTTCAGTGCCACGGGTAGAGCGAGGTTTAACGAGTGGGAATTATCGCGGGATTGATGCATATCCGTATTACACTGAAGCCTCACGCCGGTATTACCTCTCTGATGCGACGGAACAAGGCGTGGTGATTCAAATCCGTAATTTTATCGAACTCCACAATCCTACGAATCAAACGCTCCATGGGTATTTGAAGTTTAACCTTTATCCAGACCAGGATCATAAAATTATCATCAACGGAGCCGAATATCCACTCCCCCTTGAAGAGCTTTTTTATTGGGGAGGTCTTATCACGATCGAGCCGAATAAGTATCGAGTCTTGGAATTGACTCAGGATTTGGATGATGACTTCATTGGGGATGAGGAGGCTTATCTGCACTATGAGCTTGCAGATAGTTCCGGTACTGCGACTGCTAGTAGGACGGCTTCTGAGGGAAATAGGATGGAGATTTGGTGGTGTTCTATAGACAATTCTGAAGAGGATCCACCAAGCGATATTAGTGACTTTTCTTTAGTCGGGGGAGTTGTGCATGGGTCTTTCAATATTGCAGATACCGGCAGGACTCTTAATGGGCTTATCGATACCAATAATAAGAATGCGAATAACACATTACACGGAATTCCTCTGGAAATTGGTATGAAAGGGGATAGCCGCAGTGTCTTTTATTGCCAAAAAAAGGACATTAGAGGCTTAACTTATGCGACTCAGACTTCTTTTGGAGGTCAGAACAACTATCTTTTTAAGGAGGCTGGGGTAATCTCGAATACCACTCTGTTCCCGGATGCTTACTATGATTCTGAAAATTATGGACTTGATGTGCGTGGGTGTACCGCAACCCCGAGTCGAGGAATGCGTTACCCTGGTGAATATGGATATGTGAAATGGGATAATCCCGAAGGGGTATTAAGCCAAAACCTGGAAGAAGCCTCCGGAAACATGAAAAGCCAGTATTACGTCACGCAATCTGAGGATGATGCGGAGCGTTACTTTCAGCCGATTTCCAATAAGGGATATTTCACGAGTCTGGGAGAGCTTGGGAACGTCTTCGATCCTGCGCAGTGGCGCCATGTGCGCCGCCCAACGCGACAGGAGGCGGGGGCAACGGTGGATGATGCGCTTTATGCAAGCGATGACTACACCCGCAATCCAGAAGGCGAGATGATGTCCGCAGTAGAGCTAGGAGAATATGGTGGCGGAATTACCTTGGCGATTGGGAGTCCTGAATTTCATTGCTTTGCTTCGCCCGAAGGGGAGGCGCGCCAAGGATATGAGGCCGCACGACTATTGGACCAGTTTCGCGTCACGGAGTCTCCGATTCGCTCTCTCAAAAGCAGGATCAATCTCAATACGGCACCACGCAGTGTCTTGCTGGCGCTGTTTTCTGGGTTTCTCCATGAGCAAGATCAGATTATTGGAGCGTTCGTGCGTCAGCCTCGGAATTCTACTGGCGACGTCGCTAGCGGACTGGCAGATGGAATCATCGCGGCACGTCAGAAGCGCCCGTTTCTATCCCTATCTGACATCTCGCTGGCGAAGGCTCCGTTCTCAGAAGGCGAGGGCGATCTCCCTATTTTTGGCGAGAAAGCAAGGTTCGAAAGTAACGGAGAGGAAGAGCATGGTTTCGGGATTCATCAACAGCTCTGGAGTGATCAAGGGCGTGAAGAGCTCTTCCGGCGAATGTCCGACCTCTTCACTACGCAATCTAGATCTTACCGAATCCATATTCAGGTAGAGAATACAAAAGCAGGCACGGAGTCGGTGGTGAGAAAGTCGTTTGATGTAACCCTGCATCCCTATCTGAATAATGATCTCACAGTTGATACCTCGCGATTCCCTCAGGTGAAAATCCATAAAACAACGCTCAAATGAAATTCTTCTTCCTTCTTGTTCTAATTCTCTCTGCCTCGGCTACTCCTGAGGTTGGGTTTCTCCAGTTCTATAACCAGCTGAATGAACCAGTGACCCCGTATTTAGGCGAGAAGCCGCTCACCATGCGCCCGATTCAGCCTCAGCAAGCCAGTTCAGGGCTTTTGATTCCCGTGGGTATTCATCTGCTGAGCTTGCGGAGCGAGGGTTCTACTCGGCTTCGACATAAAATCAAGGTGGTTACAAAGGAGACAGTGACTCTCTGTGCAATATTAACTAAGCCGTCTCCAAACGCTCTCGCGCTCCCCAAAATTATCCATCTTGATGGTGGGCATGTGGGTTTGGGGCTACGTTCGGTATCCTACCTCACGCATGATGTCGCCCTCTCGAACCAAGTCCTAACTTTGCAAGCGGGAAAAACTCGCATTCTCAAAAACGATTTCTCGAAAACTCTGAAGGTTAGCATCGATGGCGGAAAAAAGATAATTTATGAAAGAGAGGAGACGGTTCCTGAAACTCTGCTGATCTGGATGGCGAATGATCCGAATCCAAAATTAGCGCTTATTCCGATTTACATCCATACTGTTCCTGCAGGTTTAAGAGATGACTTTACCTTCGGTCGCAAGCGTGAAGAGATTAGGGGGCTGAAGACGCTACAGTCTTCAAATTAAATCTCGATACCCTTTTTGCGCAATTTGCTGTATTTTGATTCCGTAGGTCTTTGCGATTTCATGGGCATCTGAGCCGGGGTAGTCCTCTGCGTAGTAGACTTCTTTTACGCCGTTGGCACAGAGTGCTTGCATACAGGAGGTGCAGGGTAGGGTGGTGCAGGCGACGATTTTTGCCTCTCCACGTTTGATGAGCGAGCAGAGATTAATCTCTGCGTGGAGCATAAATTTCTGGCGCTGATCGCGGTCGTCCCAAAAGCCTTCGGGGGCATCAAAACCAGGTGCCAGTCCATTGTAAGCGGTGCCAATGACCCGATTGTTGTAGTCAATAGCGGCGGCCCCAACCTTTCGGTAAGGATCCTCACTACGCAGGCTCGCGACATGCGCGATGGCCATAGCGTATTCAGGAATGCTGAGTCGTGCTGACATCAGAGTTATCGACTCATGGCTCCACCAAAGGCGCCTTGTCCTTCACCTTGATTAGGGGTATTCCAGGGCATATCTCCGACGTCCGAGCCCTGTGGGGTTGCGGGTTTGCGCTCTGGCGTGTAACTGCAGGAGAAGGTGAGAAGTGAGGCGAAGCTGAGTGAGAGAAGGAGAAAACGTTTCATTAAGGTGTAAGTTGAGTGAATCTAGCGAGAAATTCAAATAAAAAAATCGAGCTTCCGTGAAATACGGAAAGCTCGATTGAATTAGGAAGGGATTTAGCTTACTTACCCCAGATTTCGAGGAGGGCCTTCGCCATCTCGGATGGGTTGTCTGCAACGGCGATTCCACACTCACGGAGGATTGCTTTTTTCGCCTCAGCGGTGTCTTCTTCACCACCAACGATGGCGCCTGCGTGTCCCATAGTGCGTCCCGGAGGCGCGGTAGCGCCTGCGATGAATCCAGCGATTGGTTTCTTACAGTTTTCCTTTGCCCAGCGCGCTGCTTCTGCCTCTGCATTTCCGCCGATTTCACCGATCATGATGATCGCTTCGGTCTCAGGGTCTTCATTAAACATTTCTAGCACGTCTAAGTGTGATGTGCCGTTGATGGGGTCTCCACCGATTCCGACACATGTCGATTGTCCGTAGCCGAGTTCTGTGAGTTGATACACGGCCTCGTAGGTAAGAGTTCCTGAACGTGAAACCACTCCGACGTTACCACGCTTATGGATGTAACCAGGGGCGATCCCGATACGACATCCACCATGTGAGTTTTCGCCGTGACCCGGGGTGACGATTCCTGGGCAGTTTGGCCCGATGAGGCGTGAGGAGCTGCCCTTGAGCGCTTCCTTCACCTTCATCATGTCCATCACTGGGATCCCTTCTGTGATCGCACAGATAAGAGGAATCTTCGCATCGATAGCCTCTAAGATCGCATCTGCTGCGAACGGAGGTGGAACGAAAATCGCGGTGGCGTCTGCTCCCGTTTCCTTCGCGGCTTCTTCTACCGTATCAAATACTGGAACATCGTTCACTGCGTGCTCGAATTTAAGTCCGCCTTTTCCTGGAGTTACTCCAGCGACGACCTGTGTGCCGTAGTCAAGAGAGAGGCCAGCGTGTTTTCCACCGAAGCCACCCGTGATTCCTTGAACCATGAGTTTGGTGTTTTCATCTACTAAAATTGCCATAATTTATATAAGTTTTGAGTTTGTAAGTGTTATTGATGATTTACCCATTTACGGCTGCTACCGCTTTCTTAGCGGCCTCTGAGAGTGTGTCAGCGGAGATGATTGGGAGTCCTGAGTTAGCGAGAACTTCTTTACCAGCTACGACATTGTTTCCTTCCAAACGAACGACAAGAGGAAGAGTCAGGCCGGTTTGCTTACACGCTTCGACGATTCCTTTGGCGATGACCTCGCAGTCCATAATTCCACCGAAGATGTTCACGAGAATGCCTTTAACATTTGGGTCACCCATGATGATGTTGAAGGCTGCCGTGACTTGTTCTTCACTAGCACCGCCCCCTACGTCGAGGAAGTTAGCAGGTTCACCACCTGAGAACTTAATGATGTCCATCGTTGCCATCGCCAGACCAGCGCCGTTTACAAGACATGCGATTGAGCCATCGAGACCGATGTAGTTAAGGTCATACTTGGAGGCCTCTACTTCACGAGGATCTTCCTCAGAGAGGTCACGGTATGCCATGATGTTCGGGTGACGATAAAGCGCGTTCGCATCAAAGCCAAATTTCGCGTCTAGGCAGATGAGCTGACCGTCTGTGGTGAGGGCCATTGGGTTGATTTCTACCATGGAGCAATCACATGCGATGAACAATTTATAGAGGGACTTGATAAGCTTGCTGAACTGCTTCGCTTGGTCTTTCTCGAACTTCAGCCCTTTGATGAGCTTACGAATATTATACGCTTGGAGACCGAGTGTTGGGTGAACGATTTCCCGAATAATGGCTTCTGGAGTATTTTCTGCAACTTCCTCGATGTCCATACCACCTTCGGTAGAAGCGACAATCACAGGAGAGTTAGATTCACGATCCATCAGAACTGCGAGGTAATATTCCTTCTCGATAGAAACAGCCTCACCAATCATGACCTTGCTTACGAGTTTGCCTTCGTCACCCGTTTGCTTGGTTACAAGCGTTTGCCCGATCATTTTCTCCGCGAACTCTCCAATCTCAGTAGGAGAGTTGCCGAGGTGAACTCCACCTTGGAAGCCATTTTTGAACGTTCCCTTTCCACGCCCACCTGCGTGAACTTGAGCCTTAACTACCAGCTTTCCGCCTCCGAGTTCCGTGGCAGCCGCTTCAGCTGCTGCACGAGAACTGGCAACTTTTCCAGCAGGGCAAGGCACTCCGAACTGCGTGAACAGTTCCTGTGCTTGATATTCATGAATATTCATAAGATTTTGATCCTTTTTCGGATTTCGGCAACCTATCTGCCGTTTTGTCGGACGTCAAGTTTCACCGTTTGTTTTTACTATCAGAATCTATGCCAACCGCTTTTGTCCATGAAGGATCCTAATGTGAACTTGCACTTGTCATGAAATTGCTTAGGATACAGCTATGTTAGTAGATATTAAGGCGTTGTATCGTTCCTCCGGACATTCTTACAAGGGAAGGGCTGGGAAGGGTTCTGTTCCCTATGAGATAGAATCGCTCGAAAAATTAGAACTCGTTGCTGGCTCAGGAATTGTCGGAGATCGCTTTTTTGATTATAAGCCTGATTTTAAGGGGCAGATCACCTTTTTTGATGCCGAGGTATACAAGGAGGTAATGGCGGAATTTAACCTGCCTGATTTAGTTGCTAGCGCCTTCAGAAGGAATGTTCTCATTTCAGGTTTCGATTTAAATTCACTGATTGGGAAAAACTTTGCCATCAACGGAGTGGAGTATTCGGGAAGCGAAGAAGCGGCACCCTGTTTCTGGATGAACGAGGCCTGCGCGGAGGGCGTACATGAATTTCTAATGGGAAAGGGGGGGCTTCGCTGTCGGATCATCAATGATGGCTGCTTGGCACTTGGTGAACAGGAGCTTAATCTGTTTTCATAGGGGGGATTTGAGTTAAAGGATAAGGTGCTTTTGTTGAAGGTGGCAGCAACTGGTGATAGCTAGAGCCATCTTTAGGTTTAGAGTTCCACCTCACAATTTTAACTTCATTAAGGTAATAAATAAAACTTAGCAGGTTAAAACCGCTTGCATTACCGAAAGGCGACTGTTACGAAAATCCGCTCATGAAAATTACGATCATTGGAACGGGTTATGTAGGACTTACAACAGGAACATGCTTTGCGGAAGTAGGGCATGAAGTTACCTGTGTGGACAACAATGCGGAGAAAGTGCAGACGCTTCTTGATGGTAAGATCCCGATTTTTGAGCCAGGCCTAGAAGAACTCGTTAAGAAAAATGTGTCCGCTGGACGCCTCAAGTTCACAACCTCAACTGAAGATGGTGTGAGAGATGGGGAGGTGATTTTTATCGCGGTGCCTACTCCTCCACAAGAAGATGGTTCGGTTGATCTCATTTATATCGAGAAAGTAGCTCGCGAAATTGCGCAGGTCCTAAAACCTGAGATGGGCTATAAGGTGATCGTTGATAAGTCGACCGTTCCTGTGAAAACGGGCCAAAAAGTCGAAGAGACCCTCAAGCGCTACGCGCAACCTGGTTGTGAGTTTGGTGTGACTTCTAACCCTGAATTCTTGCGCGAAGGAAGCGCTGTTGCTGACCTCTTAAATCCTGACCGTATCGTTTTCGGTTCTAATGATGAACGTGCAACAGCCATTATGCAGAAGGTGTATTCGCCGTTTGTTGCGCCAGTCCTAGTCACCGACGTTGAGTCTGCAGAGCTTATTAAGCACGCAGCAAACTCCTTCCTGGCACTTAAGATTTCTTATATCAACGCTGTTGGCCGTATTTGTGAAGCGTCAGGCGCAGATATTGAGAAAGTTGCTGAAGGAATCGGAATGGATGATCGTATCGGTCGTCGTTTCCTGAATGCTGGTCTTGGATATGGAGGTTCATGTTTCCCGAAGGACGTAAAAGCGTTTATCGCGATTTCAGAATCGCTTGGACATCCGTTCGAACTTCTCAAGCAAGTGGAGCAAATCAATGAAGACCAACGCGAACTTTTCCTTAATAAGATCCGCGAGAAGCTTTGGGTGCTGCAAGAGAAGAAAATTGCAGTTTGGGGCTTAGCCTTTAAGCAAAACACTGATGACGTTCGGGAGTCCGTCGCGATTAAGCTCATTCATGACATGCTCGGAGAAGGCGCGGAAATCACAGCCTACGATCCAGAAGCGATTGGAACCGCGAAGCAATTCGGAGGATTGGATGGCAAGATCACCTTCGCAGATGACATCTACAGCTGTGTTGAAGGCGCGGAAGCCCTTATTATCGCGACCGAGTGGCCAGAGTTTGCGAATGCAGATCTTACCAAAGTGCGTGAGAAGATGAGTGCAAACTTAATTTTTGATGGGCGTAACCTCATCAGCCCAGAAGCGGCGACCAATCAAGGGTTTGAGTATCACTCGATCGGACGTCCTTCTGCAGGAGAATAACCTTATGCCAAAGCAGGAAAAAAATGTGCGCCGCGCCGCTGTCTCAGCCCTCAGAGCCTGGTCAAAGGGGCATGATTATGCGGAATCCTTGATCGACAAGCATGCGGTCAAAAATGGTCTTTCATCAGAGGATCGCGCCCTCCTGCAAGCGATTATGATGGCGGTGCTCCGTCATCGCAATTTGCTCGATTACTGGATCGGTCGCATTCGTAAAGGTCGGATTGACCATGAAGTGCGCGATGTCCTCCGCGTAGGGGTAGCGCAACTCATGATTCTGCGCATTCCTGATCACGCCGCTGTTTACGAGACTGTGAACTGTGCTCGTATTCCTGTGCGAGGGTTGGTCAATGCGGTGCTCCGCAAAACACTTTTACTCCGTAAGCGCTTTTTCGAGGAACTAGATGATGAACCTCTGCCAATCCAGCATAGTCACCCAGAGTGGCTTTGGAAACGTTGGCGCAAGGCCTATGGGCTAGATAACACCGTTGCCCTAGCAGAGTGGAATAATGAGCCTGCCGAAAACTACGTGCGCCTCAATCCGCTCAAACCTACAGATATTGACTTCGCCGAATGTGATTTAGAAGAGACGGTCGACCCTCGGTTTTACAAGGTTGCCGAAAAGCTTCCTTATCATTTGATCAAGAATGGAAGCATTTACGTGCAAGACCTTGCGACCCGTCACTCGGTTGATCTCATTCAAGCCAAGCCAGGAGAAGTGATTCTGGATGCCTGTGCCGCTCCCGGTGGAAAAGCCGCTTTCATCGCAGCCCAAATGGAGAACTCCGGAGAGCTCGTCTGCACGGACTCAAACGAAAAACGCCTCCCTCGCCTGGAGCAAAACTTATCGCGTCTTGGAGTCGAAGTCGCCCAAGTGGGTGTTCACGACTGGTGCGAGCCTGCCCCCACGAAATGGCATGGGAAGTTTGACGCCATTCTCGCCGACGTGCCATGTTCCAACACTGGCGTGATCCGCCGTCGCGTCGATGTGAAATGGCGCATCAAGCCCCAACAATTCTCCGAGCTCCGCGAGCTCCAAGAAAACATCATCAACAACCTGATCCCCTGCCTGAAACCCGGCGGGAGGTTAGTGTATTCAACCTGCTCCATCGACGCCGAAGAAAACGAGGAAATGGTAGCCTGGATTACCGAAAAATTCCCGAGCCTTACATGTGAAAAGCAAGTGGCGATTACGCCGTTTACAGACCAAACGGATGGAGCCTATTCGGCTAAGCTGGTAAGTGCATAATTCGTGAAGATACAGCCCCGCTACACGATCAATAATAATACTTCTTCGTCAGTCGCTTGAGAGCAGAGGAAACTCGTGCTTTCCCTACTCCGCTGAGGCGGTCGGTGAAAAGGACGCCGTTGAGGTGGTCGACTTCGTGCTGGATGGCGCGGGCGAGCAGGCCGTCGGCTTCGAGCTCCATGACGGAGCCATCAAGCTGGGGGAGTTTCGCTTTGACGATGGAAGGGCGGGTGACCTTGGCTTGAATGCCTTGGATGCTCAGGCAGCCTTCTTTATCCGCTTCTTCTGGAGGGAGGAGTTCTAGCTCTGGATTGAAGAACACGATCGGCATGTGCTCTGGCATTTCTTCAGGGGAAATCTCTTTCCCATCGATCTTTAAGAAGGTGATACACTCGGGGTCATGAGAGACGTCCACGATAGCGAATTGGAGATCAATTCCTACTTGTGGCGCCGCGAGCCCGACTCCCTGCGCATCTACCATGGTCTCGACCATGTCCTCGGCGAGGGTATGGAGCTTGTCGGTAATCTCTTTTACTGGCTTGCACTTCTTCCTTAAGACCGCTTCTCCGTATTGCACGATGGGCATTATCATAATTTACTTGGCTGGTAGTTTAATGCGTGCAGGCACGTCTTTGATTTCGATTTCGGCTTTTGTGAGCGCGTCCCAGACCTGGAAAAGCTGGCTGAGGCTAACGGCTTCATCCGCTTCTAACTCTAACTTCGCATTCGGGTTTACATTTTTAAAAGAGCGTAGATAATCAGCGAGTTCTTCCGGCTTTATTTGCACTTGGTCGAGCGAGATGATACCTTCCTTACTCACCGCTAAGATGGAGCGAGTATCGGTGACTTCTGTGGAAGGAATGTCTTTAACCGTTGGGAGGTCGATCTCTAAGACGGGCCGGGGTTCCTTAAAGGTTGTGGTGACGATAAAAAAGATAAGGAGAATCGCTAAGATGTCCATCAAGGGAATGATGGGGATCTCTGGGTTTCTTTTTCTTTCAGTAACGAGTTTCACAGTGGACTTATCTGAGGCTTGAACAGAGCTGGGAGAGGACGAGCTCAAGGCGCGCCGCGAAGGTCTCTAAGGTTCGGTTAAAATAGGAGAAGGCAATCACGCTGGGGACGGCAACCGCGAGCCCTGCGATAGTGGTACTTAAGGCTTGAGCGATTCCCTTAGCAATATCGCCATTGTTCTGCTCTCCGCCGAAATCTCCAAAAACGGTGACGAGCCCCGAGACCGTTCCGAGGAGTCCTAAAAGAGGGGCGATGGTGATGATGACTTCGATAATGTTTAAGCCGGCGCGCAGGCGGTTGAGTTCCTTTCTGGCGGCCGCTTCGACCAAGTCCTCTGAAGGATTTTGCGCGATCAGACGGCAGAGGCGTCCTAGGCTAGACTGATCTTCTTGGAAAACTGGTTGGAGGGATTCGATCGTTTCTTGACCACTGAGAACGGACTGCTCCAGCGTCGATGGAATGACGCGTTTTTCTTGTAAGACTAAGGCCTTCCAAATCATAATAGCAACCGATACCAGTGAACAGGCGATAATTACGTAGATGAAAATCCCCCCTTGGGCAAAGTAGCCGAGACCGGCAGATGTAGCTAGAATTGTTGTCATTTCAGGTGAGAAGGTTGGCGGATCTTGGCGTGAAAACAAGCTGATTTTTCAGTCAATGTTGGATTCACATACTTCTACAATCCTTATTTTGCCGATGCGAGTAGCCAGAGGACATCGGCTAAGCGGTTGAGAAAAAGGCAGGGTGCTTTTGTGCTAAGCTCTACTTGCCAACAGGCTCGTTCTGCGCGGCGACAGACAGTGCGGCAAACATGAAGTTGGGCTGTCAGGTGAGAGTTATCCGCTCCCGGGCGAATCCATCCTTTAAAGGTGTTGCCCTCACTTTCCTGATCTTGCGCTAATTTCTCGAGTGCGAGGATGTCAGCATCATCAACTACTCCGTAACCTTTTTCGAGGTATTGTGGGAAGTCCACAGGCTCGGTTGCGACGATCCCCATGAGATTGATGAGTGCTTTTTGGATTCCATCGATCCATTCGGTTAGCTCATTCTGCTCTGCATGGATTCGAGCAAGGCCGAGATGAGCATTCAGCTCATCAACGGCGCCCAGAGCGTCAATTCGAGTGGAGGTTTTATCCGCTTTTTTCCCGAATAGGAGATCGGTAGTTCCGTCGTCTCCACGTTTTGTGATGATAGCCATATCTACAAATAACGCCCGCCAAAAATTTGGCGAGCGTTTATGAAAATTATAAAACTAGGTTAGCTGCTTTCTACTTCTTGAGTAAGTCGCGGATTTCTCCGAGAAGAACTTCCTGTGCAGGAGTTTCTTCCACTTCCTCCTCTTCTTCTTTTTTACCTTCGATCACCTTCTTGATGATAATGAAGACAACGAAAGCGAGCATGATGAACGCGATGAGATCCGAGATCGTTTGTCCATAGCCAATGGCAACTTCTGCAACTGTCTCGGTAACTGTGCCATCTGCGGCAGTGGTAGATTCACCTTCTTGCAGGACGTATTTCATTTGTGTGAAGTCGATCCCTCCTAAAATAAGTCCGAGAGGTGGCATGATGATGTTATCAACAAGTGATTTGACGACCGTGGCGAATGCCCCTCCGAGAATAAAGCCTACGGCCATATCGATGAGGTTTCCTTTGAATGCGAATTCTTTGAATTGTTTAAGCATGTTGTTGTTTGGGTTGCGCTAACATAATACTTAACTAAACTTAAATGTCAAGACTCCGGTAATGAACCGTATGTGGATTGAACCCCAAAACGCACCAGAGGTTGGAATGAGTCTCGCTTAAGACCCTTATGAGCCACAAGCATATTGCATAAAGACGAATTTATCAGGCTAGGTTATGGCCTGTATTGGATTGAAATCCCAGAAATAGACAAAAAAGTATCTGTTTGGAAAAACAATAAGGGAACTTGCGAAATCAAGTTAATCAATTCTGTATTAATGATTGAGACGAACAAGCACGCTTCAATAGACGGACCTTAGTTTTAAGTATTTTCTCCATAGATAAAACTCTGTTTCAATAGGGGATTTATTCAAAAATCCTAGCTGATTATAGTGGGATATATCGAAAGGATATCATTCATAGGGTATTAATCTGCGCGCATCTGTGAAATCTGCGGATAAACTTACTAGAAGATTGAATAGAGAACCAAGAAACCACATTTCCCACTCACAAATCTTGCTTTTACAGGTTATTGGGGGCATGTATTGCGGTATGAAGTATGTATTCTTGTTTCTGATGGCGCTGGTTATGCCGCTTTCTGCGATGCCGAAGCTGATTCTCCCTACTGAAAATAAGGCAGTCTTTCAGCAGCGACCGAACGATTTCTTTATGTATGTGGATCGTCACTTTGAGGGGAAGGCCTCTAAGCCATGGAGCGCAGGAACGTATGGGTTTGTGCGGAACATGAAGCGCACCTCAGATGGTGTGATCGGAACTAAATTCCATGAGGGCGCGGATATTAAACCTGTGCGACGGGATGCAAGAGGGGTACCGCTCGATCCTGTTGTAACGATTGCTGATGGGGTGGTTGCTTATGTGAACGATAAGGCGAAAGGCAGTAACTACGGGAAGTATGTCGTAGTTTTGCACGATTGGGGAGAAGGCCCGATCTGCAGCCTCTATGCTCACTTGAATAAGGTGTATGTCGCGGTAGGAGATACGGTTTCTCAAGGGAAAGAAATTGGACTTCTCGGCTACACGGGGGCGGGGATTAATAAGACGCGCGCGCACCTGCACTTCGAGGTTGCATTGATGCTCTCGAATGATTTTGAAGCGTGGCACACGAAATATCTGGGCGTGCCTTCTGGGCATGGGAATTTTAACGGGCGTAATTTAAGCGGCATGAATGGGGTTGACCTGATCGCGAAACAACAGTCTGGATCTGTATCGTCGATCAAAAGCTATCTCCGTAAGCAGCCTGCGCATTTTGCCATTACAGTTCCTGTTGCTAAAACAGCTAAGCTCCAAAAACGTTATCCTTGGTTATGGAGAGCGGCGCAAGGATCTCATCCCTATACCGAGATTACCTTTTCTGGTTCAGGGCTCCCACTATGGGCGATGCCGAGCAAGCGGAAGGTGACGCAAGCTACGATCACAGGGCTCAAGGAGTTCCCTGGAAGGCATGAGGACCGGACGCTCAAGAGAATCAAAGGCAGTGGGCGTAAGGGAGAAATTTCCGAAAGTGGTAAACGATATCTTGCCTTATTATTTGGGGAGTAATATACGATTTTCGTATGAATATGACTGATGAAATTTCACAGAAGATTGAGAGTTTAGGATACACTCTCCCCCAAGTTCCCGCACCGATCGGCTCTTACCTAAATTGTGTAAGGACGGGGAATCAACTTCACCTTTCTGGAGGGTTGCCTTTTGTGCCAGAGGATAAGATCCAAGGAGTGGTTCCTACGGTGACCTCTGTGGAGGTTGCGCAAATGGGGGCTAAGCTGGTGGTTCTGAATCGACTTGCGGTTGCTAAGGCGGAGCTTGGATCTCTGGATAAGATTACGCAGGTTGTATCGCTTTCGGGATTTGTGAATTCTGCAAGTGACTTTTATGATCATCCACTCGTGATTAATGCTGCATCAGATATGCTGGTAGAAATCTTTGGTGATCCTGGGCGTCACGCTCGCATTGCGGTCGGCGTCAGTGCCCTGCCGCTGAATGCTTCTGTCGAAATCTCGATGATCTTAGAGGTCGAAGACTAATTCAATTTTCATCCCCCAGTTATGGCAGATCAACTTAGTAAAACCACGGAAGGTAAGCGTCTCGCCGCCACGAAAGCGAACACCGGTTGGAAGCACTGGGGGCCGTATCTCTCTGAGCGTCAGTGGGGAACGGTGCGTGAGGATTATTCGGAAAACGGAGATGCGTGGAACTCTCTTTCTTACGATGTGTCTAGGCTCTACGCATACCGATGGGGGGAAGATGGGCTTGCGGGCTTTGCGGATGTCGAGAACAAGGTGTGTGTCTCACTCGCTCTTTGGAATCATCAGGACGACCACTTGAAGGAGAAGCTCTTTGGGTTGCCGAACAGTGCTGGAAACCATGGGGAAGACGTCAAAGAAGTATATTACTACCTAGATTCTACACCTACTCACAGTTACTGTAAGATGCAGTATCTCTACCCGCAAGGGAAATTCCCCTATGAGGATATTAGGCATACGAATAGCGTGAGAAATCGCCTCGATCCAGAATATGAACTCTCGGATTCAGGGGCGTTTGATCAGGGGACTTACTTTCAGGTTGATGTCGAGTACGCAAAGGCTGGCGAGAACGATTTCGTAGCCATTTACACGATTACTAATAAGGGTGAGAAAGCGGCTCCCATCACGGTCTTACCACAAATCACTCTCCGTAACACCTGGAGCTATCAAGACGGAGAGAAACCTCCATTCTTCATGCAGCGTGAGGATCACACGGTGTCTCTGAAAGCGGCGTTTTTAGAAGATGAATACACCTTTTACTCGCCGGATGCAGAGGCCTACTTGTTCACCGATAACGAGACCAATACCAAGTGGCTTTATGGTGATGCTAAGGGGCCAGATTACACCAAGGAGGGATTTCATCGCTACTTTATTCAAGACGACAAGCCCGCCGTAAGGCCAGAGAGGCATGGCACGAAGGTATGCGCTGTGCATCAGTTGGAAATCGAGGCCGGGGAATCAAAGCAGGTCAAAATCCGTTTAGCGAATCACCAAAACGTGCATGAAGACGGGTATATTAAGTCGACTGTAGCTAAGCGAAAGGGAGAATGTGATGAGTTTTTTGCCGCATTGCAGTTACGCATTCGCTCGGAGGAAGAGAAGAAGATTCAGCGTCAAGCTCTGGCAGGGATGTTATGGTCAAAGCAGTTTTACTACTATGACGTGGATGAATGGCTGGACGGTGATAAGGGTCGTTCAAAGCCACCCGCTTCACGCTTGAAAGGACGTAATAGCGATTGGCGTCATCTCCATAATGCTGACCTCATATCCATGCCAGATAAGTGGGAATATCCCTGGTATGCGGCGTGGGATCTGGCCTTCCACTGCATTCCTTACGCGATGGTAGACAGTGATTTTGCTAAGCGCCAACTCGTGTTGATGCTGAAGGAATGGTATCAACATCCCAATGGCCAAATTCCGGCCTATGAGTGGAACTTTTCTGACGTGAACCCTCCGGTGCATGCGTGGGCTTGTTATCGTGTCTTTCAGATCGACCGTAAGCGCACGGGGAAACCCGATTACTTCTTCTTAGAGCGGGTTTTTCATAAGCTCCTGATTAACTTCACGTGGTGGGTGAACCAGAAGGATAAGAACGGAAACAATGTCTTCCAAGGAGGCTTTTTAGGATTGGATAACATCGGGCTTTTTGATCGCAGTGCACCTCTCCCTAATGGTGGACACATTGACCAAGCAGATGGCACCGCATGGATGGCATTCTACTCCCTAAGCATGATGAAAATAGCGCTGGAGCTTTCGCAAAAAGATTCGGTGTACGAAGATACTGCAACGAAGTTTTTCGAGCATTTCTTACACATCGCCGAGGCCTTGAATTCTTGTGGGCCTGACGGACAAGGGCTCTGGGATGAAGAGGATGGATTCTACTATGATATACTGCACCAGAACGGAAAAGATCCTGTGAAGCTAAAGGTTCGCAGTATGGTAGGCATCATTCCTCTATTCGCCGTAGAGGTGCTCGATGAGAAAATGCTGGAGAAGACTCCGCACTTTAAGCGTCGTATGGAGTGGATTTTCAAGAATCGTCCCCAGCAGGCACGTCACGTTAGTTACCAAGAGAATGATGGGCAGAAAAAGCGGATTCTCTCCCTAGTCAGTCAAGAACGACTTGAACGGATTCTCTCTCGCCTCTTTGATAATAAGGCCTTCTTCTCGGATTACGGAATTCGCTCGCTCTCAAAGGAGCACCTCGATCATCCTTACACTTGGAATAGCGGGAAGTTTAAAGGGGAGGTGAAGTATATCCCCGGCGAATCTGACAGCTCCATGTTCGGGGGCAATTCAAATTGGCGTGGTCCTGTGTGGTTCCCGTTGAATTACCTACTCTACGAATCTCTGCAGAAGAACCAATACTACTACAAGGATGAGCTCGCGCTCTGGTCGGGTGGTGAGGCTAACCTCGAGTTCAGGCTGAAGGATCTGGCGAATAGGCTTACCGATCTCTTTCGTCACCAGCCGTCATACGCCGCGAGTAAGGGGAATGGTAATCCCTCTGAGCGGCCTTGTCATGAAGGTGATTCCTTTGAGCATGAGCATCCGCTTTTCTACGAATACTTCCATGGTGATTCCGGAAAAGGGCTCGGTGCCGCGCACCAAACGGGCTGGACCGGACTGGTGGCCAAGCTCATCGATTCTCTGCACTCAAATGAGAAAGAACATTAATCGATAAATCGTTCTCTTACCTCAGTCGGCGGAAGGGGGCAGGTTTGCTTTCGTGCAAAGCGATGGCGGTTATGGGCAATCAGGTCATAAATCACATCGAGCCAGCTTTTGAAAGGGAAGATTTCAATCAGCCAGACGCCAAATGAAAATCGTTTTCCGTGTAACTTTCTCCCAATCTGCGCAACAGCGCGGCTTCGCGTAAAGATTTTCCCAGAGTCATAGACATACATGGTGTCCATCGTAATCGGTCTAACCCCATTACGGCGTAAAAACTCCTGCGCAAAGTCTGACTGTAAGGCGGAAAAGTAAAAGACTCCGCCTTCATCACGCTGCCAGATCATTTGTACGGTACTGTTACAAAATCCACAGTCTCCATCGTAGAAAACAATTGAGCGCTTTTCTTTCTCTGCCACGGTATTAGGATAAACCAATTCGAGAAAAAGTAGAGCGAAAAGAACAATGTATTTATCTCATAGAAGATACTCGTATATTCTATTGTAACGAGGCCATATTCACGGTAATTCTCGCATAATCATGCATGATTCCCCCCCTAGAGCATGGGCTGAGATTGATCTCGAGGCCTTGAAGCATAATTACCGTTTTGCACAGGAGCAGAGCGGTGGCGCGGCCGTAATGGCGGTTGTGAAGGCAAACGCTTACGGCCACGGATATGCCAAGGTGGTGCAGGCATTGGAGGAGTTTTCTCCCGCCTTTTACGGGGTCGCTAATGTGAGGGAGGCGCGCGAGGTGCGTAAGGTGTTGCCAACCGCGCGGGTCTATCTGCTCGGGATTGCCAACCCCTCGGAATATGAGGAGATTGTGCATAGTGACTTTACGCCCTGTATCTCCTGTATGGAGGGCTTTCATGCTTATGCCACGCTGGCAGAATCTCAGCAGCGTGTCCTGAAGGTGCATTTAGCCTTGGATACTGGAATGGGGCGTGGTGGGTTCCTGCCTGACACTCCCGAATTTAGCGAGGCCCTCGCGTTTACGCATCCTTGGGTGGAGGTGGAGGGGATTGGCTCTCACCTGCCTGTTGCTGATGAGGACGAGGAGTTTACCCGCCAACAAATCACTTCGTTTGTCAAAGCGATACCGCCAGATATGTCGTTCCGTCATATTGCGAACTCGGCGGGATTGATGAAGTTCCAGACGCAGGCTCTTAATCTAGTGCGTCCGGGGCTGATGCTCTACGGGGTTTCGCCTCTTCCTGAATATCAAGCCGCGCTTAAACCCGTGATGCGTCTTTGCTCCCGTGTATCGATCATTCGGGATATTCCAAAGGGGCAGGGTGTCTCCTACGGCAGGACTTTTGTAACCAAGCGGGACTCTAAGATCGCGACAGTGGGAATCGGCTACGCAGATGGGCTGCCAAGAGCAATCTCAGGAAAGGGCGTAGAGGTATGGCTGAATGGAACCCGTGCTCCTATCGTTGGACGTGTCACAATGGATCAAATCATGGTCGATGTTACGGATTTACCACAAGTTCATGCGGGCGATGTCGTTGAAATTTTTGGTCCGAACGTTTCCGTTATACAGATTGCTGACGCGGCGGGGACGATTCCATGGGAGATTTTTACCGGTATTGCACCGAGAGTAGTGCGCAATGCCGAGGTTCGGCCGTTCGTGTCATAATTTGCTTTATGACTAAAATTACAGTTTTTTGTGAAAGGATGAAATATTGAAAGTCTGAGACTGGTTCTCTATCAGGTTTGCAGAATGAAAACCTCTCAGCAAATCTTGTTTTTCTCGCTCCTGGTGTGGAATGAGGTTCGCTTCGAGAGGAGTATAAACATCATCCAAGTCAGAAATTTTTGCAAAACTTAAGCCTCTCTCCCGCAGCAGGATTTGAACTTCTTACCACTGCCACAGCCGCAGGGTTCGTTTCGGCCCACTTTTACGGTTGGGCGGCGTTTTGGGAGGTTGATTTTGATCTTGCTCTCATCACGTACTGCGGAGTCTTCATCTGGGCTTTCAATGCGCGTTACAGGAGGCACGGCTGGGCCGTCTCCTATTTGGTAAGCGTCTCCCTCGACGCCAGCTTCTGCGGGTTTGGAGAGCTGCATCGGCAGGTTGTTCAGGAAGCTCTGATAGGTTTCAAAGTTCGTGGTAGAGCGGAAGAGGTGGCTGAGTGCCTCGTTCTTGATGTTGTCCATCAGGGTGATGAAGAGCTCGTAGGCCTCAGTCTTGTATTCGACGAGCGGGTCTTTCTGTCCGTGTTGGCGCAGGTGGACGCTTTGGCGAACGCCATCCATGTTGTAGAGGTGCTCTTGCCAGAGACGGTCGATCGCGGTCATCACGATGTGACGCTCCAGCATATCGAGGAGTTCAGGGTCTTCTTGTTGCACCTTTAGCTCATATGCCGCTTTTACCTTTTCGATCAGGAATTCGGAGATCTCCGCTTCTTCCATCTCATGGAACTTCACGTTGTCCTCATGGATTCCTAGCGGGAAGGTGTGGTTGACCCATCCGTAAAGCTCTTTGTAGTCAGGTTGACCCTCGTCACGCTCATTGATGTAATGACTGACCTTTTCTGGGATGACTTCTTCGATGACCTCGTGGATGAGTTCGCGTGGGTCGTCCGAGTTGAGGACGTCATTACGATATCCATAGACCACTTCACGCTGCTGGTTCATGACATCATCGAAGTCGAGGACGTATTTACGCTGACGGTAGTGAACTTGCTCCACACGTTTCTGTGCAGTTTCTACGGAGCGGTTAAGCATGCCGTGTTCTAGGGCTTCTCCGTCTTCCATCCCGAAGCGCTCCATAAGCGTGGTCATCCGGTCTGCAGCCGCGAAGTTACGCATCAGGTCATCCTCAAAGGAGAGGAAAAACTGGGTTTTACCAGGGTCGCCTTGTCGGGCACAACGTCCACGAAGTTGGCGGTCAATTCGGCGGGAGGTGTGACGCTCGGTGCCGATCACGAGAAGGCCTCCGATGTCAAAGACGCCATCTTCGAGCTTAATATCGGTTCCTCGACCAGCCATGTTAGTGGCGACGGTGACTGCCCCTTTTAAACCGGCTCGCTGAATGATCTCCGCTTCTTGACGGTGATATTTCGCATTGAGGATTTGGTGCGGGATTTTTCCGCGTTTGAGCATGCGTCCGAGGGTTTCGGAAGCATCGACCGAAGCCGTTCCAATGAGGACGGGCTGTCCTTCTTCATGGGCTTGGCGCACGCGCTCGACTACCGCGTTGAATTTTTCACGACGTGTTTTGAAGACTTGGTCGTTTTCGTCGATTCGCTGGTTCGGTCTGTTCGTTGGAATCGGAAGCACGTCAAGACTGTAAATGTCGTGGAATTCGGCCGCATCTGTTTCAGCCGTTCCTGTCATTCCTGCTAGCTTTTCATAGAGGCGGAAGTAGTTCTGGATTGTGATCGTGGCGTAAGTCTGCGTTTCTTCTTCGATCACACAGTTTTCCTTGGCTTCTACCGCTTGGTGAAGACCATCGGACCAGCGGCGCCCGGCCATTTCACGGCCAGTATTTTCATCGACAATAATGACTTTGTTTTCCTTCACCACGTATTCCACGTCTTTCTCGTAAAGGCAATAGGCTTTCAGGAGTTGGGTGATGGAGTGAATGCGGTCACCTTGGGAGTCGAGACGCTTCTGGAGTAATTCTTTTTCAGCGGCTCTTTTTTCTTCATCGAGATCGAGGTTCGCATCAATCTCACCATAAGCGGTCGCTAGATCAGGGAGAACAAAGGCATCGGGATCGTCCGGAGAGAGGTAGTTGCGCCCGTTCTCCATGAGATCCGCCTCGTGGGCTTTCTCATCAACGGTGAAGAAGAGTTCTTCTTTGATCGCGAAGAGCCCTTTCTTTTGCGGGTCTTCATACATCGACAGTTCCGATTTCTCGAGCGCGCGACGCATGTCTGGATCTTCGAGAAAACGCATGAGCTGGCGGTTCCGTGGTTGTCCAAGTTTGAGCTTAAATAAGGTGACTCCTCCTGTTTCCAGGTCGCCTTTCTCGAACGCTTCTTTCGCCTCTGCCGCGAGCTGGTTACAGAGTGTGTTTTGCTTTTTCACCAGTTGCTCAATGATTCCCTTATATTGGTCATACTGGGCGGTGTTACTGACGGTAGATGGGCCAGAAATGATGAGTGGCGTTCGCGCTTCATCGATGAGAATTGAATCCACCTCATCAATAATACAGAAGTAATGTGCACGTTGAACCTGATCTGCGGCATTGGAAGACATGCCATTGTCACGGAGGTAATCAAATCCAAACTCGGAATTCGTTCCATAGGTGATGTCCGCCATGTAGCTCTGCTTACGATACTCAGGGGGCATTTGGTTCTGAATGATCCCGATGGATAACCCGAGGAAACTAAAGAGATTCCCCATCCATTCAGCATCACGCCGGGCGAGATAGTCATTCACCGTGATGACGTGTACGCCAAGGCCGGTCAGGGCATTCAGGTAAACCGGAAGGGTACCCACGAGGGTTTTTCCTTCTCCAGTTTGCATTTCAGAGATGAGTCCACGGTGTAGGGCTACTCCACCAATAAGCTGCACATCATAGTGAATCATTTGCCACTCTAGCTCTTGTTCACAGACCGTAAAGGTTTGACCACAGAGGCGACGCGCTCCGTTTTTCACCACTGCGAAGGCTTCTGGGAGGATTTGGTCGAGGTATTTGTTGCGGAGTGCAGGGAATTCGCTCTCTGAGTCTTGGAAGAGGTCACGTGCCTTATTGATCGACTCCGGATTGGCTTCGATGGTGTAGCTGAGAGACGGTACTTCTTCTGCGAGAGAGGTGAAACGGTCGTTGAGAAGCTTAGCGATGTCCTCTAGCCCAGCTGGTTCCATGATCTCAAGCTGTCGTTTGGTCGGGAGGTCGATTGGGAGAAAGCGATGTAGGTAAGTCTGCCATTTCTTTGTCAACTCACCTAGCTTTGCCTCTGGTTCCGCTTGGAGAGCTTCTTCGATCTCATTAATTTTCGCTACAATCGGGCGTATGCGTTTCACTTCACGCTGATTTTTATTCCCGACGATTTTCTGTAGAATCCACTTAACCATGTTCTGTATTTTGCTTGATTTGTTATGATCCTAAGAGGGCTGAATGCTCTACGAATGACCTTGACTTTTAATAATCTAGCTTACCTGACATGGATATATAAAAGAGAAAAGGAAAAAGTAGGCAATTCCAAGGAGGCTAAGGTATTAAGCAGTGGAGCGCACATTTTTTCTCCGATATCCGCATTCTTAGGATTATTTGTTGCCAAAGTGGAATTTTATTGATTTTAATCACACTCGAGGAGATCATCCTTACCAACCTTAAATTACTAAAGTCATTCCTAAGCCAAAGAGAAAACCGAATAGAAGACGTGACATGACTCCGGTCAACGAACGTATCCGTGCTAAAAAAATCCGAGCTGTCGGCCCAAATGGGGAGCAACTCGGAGTAATGAATACTCGAGAAGCCATTGACCTCGCTAAGTCGCGTGGGCTTGATCTCGTAGAAATCGCAGCCAAGGCAGATCCGCCGGTTTGTAAGATCGTTGATTATGGTAAGTATAAGTATGAACAGGCGAAGTTGAAAAAGGGCAGTCCCAAATCAGTAGCGAGGCTGAAGGAAGTGAAGTTCCGTATTGGTACCGATGAGCATGACTACAACATCAAGTGTGGGCGTGCGGAGAATTTCCTAGCAGCTGGCCATAAGGTCCAGATTGCACTTCAGTTCCGTGGTCGTGAAAACGCGCACAAAGAGCTTGGACTTGTGATGTTAAATCGTATTAGAGAGGATCTCGTCGGAATGGCGCAGTGTGACCAGAAGCCTAAGATTGCAGGTCGTGGTTGCCGTATGCTTCTCTCTCCAATTCAAGCAGATCAGCAAAAACGCAAGTTCAAAATTGTGAAGGGAGACTTGATTGATGATGACGATCTCGAAGAAGATATCGATGATATCGACGACGACTTCGATGAAGAGGTTGATACCGAAAATTAAGCTCTAATTTTACTGGATTGAGTCGAAGAAATCTCGACTCTCTTCAATTCCATTTTCCGACATGATGAACGAGATTAAAGCTATATTTTTCGATTGCGATGGCGTGTTTACGGATGGGAAAATCACCTTCGATTCTGAAGGTCGCGAGATGCGCACCTATGACATGCAAGACGGCATGGGTGTGACCTTGTTGCGCAAGGCTAGTATTTTGGTAGCCGTGATGAGTAGTAGTTATGGAGGCTCGATTGAAAAACGAATGGAGATGCTTAAAGTAGAGCATTGCTACACTGCGGTGGCTAATAAAGCGGATTTAATTACAGAAGTCTGCGCGAAAGAGGGGATTCCTCTTTCGGAAGTTGCCTTTGTAGGGGATGACTTAGTAGATGTTCCTCCAATGGAGATCGTTGGTTATCCAATCGCTGTTCATAACGCCGTTCCTGCCGTAAAGGCAGTTGCGAAATATGTTACCACTAAATCAGGTGGCGCAGGCGCCATCCGCGAAATTGCAGAGAATATTCTTGGTGAGCAAACCACGTTTATTGGGGTTGCTCAGCAATAAAGCCATCCCCTAAAACGAATTTCAGCCGAGCACTACAAGAGCACTCGACTGAAGAACAACAACGCACAATATTGATCTGAATGATTACTCACTCAGAAGAAGCATGCCTGCTTCACTAACTATAGAGAGCTTTCTGGCGAACTGGGTCACAAAAAAATAACAATA
>CALKLP010000268.1 GCA_937991965.1 uncultured Verrucomicrobiales bacterium
CCATGCAACCACACCACGACTCTAGGAAGAGGAGGGTCCGATCTGTCAGCAGTAGTCATAGGGTCCGCCATCGGAGCAGACGAAGTACAGCTATGGAAAGACGTCGACGGGATGATGACAGCCAACCCAAAAGAGGTGCCGAGTGCGGTATCCGTACCGTGTGTTTCATACGACGAGGCGTCCGAGATGGCATACTTTGGCGCTAACATACTTCACCCAATGTCCATGCACCCCGCCGTCAAGGAAGAGATACCCATACGCATCAAGAACTCGTTCAACCCAGACCACCCCGGGACGATCATATTGAGTAAAAGAGAACACGGGAAGAATCTCGTCACAGCGATAACATACAAAACAGGGGTGGAGCTCATTGATATCGTGTCAACCAGGATGCTCGGACAGGCAGGGTTTCTAAACAAGGTCTTTCAGGTATTCGCAGAAAGTAGACTTTCCATAGACATGATCGCGACCAGCGAGGTATCCGTGTCCCTCACCCTCGATCGAGACCAGGACTCGGAAGACGTTAAGGAGTGTATACAAAATATCAGAAAGGTAGCGGGGGTCACAGAGAACAAGGATGTTTCCAGCATCAGCCTCATATATGACGGATCCAGGCCGTCCGAGGTCATTGCCGAGGTCTTTCAGGTGATGAGAGACTCTGGAATAAAGGTCCTCATGATGAGCCAGGGCGCGTCTAAGGTCAACGTAGGACTCGTTGTACCTGAGGATCAGAGGAAGAAGGCGATAATATCCCTCCACAAACACTTCTTCGAGAGAATTTAACCATTTTATTAATGATGTTAAACCCTCTTATTCTCACACAATACCGTTCATGTGCTCAAGTGTATGTCTGAATGCCAGAGCGTCAGTTACAGACGGCATCTTCAGCTTTAGTACACCATGATCAAGTGTCTCCATGATAAAAAACTTACCCATAGTCTTGGTATATCCTACTTTGTCTATCGCAATCACCTTGGTATCGAAAAAAGATGACAGGTACACATGCTTCCCCATGAGCGAGAGTCTCCTGTATCTCCGACCATTGTCTCTCCTATTACACTTCCTAACAAACACACCATTACCCGAAAACTTCTCTACGAATCGTTCCGTGCAAACATCCTTAGTTTGATACCTATCTCGTTGTAAAATTGGCAGTAACGAATCAACCGACTCGATACTAATGCTTCTGGTGGTGTCCGTATCAATCGAGTCGTCCGTGTCGTCGTGTTGGTGTTCATAGTATACATCCTCTTCTTGTATAGCATGTAGACTTGAGGCGTATCTCATGCTTGTCGTGGGGTCGAGGATCGTGAATATGGTATGTGGCTTCTAACAACACAACTTTCCAGGACGGCTGGACGTGGTTCTTTCGAACCTGGTCAAGCATATGGTTCAATATGCGTCATAAAAAAGATTTTTATAATATATACAAGGATCAGTCGAGTCAACAAATAATTAGTATGGTTCGTGTCTCTCTATTTGTTATTTTTGCTCAGATCGTATCCGTCTTGGGTCAGACATCGTCGTCTCTTCCAACCGAAGTACCCTCGTTTGATTCATTTATCGGGTCCTACGATTTTTTCCCTTTTGATGACCATACAAGTTCGCCGAGCTGGTCCCCTACTGGTTCTCCCACAGAAGATGAATACTCCGGTAGGGGATTGGATGTCGACGACGACGACGTCTCTGGTGAAGATGAAGAAGAAATTGTCTCCGGGTCTGGGTCTTTAACCCCGTCGAAGCTGACTTGCGCCTTGGCTTTGATTACCGCCAAATTTATTTTTAGTTAAAATTTTAAAGTTCGAATAAGTAATATTAAGTTCATTTAACATTTGTAATATTATCCGCGGTTTCACCGCTGAAATCGCTTTTACCATATCACCCTGCTGAAATCATCTGGTTTGAACAACTTCCATTGATAAGTCCGCCGTGAAGCGCAACTAACCACCCCCGGCAGCGTCACCCTGAATGATTCAATCTGGATCCTGGTATGTCTGAGGTATGCGTCTGGGGAACAACAAAAGAGTGTAACGAGAGGTTCGATGAAAATGTAGTAGATCTAACAACACGCTGGACGTGAGCAAGCTAGTTAGTTCTCTCCCCGATATCCACATAGACGACATCCACACGTCGATGGCTAAAGTATTCGAACGGATGAAGAAAAATATGGGCATATAGATAGGTGGAATAGAAATATATCACCTGATATACAAGGTGTTATGTCGACGATAAGGAAGACCATAAGGTATTCAAGATATAGGATTGCCCCATCCTACTTTCGTGGCGGGAGGCCTGGGTACACCGTAAACATAAACCCACCTCTAAAGGACGTGGTTTCCGTAAACTTTACGAATTTGAGTTATAGGGGTAGGTATACAATGACAAACAGGACACGTTATGGCAGATACGGTGCTAGATTCTCAATCCAGCTTTACAGCGGTAGTAAGATCGTGAAGACTTTCTCATTCTCGGTGGGACGAGGGAGGAACAGGACAAGCAACCTGTCGTACCATATGCGAAGAAGACATTCCTTGAGGAATCTTACCATTACAAAGGTTGTGTTTAGAGGAGATAGGTATCGAGGAAGAGATTTTTCTTATACTGTTAATAGCCACTCGACCTTTTTGTTTGAACAAAGGCCGAAGGTCGCTATCAACGTTTCCGCGGAGCCGTTCGCGTCCTACGTGAAACTCGACTGGAACGATCCCTCCCAAGAAAGAATGAGGTACAGGGTTCTTCATGGAAGACTAGCGGTCTCTCCGATATCGTATAACATGAATGCGATTGTTTCTTCGCTTGTTCCCGGGAGGAGGTATGTTTATCAGGTACAGTACCTCGATTCTTCGTGGGTGACGGCCAAGGCCGTACAGTTTACAACAAAGAGGAGCAGGCTTTATTTGGTCGAGAAGGGCACGACCTACATGAAAATCAGGTGGGACCCGGTATACGCGGGCGCCTCGTACATGCTGCGGATTATCGACATGGCTTCCGGCAATAACGAGGAGATCAACACTCGGGGTCTGGAACACACGATTAATGACATGGGTCCTGGCCAGGGATATAAATTCCAGCTACATGCGATAGAGAATGGGAAACCAGTGGTGATTAATGTGTGAACCACGAATCAATATTCATGAATATATATATATGTTTACACTATAATGACCAAAAAACCAGTCACATAAAAATGGATCCTTACTCCGTAACACTGGATGATAAACTCGATATTAAATCCTACACCAAGTCTTTCGTGGAGGACATCTTACCCGAAAAATGCGCCATGGGATACAATATCTTGAACCTATTCGACTCGGGTGACAGGGAATCCTTAAAACACATCTTCGCGTCTTGTAAGACCGGGCGCACCGATATTGCCCTAACTAAAAAGAAAACGCTGGTCGTCAGTAACGCTTCAAACAACTTTCCGGTGAAGATTCATATACCGTGGACGGTATCGTACACGGATGACGCATTCTCCATGAAAGCCGATCGCCTCGACGAGGGAAGGAATTTGGTCGAGGCAGAAGAGCTGAAGGATTTTTTCAACAGAGCTCCCATAGCTCTCCATTGGTTGTCTGACGAAGGAAAGGTTCTTTGGGCAAACGACCGTGAACTAAGCGTCCTCGGATACAGCCGGGAAGAGTATATAGGGGAGGATATCATGAATTTTTGTCCGGATTCTCGTGATGACGTATTGACCATATTCACGGAGCTGGGATCGGGGAATACCATACGGGACGTTCCTATAAGATTCAGGACGAAAGACGGTAGGATAAAGGATTTGCTCATAGACTCCAACGTGAACTACAAGGACGATGGTAGCTTCAACCACACGCGGTGTTTCATCCGCGACGATACAGGCCGAAAGATTAGAGAGGCACGAGAAGAGACCCGGAAGGCTCTATCAGAGAGGCTTGTTGCTGAAAAGGAGAAATTTATTGCCAAACTGATTCACCACATGAAGACACCCCTCCACATCATGAGGATGGGTGTAGGTACCGGGTCCGTCCAAGATGAAGTAGATACTAGCCTAAAAGGGATGAGCAAGATGCTTTCCAACTTGTCTGACGCCGTCAAGTTCGACGGGGGGTACACGAAGCCCGTGGACCTGGTAGACTGCGACATATCCGAGTTCATATCGGGGTTCAGCGTAGATAACATCACTTCCAGTCTTCAGATTGAACCATCCGGCCTGAGCAACACGAAGGTACGAGTGGACACGAACATGCTATCCACCGTGATCGAAGAGGTCGTCCTATTTTGCGACGGATACTCCTCTGACGGCGTAGTCACCCTGGTCGCGATAAATCCCGCCGGCACGGACAAGTACTCCTTCTGTGTTTCCTACCGAGGCAAAAAGCTCAACGAGGTCGTCGTGCAAAACATTTTCCATCGATACTGGACAAGCGACAGCATCGGAATCGCTGACGATTCCCCTACTCTTGGCGTAGGGCTTAACATCGCTTTCAACTACACGCAGTGTCTGGGGTCGGATCTTTGGTTTGATTCTACCGACGAATCCACAAGCTTTAGGTTCGACCTGCGTCTCGAACGCACCCAATATGTTTCGAAGAGGAGGATGTCGGGCTCTACGGACTGGGATGAGATCAATCCCGTCGACGACAAATCTAGCATTCGTAAGGATCTTCCCAAGCTTCTGGGACTGAACGAATCGACGGAGCGTCATATACTCGTGGTGGAAGACAATACCATGTGTCAGAAGCTGATGAAGCGCGTGATAGTCAAGCTTGGTCACACGTGTGACGTGGCAGATAATGGTTCGATGGCCGTCGACATGGTTTGCAGTAAAGATTACGTTATTTACGACCTCGTCCTCATGGACATCAGGATGCCCATCATGGACGGGATCGAGGCTACCCGTATAATCCTAGAGTATACCAAGAGTAAGAGAATAAAGCTACCGATAGTGGCCGTGTCGGCGGAAGAGAGCTTGGGAGACGACACAGGATTCACCTCGTCCTTGAAAAAGCCGACAAGTCCCGCCGACATCGAGCGGATGATCTCTGAGTATGCCTACTGATCCGGTATACCCAATATATGCATTCGTTCCTCGATGAAATTTAGTAGATACGGAAACGACTGGAACTCAGGTACGACAGGATCACACGGGGCTCCATAAATGAATATTGTGTTCAGGATATGATCCCTGTATATTTCATCCGACTCACACATAGCCTCTACAATAGTGGAACGCCCATGTACGTCTCGCTGGTGGACATCGGCTCCCCCGCTAAGAAGAGTGTTTATGACCCCCACGATATCGTTTTTACCCCTGCATCTAGATGAGATGTGCTTCTCTCTTGTCATACCTATCGCTTTAGACAAGGGCGTTACCCCGTTAAAGTCCGTCGCGCCTACGAGACACCCCCTCTCGATCAGAAAACGAACAAGACGAGGGTCTCCTCCATATACAGCCAGGAATACAGAAGTATCACCGGTGATCTCATCGAACGATTCAATGTCGACCCCCATATCGAGTAATAGTTTAACATGTTTCATCTTGCACCTACGCGCTGATATAAGGAGACACTCTGGGCCATAACGTTCCACAAATCTCGGACCAAGATATTTTAGAAATCTTATTGAATTAGTGGTTGAAAGAAGCTTGGATACCCTCTTGTAGGAAACCATTGTTTATAATCATGACCTATATAATTACATACCTCCTGTCACGTTGATTCAAGGTACCCACACCCGGTTTGGCACATATTTACGATAACTGTGGTCCGATCAGTCGCGAGGACCTCCTAGAATCAAAATGATTAAAAACTCAAATATTAATCTTAAATCGGGTCGACCCCCTTGTTGAATTCCGGATAAGTTTCCCCGCCGTGCTTGGAATCATCCAGACCAATCCTTTCCTCCTCCCTGGAAACACGCATACCGATAGTGGAATCAATGGCAA
>CALKLP010000269.1 GCA_937991965.1 uncultured Verrucomicrobiales bacterium
CAGGACAATAAGTTAGACTAGACGTACAAGATGTTACAACACTTGGAATTACGACCGAACGATTCTATTCTCAAAATGGTTGGGGTTTCCACAGGAGTTCCAACGCACGGACGTTACTCGAAATAATGGAAAGAGAGAGAAAAAGAATGAGTCATTGTGTGCCGGTAAACCATTAACAATGTCTGGGTCTGACGGCTATAGCACGACATACAACCCATGCACAAACGAAAGTCATACGTTGTCACGGGTGGGTAAACGTTGTCACGGATGGGTATATCATCATCGATAGCAAGTTACGCCGAAAATAGAATATGACGGTGATCATGGTGAGACCGTGCGAGTGTGTCAGCGCACGTGCTGTGTAATATAATTTTGGCACGCTTTTCGCCATCTCTACCGTCAGTCGTCTGGGAAGTTGTGCCGAAATAATGCATAATACCTACCTATGGTATTCGCCATCTCTACCGTCAGTTGTCTGCGAAGTTGCGCCGAAATAAAACATAATACCTACCTATGGTACGTGTTAACCAACCCGTGTTAACGTGCGATAGCGGGTGTTCCCAATTTCATGTGGTCTCACAATAAATGGTGACATAGACACTAACGAATGTCAGCTCAAGGCAAACGAGCGTCGCAGGCTATGACATCATGGGTGTCACAAATTACGCCGAGAGAATTTAACGAACATCGTGCGAACGTGCGATTGTGTCAGCGCACACCCCGTCCAATCCTACTTTGCTCACTTTTCACTACCTACTACCGAGAGTCACCTGGGAAGTTATGCCGAAAGGAAGAATAACACCTCCCACCTGTAAAGTCATTCACACGTTCAATTGACATCGCAGTAATTTCGCCTGGACACAAGAACGCACACACCGCTAGCGCGTGCTACCGTGCGAGTTCATGAATGCACAACCAATAGGACGGTAACACTATTTATTTCATAATTTTAGTCAAGATTAAGACATACACATGGAATGTTTTCCCGACAGAATCAAAGCATGTACGTACTGACGAGCGAGTGCGACATACGCGATCACTGTCCAATCCGAATTTTGCACGCTTTCTTACGACCTAGGTAGGGATGGATGTCGAAATACAATTAAACCGAAGAACTCACTATTTTTCGCGTACACACGCACACTTCACAAGCTGCCATCCTTCCCAAAAAGTTTGACCAATTTTGGCTTGGCATACATGTCGTCATCTTCTTCTGCTGGACAACCTTCGCGCACCAACACTACTCGCCGTTCCTCGTCATCATCATCATCTGTCGCGACTGGACGTTCTACACCTCAGCGAGACCCGTCGGGGAGGCTCCAAGGCCAATCCGGCGGTTCAGCGGCATCTAGTTCTGGTACGGTACCGTCAAGCCTTAGCCCAAGCGGGCCTCGCATAGCCGTCCCGTCCTCTGAGCCAGTCGGACCGTTGTTCAAGAACGACCGCAACACCATCCACATCAGATTCGTTGAGGGACACGGTCTACTTCCCTCACGGGAAAGACAGTAGTGACGAAGAGGGTGACGAAGAAGAGAGTGAACTGGATGATGACATTTAGAGCACGCGTACCGAGGATGGCTGTCGGTTTCTTCGTATGGGAATAGGCTTGTCGTTATTGAGTTTAAGATTGATGTAAGACGAGCATTTGTAATTTGTGACACGCATGAAGTGTGCAAGATGATATTCTTTGCGCAAAGTACTGTAAGACGGGCTTATTGGCGAACCAATATTGTACATAACATATTTGTTGCACGCATGAGTAGGCTGGTAGCGTTTATGCCTAGAGTGCTGTAGGTCGGGTACTACTTAGGTTTTCTAATATTGTGCCGAATATCTTATGTATGTGGTAGAGTTTGTTACACGCATGAAGTAGGCTGTTCTCAGTTATGCCTAGAGTGCTATAAGTCGGGTACTACTTAGGTTTTAAAAACATTTCTTTGTATCATACAATAGGCGGATCTATCCATTGTAAACATTGTGAACAGAGTGGTTATTTTCTCCTCAAATTTTCATATTCTGAATTGTGTTGGTCACAATTTCACATTTTGATGTTCTTGATTGATGAGCGTTTGATGTAAGTGATGACATACGATTCATCAAACATCAATACGTCTCTCTCATCAAACCTCAAATAACCTTTTTGATGGTTTAAGACCACACTAATCTCAAGTCAATGGGGTTTCCATCCCATGATTCACAGGCTTTTTTTGAGCCCTTCAAACATAGCTCGATTTACACCCAAACCATTCTATTATATTCATCTGAGCAAGAAAAAAGAAAGGGAAGCGAACAAGGGGGTAGCAGGGGAAAAGAAAAGCACCACTACTTCAACCACCTTCTCGGGGACGGGAATCTACGTGGGTACATCACACACACAAGGAATATCGAGAAGGGATCAGTCGGGTACAAGCTATCTACCAGCTTTCTCTTGTTCTCCTCCGCTGCCGATATGGCACTATCTATCGTCGGGTGGATTACCCGACCGAGCGGTGTTCGCAATTGCATTCCGGTACGGTAGGGGTCTCCTTACGAATCGGGCCCGAGGTCCGAATAGTAACAGATTGTCTGCTCTTCATGACGCCATTCATGATCAGGCGCATCGTACCCCCTGTTGGGATGTGGCTGTATGGGCCGAGCTAGTGGTAGTGCACAAAGCAGGAACCCACGTCCTCCCTACAAGGTCCTCTGGCGTAGCAGTTGGCTAGCGCTGTGGTCGTCAAACCACTTAATCGAAGAGATCGGTTACAAGAAAGATGTTGTGATGTTCTTGATTGCTTTGAAAACGGAAAGTTTGGGAGATTTTGGGAGGTTTTTTGGGGAGTGAGTCGATGTGGGGTGCGC
>CALKLP010000270.1 GCA_937991965.1 uncultured Verrucomicrobiales bacterium
TGCATCTTGCTATTTAAGCCGCAGCTTGGAATGAAAGTAACACAGACGAGTTTCCTTGGCCCTTCGTAGATGAGCAGACGAGCAACCCTTCATGCCCTTGGCGCCATTGGGTACCCAACAGCAAAAATATCGGTCAAACAAAAAGGGCATGGTGTTCCGCCGAAGGAATCGTTTGTTGTTGTCAGTCGATAGCGTTTGCCTTTGATGGGGTGTTGCGCACAGCCGTCAATCGTGAAGGATAGGACGCTCGTCTTTATGCCCCGTGACTCAACGGACTAAGGCTAGGTGCCACCAGCAAGAAGATGGGAGGAATGCGGCTGTGGTTCGTGTTGGCTTTTGAATGACAACCACATGGTTCTGCGAGTGACAACGCGATATGATACACAAGCTTGGCATGGCCGGGACGCTCTCTGACGTTTCTTGGCCTTCCTCTATACACTACATGTTGGGATATCGTGTCCGGTTCTTTTATCATTTTCCGTGCGGAAACTACACGTAACACGAGTTGAGGAACGTTTTCTAGGAGGGGAGTATATTCATATTCCAAACTTGGAACGCCCTCTAGCTCCTGCTGGTGTAGCAACATACCTCATAGCTCGCGACCTCTTTCGACCCAAGAGCAGAGAGACGCCGTACGGGTGTCATGCGCTGGCGAGGTAGGTCATTGAAGAGCTTGGGGCTGCTGCAAATCACGCATGGATCACATTACGTCTTCCGGCCATGCCCCATTGTTCTTACACCCACAAACACTGCTTTCTCGCACCTGTAACCTTCGTTGCGGGGGCAACCAGATGTAGACCCAGGAGGCAGCACTCGCTCGTGAGGCCTTTTTCCGGTAATAGGCCGCTAAGCCGTGGACTGCAAAAACAGCTCTGCGCGGCTGGGTCTCAGGGGAGATTGTTTGGCGCCTCGAAAATTAGACCCAAGAGTCTAGCGCAGTGACGATTATGGGGACAGGTGTAAGGTCAACAAGTCCAAGCCTGTAGATAGCAGTCAGTCACGCCTGTGCATATTGCAAGCTTTCTGAAAATGCTTCTTTTGGGTGTCGCATTTTGGGAGGTTCTTCCAACGAACTTGTGATGGGTCAGGTCATTCCGTCTTGTCGAAGAGGTTAAATAGTTTATGTTTGGACTTGATAATTTGTTTGAGGTGATGTTGTATGAGGGTATTCTGGTGCTGTATGCAGGTGTATGCGGCATGTATGCCACAACAAGCTGCAACTAGATGACAGATTTGTGGTGTTTGTTACTGCGCACTTGGTATGCATTTGTATGCGACAGCGAACGACTCTGCTCGTTCTCTTGGTACAATATTTTTTTAAACATAGGACACTGTCATCGATGTGTAGTTTAGACTTGTACGGGACACATACATGGTGGATCATTTTTTTTGTGCGGTATACCCCCAGTACGAGACAGCCAATAGGCCTGCGACTTGCTCGAGAAAAGCGAAAAAAAAAATTACAATTACGATACTGTATTTATTTCTAGAAGGATATGAAAACGAAAACAATGATGTACCAGGCAGTGCACAGGTACATGCATTTCCTGAAGAAGGCTAATCCATGCAACGTATTGATGTTGATATATTGATATAATGATATAATCACACAATGTTCCAGGCACGGCTTTCGAACCAAACGCAGGAGTACTCGTATACATGTAGTTCTTGTTTAGAGCTGTACGATTCATTGTTTGCGATTATTCCGCTCGCTGGTTGAGCCTCTTCGTGTCATGGAGAGGTTTTGATTACGCTAAAAAATAATAAACTCCCGAGAGAACCCGTCCTGGTCTGATTCGTGATTCGCGAGTGTTGTACATGGCCCTGTGCCGCTTGGCGACAGCGTTAGCTATATTATCATGCACAGTACGTAAAATGCTGAAATATAAATGGAGCATTGTGTGGGTCGTTAAAATGACTGAAGAATGTGTGTAGATACAGCCATGCGACCTCAGCCGCAATATTGACCTCATTCGTGTGGGTCAACTACGTTACATCAACACTCACATTCCGGAGACAAACAACGATTCAGCGCAAAACAATATTTTGTATTCCTGAATTGTAGCTAACACAACAGTGTGCCGAGCCGGCAACGATACGACCCGCAGCCCTTCATGAAACAAAACTGCGGTCATGCGGTCGCAAAACTTTTCCAACAGGAACTACGGATCTAAGGGCGTAAGATCGCCGTGAAGCACACGCAAGCGGGTTAGGTAGGGAAGGCCCGGTGGGCCATCTCATTTCCACACTGACATATCCTTTTTTTTTTCGAATAGATGTGGCATTCCCGGTCACTAGGCCCGTAATGCGGCATTAAAAACAACATTTCCACGATACACACCAATCCCGTACAAACTCAAACCTGCACACGCCTTCGCAGAACAAACCCCACGACACCAAATAATCAAAACCACGGAACGGTGTGGCAAGATGTGTAACACAAGTCACGCCCCACGGAACACACCGTATGTCCGACTGTAAGAATTCCTTGTGGTGTAGAGCCATCCACAATTCCCCGTACGGTGTACTTTCGTGCTACGATTGGGCTGGTCCTCAACATTCTGAGCCTTCTAAATTTGAGAGCTTGATATACCCCACCTAAAATCTGACCGCGAGAAAGAAAAGCCATACTTAACGCCTTTTGAACTGGAAACCCTTTTTGTGGACAATATTACTTGAAGTTAGTGTAGGGAGGGGTTTGGGGGCCCTGAGGGGGATACGTAACCCATTGAATGTGAACAAGAAATACTACCCTAAACGACTGAGATCCGGCGCATGTCGGGGAGTAGCTCGGCTGAGATACCGCGTCAGTCATCACAGACGAAATGTTTTGAAGTATAATTACACTCCACCGCTGTCGGATCGAAGATTTCGTCAAAACTCATCTTTGCAAGCTGTGTGTGATACTCCGATCGCGAGTATTACTGTGTGTGTCCTTATTAGACTAAGGGTATAGGTCGGCGACTCCCCTCGCGATCACAGTGTGGCTGTCGGGGTCAGCAAGGTGATACTACTCAGTCTGTGCGGTGAAACTGTAAAATTCGTTTTTGACGGGGACGAAATATGACAGCGGTGGAATTTAATGCATCAGTATATATATCAAGTGAATCCTGTAAGTCGTAAAACCGGTGAGGGGAGGGCGGGGATTTTAGGGGCGTGCGGGGCGCGGT
>CALKLP010000271.1 GCA_937991965.1 uncultured Verrucomicrobiales bacterium
AAGGAGCATAGCTCATCATTCCTAGAATTTACTTCAAATTCCTTATTAATAATATTAGAGACCGAGCAAGGCTTGTCTTTTGTAGAATTGCCTACAAAGATGAAGAGCATGGCTGGTCATTTCTAGAACTTTCTTCTAAAATCAATTCATAAGTTTCCTCACAAGATGAGAAGAATTTCTGGAGTTGGTCAATACTTATATTCCGAGAATTACCTCCAAAAGCTTGAGCAGGGATATTCATTCCAAGAATTTCCCTACAGGCCCCATGATT
Source organism: uncultured Verrucomicrobiales bacterium (assembly GCA_937991965.1). Taxonomy (GTDB): domain Bacteria; phylum Verrucomicrobiota; class Verrucomicrobiia; order Verrucomicrobiales; family Akkermansiaceae; genus WTJZ01. Next base: position 272 of record CALKLP010000271.1, read on the forward strand.
CCAAGATTTGCTCTCAAAAAACTGGAGCAGTCTCGCTACTAAAAAAAAAATAAAAAATGCATAGACGGAGGAACAAAGGCTCATATCATTGTCATTAGAATATCTCCAATGCTGGAGCATTGGTATCATTCCTAGAATTGCAGTTGAAGTTGAAGGATGAGCAAGGCTTGTCGTCCCAAAAAGTTTTCAAGAGGCTTGATGGAGGTACATGTACTACACTACTCTGAAGGATATGCACAATTGATGATTTCCAACCCAAGCGGGGTTTATTTTGCACCAATCATATGAAGGCATGATCATGGCATGCTTTTCTCAAATAATTCATGTTGAGCTGAACTTGTGTGTGCATGTGTTAAACCCGAGTTGAGGTCCCCATTCCTGGAGTTTGCGGGGCGGGACAATCTCCATGGTTTTCCTGCAAGAATAAAAGAACAGCCATCATGAAGGTCAAAGTACAGCCTGGTACAGGCTTCTGACTCCAAATCAGACGGATATATACTGTAACAAAAAAACAAACAATGTGGATGACAAGGACACCTGTCGATTGCCGTGAGAACTCATCTGTATCGCCTGGAAATGGTGTGTTCAGACTAGGACTAGCTCTGATGTGAGCTCTGACAGAGTACGATACATAGTTCTCCTTGTTCATGTAGATAAAATGTGGATTTTAGAGGGAAAATAAATTGTGAGAAATGCGCGGCCATTTTGATCGGATACCAGTCAAATACTACTCCGGACTGTACACATCACAGGCTGTAGGCTGAGGTACACGGTACGAGTCGACTTGGGCATTACCAATTACGTCAACGAACGATTTGAGACTTTGCATTAAAAAATTCGTCATGTAGTCGTGCGAGTGTTTTGATATGGGCGTTGGGGTGAAATGTTACTGGCCACGTTTGCCATGATCTATTCAACAAGGCTTGAGCTACACCCGCAAATCGTATTGGCAAAGGTGGAATGACAGAAAATTTTAAGGCTGTGATTGACAGTTTCTGCAAGAGCTAGAATCCTCTTTCCACTTGCGATAATGTACGTGGAAAAGTATCATGAATAAGTTTCCAACCCTATCCCCTGAATACGACAACGTTGATGGTATATTAACCGGCGTAACCACGTGACGTGAAGAGACGAAAGGTTAAAGGATTAAACCAAAATCGGTGTCTAGACATTCCTTGTATTCCTAACAAGGCTCCACCCAGTAATTAGCGATTAGGACACTGCTAAGCGTAGAGAAATTCTGGTTTGTTACCAGTACGGTTGTGACAGCGATAGACGCGCGAGATACTCGGATGTCGCGAGAGATCCGCGAGGTCACCTGAGATCCTTGATGCTAGGCGTGTCCAGCGTTTAACGGAGCAGGCGTTCGGCTGAACTTCCGTTCGAGCGGGTTTTCTCATGTGTTATTATGACGTGTAGTGTTCAGCAATCAATAGTGCCGCGAGATTCGAGGATTTTTACGTGCCCGTTAATCTCATTGGGCAGGGAATAACCTGGGTATTAAAGGTCTGGTCTTGGTATTTACGGAAAGCGTTGTACATGACACTGCGGTTCTCAAGCTCAACTGAGGAGTGAAGACGGAAAATGTTTCGAGTTCCGAAGGCGGCTTGGTAGAACAAGTTTCGCTCTGTTCTAGGAATATAAAGCGCGGTAAAGTGCACACTGGGCCAGGCGCACGCGGTAATGAATAATCTGACGCATCGTTAGCTAAGGCTGGCTAAGGCGATGTTCGGTAGAACAGCGATTAGCGGCTAGATCGCTATATGATACATTATACATGAGTTTATGAATGTCCTCCGTAGCGCGGTGGTTTCCGGATTCGCTTACACAGCGAGAGCTTCCGGGTTCGATCCCCGGTGGGTCACATCTCTCACCAGGTTGCTCAACTGGTTAGTTAAGGCGGAGCCGATCGAACTACAATTCGTTGGGCTGAAAGGCAGGCTAGGTGCCGGATAAGTTGCCCTGGGCATGCATGTTCGTTGGCACCAAACAAAGATCTGGAAGGTTACAGGCGTTTGGGACACGGAGCTCATTACCCAGTACCCAGGGCAAGCTTCGGGTGTATGGCTGTAACAGCTATAACTTAACAGTAATAATAGCATCCATCAAAGCATTTTAAAACTAGCTTCAATAGGTCTGTAGAAACAATCAACGATGCTCGAAACAATCAGGTCGGTAAACAACGACTCATGGGAGTGGGTTGTGAGCGAAACAAAACCCAAAGACGAGCCTCCGTTTCGATACGCAATTTTCCTTCGGGACCAAAAGCTGGTAGACAACCGTTTTATGACGTTCACCTATATTGAGCGCTTGCTCAGAAAGACTTTTTGCACTTTATGGCACCGTGGATGTCTTTGATATTAAACGAAAACCAATCGAGGGACCATCTCTCTCTCTAAAGACTAGGAAGGCTAATTTGGGTAGCACTACCTGTGTCGATTATCTCTGGAACGTATCCGGCTTTGATCTGTATCGATGTAATTCGTGAGTACCCGGTTTCCGGGCACGTGGATCGAAGTTGGGTGCGCTCTCGGGGGACTTCATTTTCAAACCGATTTCCGTCATTTTCAAGCAGTTTCAGGAGTTATCGGTAAGAGCACCTCAGCTTAAAAGGTTAGGTCTTCCCGGAGAGCGACCCAACAGGTTCGATCCACATTGATTCCCCACCGGCTCAAGCTCATGGTGCGCAGTTGGCGCTGGAGTGCTAAGATAAAGTATTTCGCACCAGCGTGTGACCCCGCAGGGTAAAATGGCTCCAAGGTAACAAGGCACGGGTGCACATACCAAACAGTGACGTTTAACAGCACTTCGTACATCCTTTTTGGAGTTGAAAGTGTGATATATGAAGTACTCGGGTATTAACCCCATCTCGTTCAAACAAAGCTACAAGGTGATATTTGGGCAGACGTAGAGGTACGTCCCATGAATAAATGAAATCGAAATCTCTGATTGTAAAAAGGCGAGTATGGCCCCGCCGAGGAGAATGGTCACGCTGCAAACCAATTTTCGTCAAAGCGATGGATATACCGTGGTTTGCTAAAAGTTGTCTCTCAGCTCACACTTGATGAATGTTGGCTCGGGTCGCAGACGCCGTGCCAGTTCTAACTCGTTTAGCGCTCGCGCCGGCCCCAAGGCGAGGATCGAGTCTAAGGCCATGGCTCCCAATCAAGGTCTCATTTCCGCAACACTGAAAATCTATGCGAACAGAGAGTAGCGCAACTGCCTACCTTACGGTAACCGGCGCAACATTTGTCGCGGTACTTGCCGGCCCGGACGGACGGGTTTCGTTACCAAGTATCATCGCTAGTCTTGAGAAAAGAAGCGAAATGAGGACTTTTCAGTACCAGGTAATCTCCGCCCTTCAGGTCGCTCTTTCTGCTATCGCAGTGGGAACGAGAAGCTTTTTGCGACCTACTCGGCGCCACAAACCTCTTCATTAGTGGCGAATTGGACGATAGTTAGCGACCACTCGCCAGATCCTTCCCTAACTCCTGTTTAGGGGACATTTGTGGCTCGTAAAGCACGCGCCAAGTAGAGACCCCTACTCAATCAGGCGCCAAGCATTTCTTACTAGGATCGAAGTATTAGACCTAAGGTGTGAAAACCTTCTGAAGTTGCGGAACTATAATTGCGTGAAATATATAAAAATAGTTTCAGGTATGAAGGTGCACAAATCAGGGCCCATGGCACAAATATGGAATAGTCTTCCAAATTCCGTCACCGCGAAGTTGAAATATTCAGTGATTTTAAACACTTGTTAGAATGTTGAAATGGAGCGTCCTGCAATTGTGCAATGTGTAAAGGTTGATTGACGTGTTGATGTTTCAAATCTGCTGCTATATCCCTGCTAATCCTTTGTACAAATGTTATAACAACCTTCTATACCTGCTGTATCGGTCCAAGAGATCTCATGAGCTCATGGTATATGTAAATTTTATGCCGACTTTAAATAAAACTTTCTTGAATCTTGAATCGCTCCTGACAGTATGATACCCGCACAACGGCAAAAGTCGGGAAACCTATACTTTACATTTTAAGTGGACACGATATGCTCGCGCTCTCCCTCTGCTCTGCTTTCACTGGAGCAAGGGTAGATTGATTACAAGTAGAACAAGGGTGAGATACATACGTCACCCCCTCGAGCTGACCTAGACGGCACTCCTGTATTTACGCTCGTTAGGTCTAAAATCAGTGAACGGATGTTTCAGAGTTTTACATCAATGTTTAATGATAATAGATTTTTACCATACAGAGCAAAA
>CALKLP010000272.1 GCA_937991965.1 uncultured Verrucomicrobiales bacterium
GCGATAGCAAGCCCGTACGAAGGCACAGCAACAGTTTACACGTCGGCTGGCGTGGTCTTGGATACGTTCACGTACGTTAGAAGTGTTGCGGTCACAACAGCGGAAGATCAACAATATCCCGCAGCGGGGAGGTGGAAGCCAAGTGATGTCTCGGTTTCGACTACATGGGATGGTGGTTTCATAACCCTTACTACGCCCGGTGTATGCATCATGAATTCTTCCGGGGACGCAACGTGGAGTTCGTCCGGTGAAGAATTCTTCGTTATCGGTTCTACTCCTGAAGAAATACATGCCGACATCAAGAAGGACGGGAACGGCATCTGGAGGCGCCGCGATGTCTCCAATACTGGGACAGTCACTTGGAATGTTTGCTAGAAATAGTCCTGGTCGTAATAGTCATAATAGTCATAATAGTCAAAATAGTCATAATAACAAGGGCTACAATGGACGCATTAATTTGTATGTTGAAATTCGAATACATGTACAACTAACCCAATGAAAAGGTGTACATCTCCGCAACGCCGGAATCCCGAGACAAACAGGTGCAAAAAGCCTTGTACGAAGGATGAAGACACAAACCCAAGGACAAATAGATGTGTTTCGAAAGCTTACCTGGCCAAGGTGTCCAATATAAGGTTGAAGAGAGCGTCTAGGAGAAGACCATCAAGGAGAAGACCCATGAAAAAGTGTAAATCTCCGCAACGCCGAAATCCCGAGACAAACAGGTGCAAAAAGCCTTGTAGAAAGGATCAAGACACAAACCCAAGGACAAAAAGATGTGTCTCGAAGGCCTACCTGAATAAAGAATCACGGAGAAGAACCAAAAGAAAAAGACACAAAGATTCAGTTCCAGACCTTCTAGCAGACATTCCAGACTTTGCAGCCGGATTCGACGTCTACTCCCCAGAAGTAAGTGGAACAAATTCAGTTCTACAACCTCGACAACCACAACAACCTCAACAACCTCAACAACCTCAACAACCTCAACAACAACAACAACCACAACAACCACAACAACCACAACAACCACAACAACCTCAAGAACCTCAACAACCACAACAACCTCAACAACCTCAACAACCACAACAACCACAACAACCACAACAACCACAACCACAACAATCACCGTTTCGACAACCTCAACCTTCTACGAAACGTCCCGTGTCTCGCCATACTGACCGAACCAGATTCCTGTACGAAGACTTGGACAGCCCACGTTTTGAACGTTTTGAACATCCTGAACTTACTGAACGCTCTGAACATGAATATTCTGAACATCCTGAATATTCTGAACATGGAAGCCCACGTTTAGAACACCCTGGAAGCCCACGTTTAGAACATCCTGAACATCAAGGAAGCCCTGAACATGAAGAAAGCAAACGTTCGGAACATGAAAGCCCTGAATATTCTGAACAAGGAAGCCCACGTGATGAATATCCTGAATATCAAGGAAGTGAAGAACATAAAGAGGACGAGTCAAGCAATTCAAGCAATTCAAGCACAAGCAACCCAAGTGTACGTGAAGTATCCTTTGAGAACATCAGAAGGTTGATAGAACAAAATGAATCAAATGACCAAGGTGTAAATGACCAAGATCAAGAATCTAACCACCTAGGCGTTAGTGAAACTCCACGATTACCTAACCCGAACCCTGGCATGTTTGATGTGGACAACCTTAGACGTAATTCACCGAACACGGACGAGGCAATACTGTCCAATCAGCAAGAATACCTTCAATTCCCAGAGTTATCTTTGGATGCCGTCGCAATTTTGCAAGCCATCTTACTAGCGACAGCAGACAAAAAGTCACTTCGCGGAGTGCTTCATTTGAAATCTTCTTACCCGGACTGTAACAGGGAAGAATTACGCAGAGAAATTGGTTCCGCAGAGAAGAATTCCGCTACGAGAAAGAGTGAGTGTGGCATAGTTGATATTGACGTCCCTAAAACGGTTAATGTTAACTTTGTTAACGCACAAGAGTTTTCCAATGACCGACACTCGATTCTTTGGAGTGTACACTGCGGAGCAAAGTTCCGGTGGTGGCATGTCTCATCGGTGGTTCACCAGCTCCTGCGACACAACGTAGACATCGTATTCCTATTCAAGGATGTTTACTGGAGGATATGTGGCCAACGCACCTACCCTGAATTCAGTGTCGAAAGAATCATCTCATCAGTCGCCGTCAAAATGGATCAAATCGAGAAAGAGGAGAATGAACAAAGGAGGAAGCCGCACTATGCGCTAAAAAAGTGGCTCAACAACATCTTCAAAGGGTGGCTTCATGTCCAATATCACGAATATCATCAACAGGCACCATCGGTTGTGCTTGACCTCATAGATATGGATCAATTGGAACGACTTGGCTCCAACATCGCCATATATACTTTGAAAATAGGCCTTGAAAAAACCTACGAACTCATCGACAAGTACCAAAACACTGATGTTGATGAACCCTGGAGTGCGGTGTACCACATCATGACCTGTGTGGCCATATCCACGGCGAAGTACTCCGCGAAAGCGCACGGCATCGATGTAAACAACTTAAGCGAAGACATTGAGGGTATGTGCAACTCATTGAGAATACTGAGCACCAGGGTCTCCTTGGATTCGCTTGATTCCCTCTTGCATGTTGCCTCGTCTCCTTTGTGTGAGAAAGCCGCTTCACAGGCTTACAAGAATCGAATGGGGCAGAGTTCCTCAACTTTCGAAGAGTTCCTCAAGTACGTCGAAAGTCGCCAAGATATGCTTGAAGAAGAAGACCTCATCTCTGGCGTTGTACAAGACGTAGTAAGAGAAGTAAACGAAGAACAAGAAGTACAAGGTATCGACATCGCCAAAGACCCGCGAGCAATCTCCGACGCTGTTGTTTACACCTTCCATTTAAAGATCAAGCCACTCCTAGAATCCATTTGGTCTGTAACACTCCACTGGTCCAATGATATGGCCATGACAAAGAGACTCATCATCTGGTCCAAGATAGCCGCCTTCGCCTCCTCCTATTTCGCAACTAAAACCAACAGGAATACCAACAATAACAACTGGTTCGACAACGGGTGTGAAATTCTTCAACCTCCTGTTATGCTAAGCCCAACACCCATCCAACAAGAAATGTACAACCACTCCCATCTAGACGACCTCACCATCGCTTTGAATCACCAAATTAGCAATTACAAGTCTGACCTTCATACAAACGAGCAGATACAACTAATGGTGGGCACCGGAGGGAAAATAACCACCTTGGGAACGGACGTGGACTCGAGTGTGACAAGGTACACCCCGCCGCCCAAAGACAAATTTGAAGCTAATAGCGAGTTCTTTGGCTTGGCGGCTACAGATGGAGTGACTCCACGACCACGAAGGAGAAACTTGGAAGCAGCTTCAGCACCACGTAGGTTCATGAAGTTCACAACACCAAGTAGACAAGAAAGAGGTCCTAATACTCCTAATACTCTTAATACTCCTACTCTTCAAGACGCTCTGGAATCATACAACAATGAACCCTACAACAACAACTTCATAACGCGTACTCCGAGTGGCATTCTTAGACGCAGCCAAGTATCACGTACGAGAAGTGGACGACATGTTAGACGAGAGCTCTACCCTGGGTTGAATTAAATTTTAAGAATTAAAGATCCATCAAACAAAAATTGGCGTTTTAAAAAATCTTCAGAGATATAAAAATTAACTTAGACATCTTCAGAGATATACCCTTCATCGTGCACGTCGTCCGACTCCAGGGACAGGACTTCCGAAACACACACCTTGACATCTCTACCAGATGCAGACTTTAACTCGAGTCGGGCCTCTTTCGAACACGCACACCGGAAGTTCTTCGCCGTCCAACACCCCAGGTGAACTAAGCGAAGCTTAGAGCACCCGCACTTGTACGAAACTATCGCCATGTCTGGCTCTCCCACACAGTCGCGCAAGTCAGACCGACAGATGAGGCAAGCCTCGGTGGACATGGTGTTGACGAAATCGTCAAACTTCCGCTTCCTCTCCAACTCTACCTGGAATTCCATTAGTTCACGCCGAGATTGCGATAGGAGACTCTCCTGACGCTTGATCTTTTTTTCAACGTCAGCGATCTTCTCTTCGATTGTCACAGGGCGTTTACCTGTTTTACCTGACGGAGAACTCTTGGAAGTCTTGGAAGTCTTGGAAGTCTTGCCCTTGCCCTTGGAGGTAACTTCAGAAGGAGTAGAAGAAGACATAGAGATCAAGAGTGAGAAGTGGGGGCGACTTTTTACAACAAATTAGGGGGCTCCGTGGGTTAATTAATAATAATATTTTTGAAAATATTTGAAATTCTAAAAATATAATATTCGAAAATAACGAAACAGACATGAGAGAAACGAGGTCTCCTATCATATGCTTCGTGGCGTGCGTCGCGGTTTTCGGCATGGCCATATACTTGTTCCACCTGTTTGAGGCTAGCTCTCACAAGGAATTAACCAAGAAAAGCTTTCGCTTTATATCGGAGGATATTGGACGCGCCATCACGGTCGAAGAGATCCCTATGGTGATATCACAAGCATTTCAATACAACCAGGACATGACACAGGAACAATTTAAAGCCATGGTAGCCCCGGCTGGAGAAAACGTCTTCTACTTTACCGTGTACTACTTGGTCGACGAGGATCGGGAGGCTTTTGAAAACCACATATCCCAGGTGTACAACCAAACTCTACAAATCTCCGACATATCGACGACGCCAGAGGGGGCTACCCCTTCCCCACAGAGACCAGAGTACTGGGCAACCTATATTGCCGGGACGGAGTATGGATCGTGCTACGACTTGCTCTCGGACCCAATGTTCGCAGATCTTGTCCACAGACTACTGGAATCTCAGGAAACCACTTACTCAGTCCCGAGGGAGTCATTAAATGGCCCTTTCTCTTTGTTTGCCACTTACTACAGGATGTTTGATGTAGATACTTGGGGTGGAAAGGCCTTTGTCGTGAGACATTCTTTGTACAGTTCTTTGTTGGATTCTTATCTATCGATTGAGGATTTTATCGAGGAAGGAGACTCGAGGAGCCTATTGATAAACGTAATTCAGGAAGGTGTGAGCTACTTCGCGTACGAATATGGGGACAGTCATGGAGGTGGTTCCGTAGTTTACACAGAAAGGTTCCGCCTAGACAACAAGACCGAGCTGGATATTGTCGGTTCTGAGAGGATTCATGGGTTACAAAATGTGGTCCTCTTTTGCATGATCGCAACGGGGTTTCTCATTTCCGTCTTCCTGGCGTGCCTAGAATACAAGAGGTGTACCCTTGCGAAACAAAACAAAGAGGAGGTCAAAAGATCAGCGTGTGCTTCTCTAGAAAAATCCCGGTTTGTATCCAACATGTCCCACGAGATTAGAACCCCTCTTAACGGAATCATTGGTATGACGGAGATTATCGAACGAGGCGCACTGGACAAGGATACACATTACTGTATAAGCGTGATACGCTCGTGTGGGGCGAGTCTACTCAACATTGTCAACAATATCCTCGACATATCCGCGGTGGAGTCCGGAGTAATCGACGTCGACATGAAAGAGTTTATCGTGAGGCCCTTCTTGATGGATCTTGTTACTGACGCCTGGACCACCATTTCTACACGAAAGTCGGTCATCATTCATAACCTCTCCATCACGTTCACGGAAAACATCCCAGAAGACCCCATCGTGACCGATCCCAATCGGGTCAACCAAATAGTCACAAACCTTCTTACAAATGCTTTCAAGTACTCTCCCAGGGGTTCTATTTCAATCACGGTTGACGTAACTTCTGAAAGTGAAAATAATGCAAATGGTCGCCACCATTTGACGGTTTCTGTGGCTGATACGGGGGTGGGTATATCAGAAGAGAACCAAAAAAATTTGTTCAAAGCCTTCTCGAGGTTCTCTCCGGAGCTCCAGGTCGAGGGAACAGGGATAGGTCTATCTATTTCCAAAGGGATTGCAGAAAGACTCGGCGGAGATATCAAGTGTATATCGGAAGTAGGAAAAGGCTCAGAGTTTGTCTTCAAAGTGCCGGTAGTAAAAACTGTCACAAACGGCAGGTGTGGGAAACGAGAGTACACAGACTTGGCCAACAAGCTGCTTCCGACTAGGAGAAAAACCATTGACAAGGCACAGAACGAGTATAAAATAGTACCCGGTACAAAGTTTCTCGTTGCAGACGATATTCGGATAAATCGTTTCATCATCAAGAGGTTACTAGACAGGCACGGTTGCGAGTCGGACGAGGCGGCGAACGGAGAAGAAACGGTCATGATGTGTATGAAGAAAAAGTACGATGTCATCCTCATCGACAACGTCATGCCCGTCATGGACGGGAAGGAGGCAACCAACAAAATCAGGGAAACGGAGGGGCCAAATAAGAAGACCACCATCATCTTTGTTACAGCAGACGTCCTCAAGGAATCCATCGACTCATACAAGAAGTGTGGAGGAGACGGATTTGTCCCCAAACCCTTCAGAGAAGACGACCTCTTCTCGGTCATGAAAGATATCACATCCCTAGTCACGACAATTTCAAATATCCTTCCTAGTTTCCAAAGTTCCTAATATCTCTACAACTCCCGCTGGATTATTTTTAAAAAAATACCCCTTAAATACTTTAAAATACTCTGAAATACTCTAAAATTCTAGAGAGAACATACTTTGTACTCAGAGTCACTGCCCGGCACAAGCAGATACCATTCCCGACTAGGAGAGTGCAGGCGTTTCTCGTCCTCGGTGTACTCGGGGTAAAGCGGAAACCCGTTCTCTTCCAAGCTCTTCATGAATCTCTTGCAGACAACATGTGTTGAACCCGCCCGCTTCCCAGTCTTGAACGTGTGAGAGACCAAGCACCGCTTGTCTACCTGTTGGCTCCACGCCGACAACTTGTCAACCCAGTTCACGAGGTGGAGCTTCGCGTACATGGGAGGCATCTGGCCACTCTTAATCATCATCGCGCTCTGCGACTTCATTTTCTGCAACAAGTCAGGGGGGCGAACTTCTACCGAACGCGTCAGCCGAAAAGCCAAGTGAAGACGCACCAATTTGTGCTTCACGGACTTCGGGAGTACTTCGTGTACCATGTTCTCGTAGAAAATAAGCATATGCCCAGGACGAATGCGTACTCTGTGCGAAAGCTTTCTCTCGCGGATGGATCTCCCGGCCTCCTTACTAATCTTGGTAAACCCCCGGTGCTTGTTCGTGTTCGGGTCGTGAGTGCCGCGAACGCACGAGAAAAACTGATCAACGTTGTCCAAGTTAATCCATCCCCCGAAAACTTTGTCGTCACCCCCAGCGACCAAAACACTCGCCTCGTCTCTGTGCCAAGATTCCCGAGAAGGTTTCTCGCCGGGAACCCGAATGGTCATACGACCAAACATGTGGTCCAGGTACCAATCGTCAGGGACATCGTACGTGTTGACCAACGGCTTGAAGAGGGTATCCACCAACTTTACATGCGCCCACTGCCGGTACTTCCTCACGCTCATGTTGTGAAAACTTGAAGGATTCCCAAGAGCCCCGAAACCACCCATCACGAACTTCTCAGTACCTGGTACAAACTCCGGGAACTGCGCGGCTTCCTCAAGTAGATCATCCCGACGTTCAGCGCCGAAAAAGGTGGTCGGTACCACGGCGTATCCGTTCCGCTGAAGATACGTGTGCATGTTGGAGAGGAGAGGTTTTATAAGTAGTGATTTTGGTCGGATTCTAGTGATTGAATAGAGGGGTTTCGTGTATGAAAGACCTAGAAGGGGTCATGACAAAAATATTTTTGACGTAGATCATCAAAATAATATTTTTAATTTATCACATCCACTCGTCGAATTCGGGTTCATTTGGTAAGAGATGGTTTTCGATGTTTCACTTTTGGAAGTTTGAAATGTCAACCTGGGATCTGGAACCATAAATTCTCTAAAGTAAGTTGGTCAGATTGGACTCCTTGTAATACATATGTCGTTGATGTTTCACTTTTGGAAGTTTGAAATGTCAACCTGGAATCTGGAACCATAAATTCTCTAAAGTAAGTTGGTCAGATTGGATTCCTTGTAAAGCATATGTCGTCAATGTTTCTCTTTTGAAAGTTTGAAATGTCGACCTGGAATCTGGAACCATAAATTCTCTAAAGTAAGTTGGTCAGATCGGGTAAATTGGTTTTACTCTTAGTAAATGTTTCGATCTGGAAGCATTCTTGATTTTGCTCTATGTATCATACACAGTAACCTTCTTCCCATCCAAAATAAACGAATCTCCCGTGCTATAGGTCACAGAGTCTAAGATGATACTCTCGGATGTCTCGTCATAAGTGATAGGGACAGTTGTTACATTGTCCGACAAAATGAAACTAATGTTTTGACCCGAACCAGAAGAACTGTAAAACGGTATGAGAGCACTCTCCACGTC
>CALKLP010000273.1 GCA_937991965.1 uncultured Verrucomicrobiales bacterium
TGGCTTCCACCTCCCCGCTGCGGGATATTGTTGATCTTCCGCTGTTGTGACCGCAACACTTCTAACGTACGTGAACGTATCCAAGACCACGCCAGCCGACGTGTAAACTGTTGCTGTGCCTTCGTACGGGCTTGCTATCGCAACACCAGCTTGACCGTAGGATATCGAGGAGTCCAGGAACGAAGGGTTAGGGAAGAGCTGTGCCAACTGGCTTGTGGGGAACCCAGAAATGGATTGTGTCCCTATGCTGTCTGTGGAGGAGAAGGTGGTTATAGGCTTGTCCGCCGTTACCCTAAGCCACCCATTAGGTATCAAGGTGGTGTCATTTCCCGCTCCCGTCAATGGTACAGCGGTTCCTGGACTGACGGTGACGGAACCTGTGGTCCCATTTCTACGGTACCATGTCACAGTCGTAGTAGACGCGAGGGCCGACACGAGAAACCCCGTGTTCATGGTCAGTAACTCCGTTTCCATGGACATGAGAGGCCTGATGTTAGAATTCGACTCGTTAACGCAGGCACAGATCGGGCCGGTGCTGCTCACAAAGTATTCCCCAATCGATGGGCAAGAGAATGATCCGGTTTCGTACGGCAGTATAACTGTAGGCCCGGACAGCAGCGTGCTCTGGTTTCCCGCGAACAAACTTACAGTAACCTCGGTTCCCATTGACACAACGTTTAACGTTGCCGCCGAGGAGACGTAGAATTGACACTGGGAGAGGGCAAAGCTCGATGATCCAAGAGGTGTGGGTAGCGGTCCTGAAAACCCGTAAATACCCTTGGTAGACCTCAGGACAGTGCCCGCCGGTAGAGTCAAATCTACTTTCTCGCCCTCGCCCATGACTTTTACAAAGGAAAAGGATCCTTCCGAGGGTTCTTTTTTGGACACGATGTTGTTGTCTCCGCACGATGAGATGCTGCAGGTGGGGCCTCCAGGTGAAGATTCAACGGCGGTAAATAAAACCATGTCCGAGCGTGCCGGATCTCCTTTTCTAGCCCTTATTCTGGCGGTACTTAGCCCGACGATGGAATTTACCGTCGACGATAAACCTGAAAACAAGCTCGACACGTTTTTAGGCACCCACGTGTCCGTTGCCCCGTAACTTGGGTCTTCCGTAGCTATGTTCCAGGATAGGACGTCACTCTGAGCCGTGAAGCCCAACGTATTCACGTCGGTTAGGTCGTTTGATTCAAAACTAACCCCGTGCCAGCCGGTCTCGAAATTGGAGTCGACCGCATTATCTTTAAAAACTATTGCATCCCCGTTACTGGGAGTGAGTGCCGTTACGTCTTCGAGTTGTGTTAGATTTATGGAATCTTCCACTACTTGGATAGAACCCACGCTGATCTTCCCCGAAGTCCCCGAAGCAGACATGTTTATATTTATTTACATATAACCATAGATATAAATTTATCTACCCAAACTAGCACACCAAGGACTTCAGCACGTTATGGTCGATGGGTTTTGGCAACTTACGGTCGAAGATATCTGGACGATCAATTTCCGTTGCAGACATCATGACGATGACTTGTTTGTTCTCTCTGTTCAAGAATAGTTCCTTTTCGCGAAATATCATCGTGGCTTCCAATCCGCCCATGATGGGCATGGAGAGGTCCATGAAGACGATATCGTACTCCTGTTGGAGCATTAGACCCAAGGCGTCTTTTCCGTTGTACGCCACGTCAACGTGATGGTCCTGAAGAGCGCGCTGCATGACGGCAATTACCGTACTAATGTCATCGACTACCAGAATCTTCTTGAGATGAGAGGTACCCGAAGTCAGCACCCGGGGTCTTTCCCCGTCTCTAATATCGCTAACCGGAAAGGTGGCTTGGAATACACTCCCTCCTTGAACACTTGGGTCAGTGTTCGCAACGGCGGAGCAAAACCCCTTGAGGATTTCTACTTTTTTCTTCACCGTGTAGAGCCCGACCCCTTTGTTATCCTGGTCAGCGTTTTGAGAGTTAGCAAACATTTCAAACAGCTGTGAAGGGTCTTCGTTGGCGATACCTATTCCGCTGTCCGCGACACTAAGCGTAAGATACGTGATGCCAGACCTCTCGGTCGCGCTACACTTGGACTTGACGTACCCCGTTGAAGTGTGCTTTAAAGAAGCCAATATGAAGTTGAGGAACATGTGCCAGAACCATTCCACGTCCGATATGACTAACTGTGGGACACTGTCGTCAACGTGGAATTCACACTGAACGTCATGACTGTGCATATACCGTGACAACTTACTCATTCTCTCGAACACCTCGCGCGTGTCCATGTTCGAAGGCGTCGGGATGAGGGTGTACCCTCCCAGAAAGCGCCCAGCTTCCATCATATTCGCCGCGACAAGCTTGAGCATCTCCAAGTGGGCGGCTAATTCGTCAGAGTTCGAGTTTTGGACGTTCTTGGACAAGAACATAACAGAAGTTAAAGGCGTACGGATCTCATGGGCCGTTGAGAGGCACAGGGCCAACTGTTTCCTGTTGGTCTGCTTCACCAGTTCTTGATTCTTGTGCTCTTCAGTGACATCGATGCCAAATACCGCGAAGCTATTGCTGTTATTGTTATTATTGTCACGTTCGATGTCACGGTCCAGGTCAATTTTCGACGATATTTTGTGCATGATACGATACATGGCACCGCTGACATGAATTATTTTACCTGAAGCGATGTCCTCACTACAAGGCATAGGGTTCGGAATTGGCACACCATGTATTGTTCCGGCCACAATAGTACGGTTTACCACCTGGACGTTGAGATGGTACACCTTCATGAGATCCACGATTGCCTCGTCTTTTACTATCTTCACAGCACGGAATCTTTTCGTCAACATCTCATCGACATTTGTGCGAAGGTTGATTGTAACCACCGCCGTGGCGGAAGAAACCGCTGCACAGACGAAGGTTAACGGGCGACTACCTTGTCCTCCCCACAGCTTGGCGACATGTGTAAAGGCGCAAAACATGAGAAACATCGCCGTGAGGATGACAACGGCGGTAACTTGACAGCTCTTGACATTTTTGGCGTTTTTGAGATACAGTTGAAAAACGATTACACTCAAGATACAGTACGATCCAAATATCACCAATTCTAGTACTAGATCAATTGCTAACATTGGATCCAAGTTGAGAAATGAAAACATTTTTGTGGCTGCTAATAATCCGTTACACAATTCCTCAACACAGAACCCACGTCTCGACTCCCGAGTTATCGATCGATCGTCTCCTCAGGAATCCGTCGGGATCTTTTCGTATCTGAGCTTTTATCTCGTCCGGAGTACTCCCGGGGATACTCATTTCGTCTCCCGCATCGGATGTGAAAGTGGAACTTCCATCGAAATTCATGATGCAAACACAAGGAACGTCACACTCAACATACCCACTCGTCAAACTTGCCCCCAGAGATACGCCAGGGATGAATTGTCCACTAGCTGGATACTTTTGGTCATCTGGTGTGGTGGCAGGAGACGTACCTCGAGTAACGTCAAACGTACCCAACAACGCTTTGCTCTCATCGTACACCCTGGCAGTCCCTTCGTATGGACTAGCAAGGCTTATAGAAGCTGTAGCAGCAGAGGTGTTGGTCCCTATAGTGGACAGTATGGGGAACAATTGTGCGAGTGCTGTCAGGGGCCACCCCGGGGTTGCCTCCCACCCGTTTTGGTCCGCCCCGCTAAATGACGCAATTGGAGCACTTGCGCCTAGTAAAAGCCATCCGTTGGGATCGTATCGCGTCTGATTTCCTGTGACAGCCCCAAGATTGAATGGAGTCCCTGCCTGTACCGTGACGCTCCCTGTGGTCATGTTTCTCCTGTGATACGTGACAGACGTGTTGAGTTTCTGAGCGCTCAATCTGCTGTTCCTGCTGTGCACCAAGATCTCTGTGGACATGGGTGGTACCAGTCTCATGTCGATGTATCTGTTGGTGGTAACCCCGGCTCCTCGGTCTCCTTTCGTCCCACAGAAAATGTCGGTGGTGGCGACGACAACAAACTCTGTATTGGCGTTACATGTCAAGGTCGTGGACCCGTACGCGCTGACAAAGTTTGGTCCGTCGACGATGGTTGTTTCGTCGCTGGCGTAGAGCGTAACAAGGGAATCTCTACCGGCGGAGGTGGCGTGTACCACGTTGGTTTGCCTGAGAGCGTAGAATCGGAAGTAGGTGTCGCTGAAATTGGAGATACCGAAGGGCATGGGGAAGGGTGTTGAGAAACCGCTGATCCCCTGGGTCGACTGAAAAACCGTGCCCGCGGGTAGGTTCAGGTTGAGATTCTGCCCCTTATCAAGCGTGGTCAAGAACGAGAAGTTCATATCGGTCGGTTCTTTCTTGTAAATAGCGTTGTTGTCTCCACACGACCCTATTGCCATCGTGAATGCTGATGATGAAGTAACGTCTGTGAAGGCCACTGAAATGGCTTTGGCAGAATCACCGATCTCGCCGATATACACGGATAATTTAATGGCTACGATGCCGTTTACCACCGCCTCGAGGGTAGTCAGTAGAGACGCCAATTTGCCGTTTTCCCACGAATTCGTGGCTGCATTCCATATGAGAACATCGTTGTGGCTGACCGACGAGATGTTGACGTCACCCAAATCTTGCAAGGTGAACATCGCCGAATTGACCCAGTTGCTGGAAATTTCATCGTACTTGACGGTTTGATCGTGACTTGGGGACGTTATGACTACGTCATTAAACTGGTTTAGGAGAAGGGAGTCTTCATTGGTGACAAGCATGCCCGAGGAAAATGTTCCTAACATTGTGTATTAGTATTATTATTATTAACACAACTAATTATTATTAATTATTATTCTTTAACAACTCGGAAGTATAGGTCATCGTACGCTTGCCAGTAGTTTACACCCATGTAAATTGTCCGCTCGCCTTGTGAGACTATAAAGCTGTAAGAATTGTGAGGGCGTGCCTGTAGTCCGGTCCCGTGAACCGAATCGGCGAGGGTAGTTACGAAGGCGTGCATGTCGTTTGGATTGAAATTAATCGCAGAATAGCCGGGCACGTTCACTTGAGGGTTACCGACGTGTATTCTTACCGATTGAGATGTATTTGCACGTATGTATTTAAAAGCCTGCACGAGTCTTAGACACTGCGCCATGGTTGACGTGTTCATACCCACAACAGCAGGTTGTTCCGCGTGAAGGGTTCGTAATGGCCACCCCATATTGTTAGCGGTTTCAACGTAACTTACGACTTCAGCCAAGTTGATTGGTGCCCTCGAAACGTTGTTCATGACGTTGTAATTGGCGAAGTTGAAAACCTTCATATTATTGGCTCGTACTGGGTAAATGGGTGTTATAGGTGTCCCAGGCGTGAATGGCACAGGTACAAAATAAGCATTCTGCACCCCAACCTCATTTGCAACTCGAAGTAACCCAGCGTTCACACTACCGAGTTCGCCATGAAACCTTATAGACGTGCCATGGTTGACGATATCGAAGTAATTGTTGTTGTTTTCATGTGCCATGATTTGAACAGCAGATTCGGTCATCAACACTAATTTCACTAATTGAAAAAACTGTGGGTGTTGGGTGTCAAGCCGAATATTACCATTTACACCTGGGTTAGTGATTTCCGGGTTTGACATTCGATTCATTATCCACTTCATAACTCTTTGGAATCCCACGGGGATGCGCACCCTGTTCTGTGGCGGTATGCGCCGAAACACACTGTTTAGAATTCTGAGATACGCCAACGACTCCGGGTGCGTGTTTTGGTCACCGAGTTTACTAGTACAACACAGCGAGTTGTCGGGTTCATTGAGTCTTGCCTCTAGTGGACAAGGTTCCTCTGGATCCCCCAAGACCCTGTACCTCAGCGGGGTTGGTCTACAGGTCAAATGGTTCTTAACGTCTCTATCGGTAGCACGTATATTCGGAAGGTGGCCATATATCTTGCTCATGGGGACGTCGCCTAATGTAGGAAACAAGTTAGGGTTAGGGTTAGTCATACTTTAACATAAACGCAACAAACAAAATAATGTCTCAACATGAGCTATTTTATTTACTATTTCCACGTACAAAAGTTCTTGTACTTATCTTCCAATTCCTTCAAGACCATGTCCATCCTTGTATATTCTTTCAGCACGAGTTCATTCGGGTCGTACGACAACCACCCTTTAGGCTTGTAATGCGTGGGCATGACGTAACCATAATCCGGGTTGTTAAAAGTGTGCTCTAAAACGTACCCTTTCTGGACCAGGGCAATGTATTGGTTAATACAATGAGCAGCTCCTCCGTAAAAAACAAAGTTCATACCCGGGTAATTTTTCATCCTTATAGGGAGGTTCATATCCATCATCAATAACGACAACAACGAGGAGAACTGAATAACGTACGAATGGTTGAGGTACAGGTTGGAGCCGTCAGCCATGTAGGGGAGTTTTGTCTTTGGGTCATCGTTCAGGAAGGCCTTCACGTGTGGAAGAATCTTGAGGAGGAAGCCGTCGCTGTAGAAGCCATGGAATCGCTCGTTCACGCTGCGTAACAAATTTTCGTAAAATTCGTGGGCTCCTGGCGTGGTGAAATCTCGACGATCGACCGGTCCGCCTTTGGGTTGTGTCGTGCTCTCGACGCTCTCTGCTAGAGCCCATGACAAAATCTTTAATACTTCAGATATTTTCTTCATCCTTGTACCGTTATTAGGGATATCGTAGACAAGTGTATTAAACATGTGTCTAATCTTGTTATCGATGTTGATTACTTTCCCTCCGGCTGACACCAACTTTTCCCCCACGTAGGTCGAGTAATTTTCCTTTAAACTTGCCCAAAACTCGGGATCTAAATACGCTTCTGCGTCTCTCTCTTTTAGATTCCTATTCCCGTCTTCATCAAAATCGTCAACACTGTCAACACTGTAATCATCGTCATCATCGTCATCATCGTCAACGGGGAACAATACTTTATGCAATCTCATAACATCGACCGGAGCGTCCTTGAAAATCGCTTTTCCTGGGGGACTACCACTCTCGATGAACAGTACCATGTCGTTATTGTTTTGCACCAGGTTTTGGACCAGCAAGACGTCCAAATCAACCCCTCCATCCGTATTTATATATTCATCGTGTGCTTCGCCAAACAACCAGACTCCGGTTTTCTCCCCCGGTCTTCTGAGACCCAATGCGAGGTGTGGCCCGTTGACGGGTCTGGAGAGCAACGTCTTCAAGATATTGTCGTACGACATAGTAACGTCTTCAAAATAAACAAGTCCGACATAATTTTTATGGTTATTGGTATGTATCATTACTTACATACTTACATACAACAACTTTTACTTTTGTTCCAGAGAGTAGCCAAGTCCGAGAAGAACTTGCTTATTTTTTGCTTCCCGTAAAACGTCCTCATTCCGGGCAGTCGGCTCTTAACCCCCCCTCTAACCCCCCTCAGGAAGTAGACCTCGACGCGGTTCCAGTTTGTGACCACCAGGGTCAGACTGATGGTCTTAACGACGTCACCCTTTCCCGTCCCGGGAATGCAGTACACATAGCCGTTCAAATCCGTCTCTAAAGACTGTCGGTACCGATTGATCTTTTCCCCGGCTTCAACGAACGACGTGATGTCGTTTCGTTGGTACGATACTTCTCCACAAATCTTGTGAACTTCGGGATTTCCAATTACGCCGATTTGCAAGAATCCAACGAGAGAGAACGCCCCCCAGTCGTCCGTCGGCACCGCGAGTGGTGGGAAGTTTGACCTAATACCGAATCGTCCATCCCATGGAAAGTCTTCTTCGACGATGATGTCGCGAGGAGAAGTGAAGTACACGGCATCACCATCGATGTTCGTCCACTCCCGAGTCCAATGAGGGTTGTAATCTCCTTCGTACTTGGTGATGGGAAACTTGCAGGTCATGTTCTGTTGTTTAAAAATGTGCAAATTTTTGATTACTTTAGATTATTTTAGATTATCTTAAATCGCAGGAAACAGCTCTTGCCTAATGGGTGTTCCACTCCTCAAGCGCGAGATATCACTCCTCAACGTTCTTTCACTCCGTAGCATCCTACCTGATCTAACGATTGAGTTTACTACTCGGTTACGTCCTGAATAAGCAAGTCCTGAATCAGGGGGACCAGGAGAACCAGGAGAACCAGGAGAACCAGGAGAAATGTAGCGTCTACGAGGATTTACGTTGCTCGTACCTGTCCCCGGGGTTTCTGGGTTTCCTGATGTTGTGCTGCTTACGTTTTGAACGTTTTGAACGTTTTGAACGTCTTGAACGTCTTGAACGTCTTGAACGTCTTGAACGTCTTGAACGTCTTGAACTTGTTCAACTTCTCGAACGTTTTGTGGGGGTTCCGTCGATGTAGGTTGTCGTCGGGGTGTGGTTCCAAAACTTCCGAAATCTTCGGCACTAGCCAACGATAGTAAGTGGTCGTCGGCATGCACGAACGGTCCTTCTCCCACCATTTTACGGAGTTCTGTGTCACCGTGTGTGTGGAATTTCAAGTTGCTTACTTGATGACTCAACGCAATGGTGATGTCGTCTAGGTATGAACCTTGGAATGTCTCAAAAAACGCCTGTATTGGAGTTGGGTGGAGCATAACCGGGTGGTCTATGCCATCACACCTGGAATTGTTTCTTGACCAAACAACGCCTTTACTCCTCTTGTTCGGCCCGATAGCCTTGGCGGCACAGTTGAAGGCGGCAAACGCGGATATCCTAAAGATCATAATGAGCTGTGCCTCCAATTTCGAGTCATTCACCCAGTCCATATCTCTCTGCCAGATAGATTCCACCAGAGGCTTGATCTTGGCCATAAACGCGAACGTAACGGCGTCCCTGACTTTATCTGGGTTTTTCCCCACGTGGCTGCCCGTGCCTAGTAGTTTTTCCTCGATGCCTTCCACAACGTCGTCGACGAGCTGCTGTTCTTTGTCTTGATCGTCAAGTTGAGTGAGATGGGTCAGTAGATCACTTACAGACACCGTTTCTCTGGACTTGTCCCTGTATACCTTTTCCCTGTACACCTTCGCTGCAGCGGATTGGCCAAGATCGGAAGGCGAAGATGCCAGGTACAGGAGCTGTGACAACGACCTGTCATCAACCCTGTGCAAGACAATCATCAGGTTGTCGCACATATCAGCGATTTCGTTGCTCATTTCTTGAATCGTTTCCTTCTGAACGTGGAAGGCTTGTGCAGACAGCTTCGCTAGTTTAATGGCCCCACCAGTCAACAAATGGGTTACAATGCTGAGAGGATTCTGAACGTTTCTAAACTTATCGACAAGGTTGTACGTTGTTTCGAGGGCCGATGTCATGGATTGGAGGGCAATCCTAGAGGCAAGGTTTTCAAACCACGGAAGTTCGAGTTTTTGGAGTTGCACTGAACTTGCGGACGTTTCGTAGTCGTGGTATTGAAAGTGTACCCATCCTTCAAAGAACTCGTTCAGCCACGCCAGCAAGGGTTCATTCGGTGCTCTCTCTTCCTCGCGGTATATCCGATCCATGTTAAGCGCCACGTTAGAAATGATCCGTTCCACACTAAATTCCGGGTAGGCCCGTTGTGCCGATACTCTCCAGTAGACGTCTTTAAACAGGAACACCGTGTCGACGTTGTACCGTACCACTTCGTGTAGGACCGCGGAAACATGCCACCACTGGAACGATTGTACACAGAGGGCATTCCACGTTATCATGTTCCCGGCAGTATTGAGTATTTGCGAATATGCGGTATTGAACGCATGTGCCTTTGCCTTTTCAATCGCCAGCAACCCGCAGTCGATTATGGTGTCAGCGTCACGAATCTGCTTTTTCGCCCTTCTACTCTCTATGTCACATCCTGGGTATTCTTCTTCCAACGTCAGCGTTCCACGTACTTCATCTTCCTTGTCGTGCAGAGCATTCATTATCCCCTTCAAGATACTGGTGGCTTGTGCGCCAAACCGAGGGAAAGTTATCCTTCTCATAAAGGGTTTGTCGTCTTCAAAAGTATCGGGTGCTTTGTTTCTCAGATTCTCGGTGTCGAAATAATGGGGGGAAACATAGGATTTATTGTCGAGAATGGATTTATTGTCCAATTGAAACCTGAGGTTCTTGAATTTTTCAATGTCAGCCGTCCGATCGTCTTGTTTTTGTTCTCCTTCCAAGTCCCCTAGCAAATTTCTCAATTTACGGAGGCTTACAGTGTCTGTCAGCGAACTTTCCAGAGGCGAACTTTCAAGAGGTGAACTAGGTGAATCTTCGATATCTCCGAAATCTCCTCCTTGTCTTGGAATCGGTGAAACACCTGGATGGAAGGGTGAGTCTGGGTCAAGTGGAGGACTTGTAGGTTCTACTCCTACCATGTTGTTATAGGCCTCGATCATGTCCGAGTCAGAGGACCGCGGACCGAGTACAACTGGACGTCTTACTGTGGGTTCCGTCGTAGAACCTAACATGTTGCCATAGGCCTCGATCATGTCCGAATCGGAGGACCGCGGACCGAGTAGAACTGGACGTCTTACTGTCTGAGCATACCTGGGTTCAAAGTCTGTCTGGCTACCGGCAGAAGTTGTATTCCCCGTCTGAGCACGAGGTTCAAAGTCTGTCTGGTTACCAGCAGAAGCTGTATTCCCCGTCTGAGTACGCCTATTGTACATGACTGGGGGTTCAAAGTCTGTCTGGCTACCAGCAGTCTGAGTATTCCCCGTCTGAGTATGAACTTGTGGTTGGACTGGAATTTGTGGTTCGACTGGTGGAATATATTCGTTTTGGTCGTCATAGAAGAAGTCGTTGTCGTCATCATCGGAGTTCAGGTTGTTTTGGTCGTTTTGATTACCTGAAAAGAAGTCGTCGTCATCCGAGCCAAACACGTTGAGAAAGGAGTTCAATGAGTTCAATGAGTTAATATCTGAACTATCTGAATCATCTGAATCATCGGTTAGATCGTATAGATTGTTGGGATCAGAAAAGAAGTCTTGCGTATACTGAGCCGACTTTCTTGATGAAGTCTTGTTGGCACGCTTCTTGGCAAGATACTTTTTGGACACACACCTGTTCGTCGCGGGATTTGTGTCTTGATCTCTTCTACACGGCTTTTTGCACCTGTTAGTATTGGGGTTCCGGCGCTGAGGTCGCTTACACTTCTTCATTCTATGTTTAAGAAGTGCACATAAATAAATCAAGAAGATGTTTGGAAAAAGAAACATGTTGGGAAGCTACAAGCTTCACTACCTTACACATCCACCGCCTTCAAGATCTCGGCGATTTCGTCTCTACACTCTTCAACGATCTCGTGCGCTAAGTCGACAATGGCGTCTCTGTACCCCTTTCGGTCACGCCAGACTTTGTACTCTCTCTCGTAGTCGGACCCATACATCGTGACAAGCTCGTCTCCCTTGTCAAGGTCATGTGGGACGACGAGGAGAGTGATCGGAATAGGCTTCTTTTCTCGGTATGCCTTAATTATTTCTTCTTTCGACAGACAGACGTTGTTGACGAAAACGCAATTAGGGGGTGATGTGGAAGCCTCGTTTACGTAGCATGCTGCTCTTAGTTGTCTCGGAAGCTTCTTCAAGGACGACATTGTAGGGGTTCCGTCGGCAACCATGGACTGGATGTTCCTCGTCTTTTTTTCACTGTTGACGTAAGTCACAGACATGAAAAAGGTATCGTCGCTATCCTCGTCAACTTCTGATAATTTCTTCACGATCGCGTAGTACGGCAAGATGGTCCCAGCCTCGATATCTCTCTTGCAAAATAGCCCCTTTCCAGCTCCTTTCATTTCGGAGTTCCTAAGAGCGACATCTTCTTTATCGACAAGACGTGCTGTCAACTCCCCGTCGCTGTTTTCGCTAACGCTTTCGATGTCTTCCGTGCGAATGCTGTCAGTGTCACTCATGTCGTCAACAGGGGATTTTCCTTTCGCCATATTGTATGTTTGTAAGTACGATGTTTAAAGTCACACATACAATATATTTCTCTTCTGACAAACGTGAACAAAAATATGGAACAAAATTAGGAACAGTTTTTTTTTGGTCCCGCCCCTCCCCTCTTTAACCACTCTCCACTGCTCCACCATGTCCTCCCGTCACTCAACAACTCCGAAAGGTACTCCGAAAGGTAAACATGCAACGCTTCGGAGGTCACCGAGGAATCCCGGCAGGAAGGAGGACCAGGTGGACCAGGTGGACCAAATGGACCAGGAGGGCCAGGAGGGTCAGGAGGAAGAGGAGGGCGGAGCGATGTTGGTGTTTGTCAAAGACAAGTATGGCACAGTGAAAGAATTCTATTGTGATCACTCTCTTCTCCACGAGTACAAGGGGAGGCAGAGGCCTCTGGCAAAGTTCCTGACTACCGGCAAGGTGAGGCAGCTCGAGGCGGCTGTCCCAGCTGGAGCCTTGACTTCGTACGACAAGACGGGGGATAAAAGGCACTACAGGTACAGGAAAGAGCCTGATGGCGGAGACTTTTTCAAGCGCTTCACGACCTCCAACGGGGTGGAAGTGACGGAATCCGACGAAGAATTCGTCGTCGACGTGCCCAAAGACGGGCGTTGGTTCGCGTGCGAACTTCTCTTCGACTTCATCAAGAAGTACGGGCGTTCTGCGAAGACGGGGGATGTCACAACCTCTCAGGCTTGGATCACTGTGGCTCGTTTTTGAACGTTATTCAAACTCCTACGTTCAATGTGGTAAACTACGGTAAACACTACAAAACCCTACCAAAGAACCACATATCTTCGCGACCCATATCGCCAAGGACAATTAGGTTGCCCTTAAAAAAGCCTCGATAGCTATCGGAGTTCAAAGAAATTCCGAGAAAAACAGACCGTGACAGTCTAATTTTTCAAGACTCCAAAGCAAATTTCCTTGTAGACTTTAATTGACTGTGGAGATCAAGCGCTCTTGGGGACCAATATTTCTAAGTCCAAGCATCTCTCCTATGCCGGCTACTTAAGCAGAAATTCTTCAATGAAGCTTCGTTTCCTTGTGACAACGAAGCGGCTTCTTGTCTTCAAGTATGCCCGGATTCCTCAGGTTAACATCGTCTTCCATGATGAAGAAGCGTCTTGGGCAGCTGTTGTTGTGAGCTTCAAAGCTTTTACATATTAGGACTGTTGTTGATGATAAATTTTGGTGCATCTTTTTCCACACCACAAAAAGATTCTAGATATCAACAAACAATTTGTTCTGGAAACATTCCGTGGATGATAAATGTGTACGCTTTCTAGAGCGAAACCTTCACCGA
>CALKLP010000274.1 GCA_937991965.1 uncultured Verrucomicrobiales bacterium
GCGCGTACTGCTGTACAGCAGCAGCAGCAGCAGAAATAGTCGTCTCTCGTCGGCTGCCTACTACTCTCGGGCGTTGCTTGATTTATATGCTAAAAATTGTCGGCAGACTGGTGGTTAATTTAAGATATCAACTCACCTGCATCCCACGTGACGACGTCGTAACCTGGGTTCGAATGTCGGCGTAAGTAATTTTTTTTCTCTCATTTTTTCGTGCCCCCGCCCGATAAACCCTGGATTGATTGCAAACCTCGAAACGCGCCCCCACCATACCACTGACTAGTTGCTGACAACCCTGAATCCTCCGTACTGCTATTCCACCATTGCTCTCTTGGCGCCATGCTCTCCTGTGTTTTTAGCTTTTTTTTTGCCCAGTTCCTCCATTTTGCCATTAATATGTACCTTTCGCGTTACTTTTTTTTCACATGCCTTCTTGGGGCCTTTTTGCTATCGTTTCTTCTTCATTCAGCAAAGAACGCCAACAGACATCCGACGGAAAGTTGAAGACGAACACGTACATACACTGGAGCAAGCGTTTTTATGTTGGCGTGGGCTACTTGCATTCCCGACTAAGGCGTACTACATAGATAGGTTGGTGTGGGTTTTAGCCTACTACGCCGCCCGCGTCACACACCGCCACCCACCCAACGCACAACACATAATAATAATATGTGATGTCTTACATTATTAATTGCCGGAGGAAAGGAGTCCTTTCCACTTTGTTTGCCACGCTTCGCTACACCACGTCTTCGTCAACAAAATCTTCAGGAACTTTTATCGTGTGGTATTGTTTTCTCCTATGGGTATGATGAAAGACATAGCTTCGCTCAACTTATGTCATACCCATAGGTTTTCTCTCTTGCGTCACCCCCGGGGGGCCTGCACCAACCTCCCGAAGGGGAACCTTGTACCATATACCACTCTGAGCGGAAATATAGTGTCGTTTCAGAATTCACAACGGAACAAGTTCGTGCGCTGGAACTTATCGTGTATTTTTTGTTTGAGAGCCCATCCCCCGCCGAAGTTGGGACGTAGTTTGAATTTCGAATTTTCGCTCGCTTTTCCTCGAACACGAATCCAATAAAACGATTTTGGGTTGTGGGAAGGAGGCCGGAGGCTCAGGAGTCAAAACCAAACAAACATAGCCGAAAAACTAAGACTTAACCACGCATTACTGTTTATAAAAAAGGAAAACTTCCATACTGAGACAAAGTCGGGAAAACCCGATCATGCCCGGGGGGGATGATATCGAACCATCCCCGCTGGTCGGATTGAGTTTCACATACTTTTATCGAGAAGAAGGTTGCGGAAAACTGCCTCAAAGTATTCCAGGCCAAAACCATACTAGGTACTAATCGTCGATAAAACGATACTATGTTTCCGCTCAGGGTTTGGTACGTTTGGAAATAATTGTGAATGGACAACGCCACACCCAACAGGTGACAACCGAACCGTGTTATTCCCGTACGACGTGTGCGCAGGTGCTCTCGCGGTTTATTCGGTTTCAATCCTTGGTGGTTTTGATTCTTCCACCAACGATGATACTATCTTCGACGCCGACGAGAATTCTAGTTTCTCAGATGATTTTATTTTCGATAACGATTTCGATTATGATTCTTCTTGGAGCTACTCCGGTGATTACTCTTCTTCTCCCTTCGGTGATGATTCTTCCTGGGGCTACTCCGATGATTACTCTTCTTCTCCCTACGATGATGATTCTTTCTGGGGCTTATCTGATGACTCGTTTGGTGAGTGAAACGCAATTTCCGGTGTATTCTCTACATATCGCGGTACCACGACTTGCGAGCCCACACATAGGGTGTTGGAATCTGATTTGTGTATCGATGGCTCGGGGTCTGTCTTGACGAACAGTCAAGGGCAGGTCCCGCGTGGTTTCCCCTAACTTTGAAATTCTCCTGACACAACAATCAAGTTAGAATAGACTAATAAAGGACAACAGCAAGCAGAGAATTAACCAAGCTAGTTACAGCGAAGTGTAACTATGCAGAGGTTGCACTGCAGATGTTTTAGTCTGCTAACCAAATATGTTATTTGGTTGTATAGAGCGAGCTGAGAGACAGATGTTGTATATTCCTTGGTATTTTTTTTTGTTTTGAGGCCAGGAAACAGAGTGAGCCCGGTAGGCGGGTGCTTGCTCTATTCTTCTCCTTGCTGATTTCGTCGGCACTACCGACGAACATCTCTAAAGAACTCAAGTACTGAACTCAAGCACTGGTCCGGAATTTTTCCGGCGCCTAAAGTACCGTTCTACGGAACCCAAATACCGTTCTTGGAACTAATGCACTGTTCTGCTGAACCTTCCAAGAATCCATCATTCTTCAAGAACCTTTCCTGGGAGCGTTCCGGGGAACCGATCCAGGAAAATCAGAATCTCTCTAGAAATCATCCTATGAACTCTTACGTCGTTACGGAGACGGTTTGGGTTGTTCTAGATTATCAGTCCTAAGAAAATTCCTCAAGTTGAACTTGCTACTTCAACTTGTGTTGAACACAAAACCTGGTTACACCGTATTTTCAACATACTCTCCTGAAATCGGTACGGCTTTGTACTTCGAAACCGCTCAAAACAACGTACCTGACATCACATTACTGTATGAGTATTTACTGTCATTTTTCTGGTAAGACCCCTTAAAATTTAGCATAGAGAGAGAAAAGCTTTACACACACAACTCTATCGCTGCGTCGCACACCCCAGAACCAGGAAAACACCGGGCGGGGGGCCTCGAAGGACTACTGAAACATTCGCTGTATCAGTAGTTCAGGCACACAAACCGATACACGCACCACATTTCGTCCCGACGCGAAAGTCCGGAGGAAGCCCAGGTACCTTTCATGAGCGACCAGAGGATGCCACGGAAGAAGTCGCCGAAATAATATCTAGAGCCATTGGAGCAAGCCTCCGAAACATACGCATACTCTTTCGATGAGCACCCCGGTTCTCGAGTGGGAACAAGGGCAATGTTCTCTGCATGCTGTGCTGTCGAGCGACCACTGGACGATAACCAGCGCATTGGAACAGCAGATTGGTGCTGGATCATTCAGCCGAGCATAGTGTTGCTGTAGGTAACCAGCCATCGGAGCATAGGATGAACCATTTGGTCCTATGGTGTCTCCTTGTACGTTGAAGACGTCGGTCCAAGTGTAGCGTTGCCTTCTGGTGAACTCTTATGAGGTATTGGCACCATCTCGTTGTGCATTTCCCATTGTGTATCGATTGCTTCATGCCATGTATGTACGTATGTAGATGAATTGTTTCCTACGCCAACCAGATTCGCTCCCCGGTTGAGCGGATTGTTAAGGAACTACCGTAGCAGTGCTCGAGTGTTGCCAATGCCGCTTTCGGACAAAGTCATCACCCGCTTGTATTCAATACGTGTTCTGTCTTGCATTTCACTCACTGGATGATAAATATGCGAACTTGAATAAAATGATGTCGAAGTGCCATGCTCAACCATGACTGAACGTATGCACAATATCCATTTCATGGAAATCGAGCAAACCGAACGTGGGCTACGATCCCTATTTGTCACGGAACTTGCAGATACTGACACTCGCACCGTTTCATTTTGTGCCCAAACCGCCGTTTTTTCACTGTCGCGACGTATCGGTTGTTGACCACCTAATCCTCACAAGGTGCAACTAGTGAAGAATTCTCCATTGTGAGCATTCATGGCACAACGGCATGGACTGGAAATTGGGCAGGCTCCGACGGAGGTATTTCCCGCCCGGTCTTTAGGGTAGGGAATTGGTCATCATACATCCGTGGCCGCGCACGCGATGGATAGAACTGCTCTTTACGATTTCACCTGATT
>CALKLP010000275.1 GCA_937991965.1 uncultured Verrucomicrobiales bacterium
ACCAACTGAGCTAATCTTCCATTAATCAAAGGGGAGGAAATAGTTAACGAAGGTTTTATGTCATGACAAGCACTTTCTGAAACAAATTTTACCTTTTCACACTACCGCAAAAAGGATACGGTTTCAACTCATGAAAAGTTATGAACCTGTGGAAAGTGTAGCCGAAGCGTTTACAGACCTAGGCAGGCGAGTAACCATGTTCATCATTTGCTTTTTTATTGGCATATCACAAGGTCTCATTGCTTTTCTGGTGAACAATCTCTTTTCGAGAGTGAAAATCTCCACCTCTTCTCCTCCGGTTCAGAATTTAGAGTGGTATGAGGAAACGCCTAAACGCTTTTTAGACTTCCCTCAATTCTCCTTAATTGCATTAGGGATTATCGGATGCGCAGGGACATGCCTGGGAATGGTTCGTATTATTCAGGGATCTACCAAATTAAGCGACCGTCTCATGACTATTTTAGGAAGCAGCTTCCTCTCAATCTTGATGTCTCAGCGACTAGGTTGGCACATAGGGATAACCTTATGGATAGTCCTTGGGATATTTTTAGTTCTT
Organism: uncultured Verrucomicrobiales bacterium; assembly: GCA_937991965.1. Taxonomy (GTDB): domain Bacteria; phylum Verrucomicrobiota; class Verrucomicrobiia; order Verrucomicrobiales; family Akkermansiaceae; genus WTJZ01. The sequence continues at coordinate 557 of CALKLP010000275.1, forward strand.
GATGTAATCGCTCTTGGTATTTGGAGAAAAAGAGAACACCAAAAATGGGAAGCTAATCTAGCTGCAATCCGGGAGGAAAACATGCGCAAGCGTGAAGAAAACACCCCATCCTCTCTTCAAAAAACAGACAATTCACTTGAAAAATAGATCTGAAAAGCCATATCAGTATACTTAGATGCAGTCTTTTGAGTTAGTCGATGTCATTTTCGGAGCGTTTACCGAGACCTTTAAAAGAGTTCTCAGAATCCTTCTTTACTTCCTTTTGGGCATCTTAATCACCTTGGCGACAAGGGCCTTATATATTGTAATATTCAAGGAAGCGTATCTATTTGAAAATAGTAACAGACCTGGCACGGGGTCGATGTCAGAACTACAAGATTTTTCCCTCCAAGGCTTCTATATTGTCATTCTCGTATTCGCTGTTGTGTTGTTGATTTTTGGTGTAATAACGGCGTTCAGAGAGATGGCTAATAGTTCAACACGCTTATCTCTGATGACATCAGGAGCGCTACTCATGGCTCTTATTCTTGATTTTTTGGGATTTGAATTAAGCCCCAGTGCTTGGCTTCTACTCGCTATTCTTTTGTTGAGTGCCTTCCAGTTGATTAGATGGATCGAGATTATCAATACAGCAAAATGGGAAGCCAAATTAGACTCTATTGAAGAACAAAATAAGGCACGAAGGAAATTACAAAAAGAGGCTCAAGATAACTACATCAAGCAAATGGAGCGAAACGGATGAATTTACGTCAAAATTAAATATGCTCTTCGATTGACTTTTTTATTACGCAAGCGCAGATTCTGCCAAACTTAACAATAGTATGGCATACGATTTAGTAGTAATTGGAGGAGGCCCTGCAGGATATGTAGCGGCAATTCGTGCAGGACAGCTTGGAAAAAAAGTCGCTGTAGTGGAAAAAGAAGCAGCGGGCGGCACCTGCCTGAACTGGGGATGTATTCCTACGAAGGCTCTTCTGAAAAACGCTGAACTTTATCAAACACTTACTAAGAAGGCCGAGCTCTTCGGACTGAGCTTTGATAACTTAAGCTATGACTGGGGAAAGACGATCAAGCGCTCCCGTGACGTTTCTGGCAATCTAGCGAAAGGGATCGAATTCCTTCTCAAGAAAAACAAAGTCGATTTCATCAAAGGCCTAGGTTCCGTGATCGATGGAACAAAAGTAGAAGTCGAAAACAATGGAAAAAAAGAAATCCTAGAGACTTCTAAGGTTATTATTGCAACAGGTTGTAAATCACGTGCCTTACCTCCCCTGCCTTTCAATGGAAAAACCGTCATCTCATCTAAGGAAGCGATGATTCTTGAGAAGCAACCTAAGGAAATGATCATCATCGGTGCAGGTGCTATCGGGGTTGAGTTTGCCTACATCTACAACGCATTCGGCACTAAGGTCACTATCATTGAGATGATGGATCAACTTCTGCCTGTAGAGGATGACGAAGTCGGTAAGGAGCTTACTAAATCTTTCAAAAAACAAGGTGTTAACTGCCTAGTGAAGACAAAATCAACAGATTTCAAAACTACCGCAAAAGGAGTCGAAATTACAGTTGAAGATGCCAAAGGGAAATCCTCTGTTCTGAAAGCAGATGTTTGTCTTGTTGCTATTGGGGTTGCGCCTGTCCTCCCTGGAGGCAAGCAACCTGACCTAGATGACCGCGGTTTTATTAAGACTGATGACCGATATGAAACGAGTATTCCTGGAGTTTATGCGATTGGAGATATCTCAGGACCTCCATGGCTCGCACATACTGGTTCTTTCGAGGGAACACAGTGTGTAGAAGGCATGTTCATCGATGGCTACCAGCCTCGACAGGTTGGTAACTTCCCTGGTTGCACATACTGTCACCCTCAGGTTGCTTCTGTTGGTAAGACAGAGCGTGCTTTGAAAGAAGAAGGCATCGAATATAAGATCGGAAAATTCCCCTTCCAAGCAATTGGAAAAGCGCAAGCCGCGGCAGAAACTGAAGGCTTCGTAAAACTCATTTACGGAAAAGAGCACGGTGAACTACTTGGAGCTCACATCATTGGTGATAACGCTACAGAGCTAATTGCTGAAATGGGAGTAGCGCTAGAGGCAGAGCTTTGTGCAGAAGACCTCCATAGCACCATCCACGCACACCCAACCCTCGCAGAAGCGATTCACGAGGCTACGTTGGATGCGGATGGCCATGCGATCCACTTCTAATTTCTCAAAAAAACGTTTTATACCAAATCCCTCAGTGCTAGCCGCTGAGGGATTTTCTGTGATTGATAACAAAAGTAATCCTAGAAAGTTATATTTTCGACGTGCAAATTGTGAAGATCATTGCTAACAAACCAGTCATAATGGCATCTGAACTCTCCCATGTATTAAAGCTCCTCGATGACCCCAATCCGACTGTCCAAAAGGCGGTCGAAGGTTTCGTACAGCAATACCAAGGAGACATGAGTCAAGCTCTTGCAGAAGAGCAGGTGACGCTCACCACCTCTGAAAAGAACACCCTGACACAATACACCTACGCCGGACGACGAGACCAGATTCTCCAGAACTGGCAAGTCCCCACACGCTTCCAAGATCCTTACAGTAATGATTGGGAGACCTTTGAATATCTGCTCTCGCTCATTTCAGACTTACTTCATGACGGGATCACTCCGCGCTTACGAATGATCGATTCTATTGACGCCTTAGCGGATGAAATCACGGTCGCAAATGCGGGCGCCACTCCAGATACGCTCGCGAACTTTCTTTTTAAAACCTCGCGCTTCACTGGGAACAAAACTCACTACTTTGCCCAACAAAATTCCGATCTTGCATGGGTTATTGAGAGCTCCATCGGGAACCCCATTTCCCTCTGTATTCTGTATATGCTCCTAGGCAACCGCTTCGGGCTTGATATCTATGGATGCAATTATCCTGGACACTTTCTCGCGTGGGTGAATTCAAGCCCCAAGAGCTACTTGATCGACACCTATAACCGCGCTCGCATCCTCCATCCTGACGAAATCATCAGTAAAAACCCAAATATATCCCAGAATGCGCTCGTTTCACTGCAGGCACCGTGCGCATTTGCGACCATCATCCAAAGAGTCTTGAACAACCTCGAATCCTCTTATTCTAAAGATGGACTCACTCAAGAGACTAACTTCCTCCATCAACTCAAGCAGTCTCTGGTTCCAGCCCAAAAAACGAGCTAGGGTAGGGCGAATTTTTTAACGAGATTCTTCTCCTTACAATAAATATTTCGCAGCTTGCTCTACGTCTTTATCACCACGTCCTGACATGTTACAGATCAGGATTTCGTCCTTGCTCATGGAGCCAGCCACTTTCAGCACATACGCCAATCCGTGAGAGGTCTCGAGCGCGGGTAAAATTCCTTCAATACTGGAGATTTCCTTAAAGGCATGTAAGGCTTCATCATCGGTTGCATAAACATACTCCGTGCGCCCAATATCTTGCAAATACGCATGCTCAGGACCAACGGCCGCGTAGTCTAACCCCGCACTTACCGAGTGTGTCAGCTCTATCTGACCATCATCATTCGCGAGTAACCATGTCTTGGTGCCTTGTAAGACTCCTAGCTTTCCACCCTGAAAGCGAGCCGCATGACGCTCAGGAATGATTCCATCTCCGCCAGCTTCCACCCCTACCATTTTCACATCCTTATCCTCTAAGAATGGATGAAAAAGACCAATCGCGTTTGAACCACCACCGACACAGGCAACCAATAAGTCAGGCAAGCGTCCTTCTTTCGCTAACACTTGCTCCCTTGCTTCTAGCCCGATCACTCGGTGAAAGTCACGCACCATCATCGGAAATGGATGGGCCCCAAGAGCTGAACCAAGAATATAATGGGTATCTTCAACACTAGCAACCCAGTCACGCATGGCCTCGTTAACAGCCTCCTTAAGCGTCGCCTGACCAGCGGTAACACCGACCACTTCCGCGCCCATTAAGCGCATCCGAGCAACATTTAGAGCCTGACGCTCCATATCTACTGAACCCATGTAAACGCGGCACTTCATCCCAAAGCGGGCACAAACCGTAGCGGTCGCCACACCATGCTGTCCCGCACCTGTTTCTGCGATAATGCGGGTTTTCCCGAGACGTTTCGCGAGCAGGATTTGGCCGATCGCGTTATTAATCTTATGCGCTCCCGTGTGGAGTAAATCCTCTCGCTTAAAGTAAATCTTAGCCCCTCCGAGCTTCTCCGTAAGCCTCTGCGCGTAATAGAGCGGCGTCGGGCGCCCACAAAAGTTCATCAACAGATCATCCAATTCCTCTTGAAAAGCAGGATCCGCCTTAGCCTCTATATAAGCCTGTTCAAGGTCTAGGAGTGGAGTCATCAAGGTTTCAGGAACAAACATCCCTCCGAATTTCCCGTAGTGACCTGTCTTATCTGGAAGCGTAGCTGTGCTCATTTACCTGTTACTGTAGCAGAGTTTCGGGTTTTAACAGAAAAAATTACGGAAGATTTTGATCTCTCTTATCGGGCGATAAAGCTCTTCAAATATCATCTGAATTTCAGACACTTGTTACTCGAGAAAATTAAGAATGATATATTTCACCAGCTTAAGTGCCAGTAAGGTTCTTCAGTATTTTCTTCGCTAAAATCTCGTTAATTTCTCTAAGCCTAGGAATTGGTTCTGATCTACCTGTGATTGGATTATTGTAAATATCGTGTTTCCCTCCGTGTCTGAGCAATTTACATCCTGCACTCTCGATCTTCTTGATTAAGTCTCGTCTCTTCATGCCACTGGAACTTCCAACTCTGAAACATGGCGTATTCCAGGGATGCTATCACTTGCAAAAAGTTCGATTAAATCCAGAAGATGTGCCTTAAGATCATCTAATGTTTCACCTTGTGTCCAATGCTCTGGATAGTCGTTTAAATACCCTAGATGCGAACCATCGCTTTCTACCCAATGAGTAAATGATATTTTCATGAGATTAGTTTAACGAAAAAGAAAATGAATGTCTAGTCCTCCTTTTAAACTAGAATTCTTTCGCGATAAGCCAAATAGACTGCCCCTAAGAAACAGGGCCATGCTCCTTGCAATCAAAGATTTCGCTGAATCGCCAAAAGGTAGGGCGCTGGATTTCGCGGGTTGTGGGGAGCCATCCGCATCACCAAAAATTGGGGTACTTCCAGCGATCTAGCCCACTCCTCCACCGCTGAGGCTTCCGAGGCTCCTCCCTCATGACCAGGATAGCACATAATCGTAATTATTCCCTGCGGGCGCAAGAGTTCAAGGCACTGCTGTAAGGCCTCCAATGTGGACTTCTCCTGCGTAATAATCAACTTATTACCATTCGGTAAATACCCTAAGTTAAACATTGCGGCTGCAATCTCCCCTGAGACATGCGTCTCGATCTCACTGTGACATTGCGCGAGCAAATCAACCCGAGAAGCTAACCCTTCTTGGGCCAAGACTAGACGCGTTCTTTCGACCGCCTCTACCTGAATATCAAACCCATACACGCGCCCAGTGCTCCCCACTAACTGCGCTAAAAACAGGGTGTCATGACCATTCCCCACAGTGGCATCAATAACCACTTCACCAGGCTGAATCACTTGGCGAACCCAGTCATGAACTAGAGGTAATGTGCGTAGACTAAAGGACATACAATTACCCTAACCTAAATCCAACGCATTTCCAATCACATCAATCAAGTAATCTGGTGACTCAGTCCCGATGGAAAAGCGGATCAAGTTTCGGGAGACATCGTGAGCCTCTGCCCAGTCGAGTTCCTCGTAGTGCGCAAGCATGGTGTAAGGGCTAACGAGGGTGAACTCCGTGCCTAGGCTCGGCCCTTTGGTAAGCTCCAGAGCATCGTAGACAGTAGGCGTTTTCTTCTGGTTTTTTAGGACAATTGAGATCAAACCACCGTATCCTCCCTTCTCTGTTTTGAGACTATCGTAGAGCTCAGGAGTTGTATATTTAGGATAATACACGTCCTCCACAGCGGGGTGACTATTAAGGAAGTCCGCTACCGCTTCACCGGCCTTGTTTACCTTTTGCATGCGTTTCTCGAAGCCTACAATATTCCCAAGCAAAACCTGTGCATCTTCCTCCGCGAGCGTACTGCCCGCTGGGTTTTCATCGTCAAAATAAATGTTTAACTGTTTTGCAAATGGTGAATCGGGATTAATTCGTGTTGATCCTGCCATCACATCACCTTTACCTGAGATCCACTTCGTACAACTCGTCGTAACAACATCCGCATACTTTAGCACATCGACGTTATAGTGACTCGCCACGGTATCATCAACGACCAGCAAGGTTTGACTCGCTTGGCAGGCTTTTGACAGCTCGATTATGGCAGGCGTTTTCAGCATCGGATTGGCTGGCACTTCTGCGAAAACGGCAGCGAATTCGCGCTCGCGGATTCGCTCTAGGGCGATCCGTAAATCTTCACCTTGGCAGTTCGCCAGAAAAACAACACCCACTCCAAACGACTGCTGCGTGCGGAGAGAATCCACATAAGGAAATTCAACTTGGAGAGTTTTCCGTCCAGAGCGTTCTGCACAGACGAAACGGTGCACCGCAAAAATTGCCGACATTCCCGTTTGCCACAAGTGAACATACTGTTCATCACTCCTGAAAAACCGAGCCATTTCAGTCCTAGCATTCGTTGCTAACTCAGGAACGTCTTGGTTTTCAACGATTCGCTGAGCCAGTCGACTACTTACGCCTTCTCCCGTGTAACGCCAAAAAAGCTTCGCCTGCTCGAAATTATCTTTATGAAACAATAAGACATAGACACTCTTGAAATTCTTAATTTCGATGGCTTTCGTGTCATTCAACTCTAAATAACGCTGCGCGCGTTGCGCCGCTTCACGAGTTGGGTAAACCATCACATCTTGATCAGAGGCCGCATATTCCTCACGTACCTCTGCAAACAATGCTGCGACATCAGGGTGGAAAACAAAACGAGGATAACCTGCCTGTAAAGAACGCATCACACGATCTCGGCCTTCCTCATAATCAATGACCGTTTGCCAAGTGGGAAGACACATGGAGCACGCATGGCGCACATCAGGGATTGCAGCTCCCAGATGCTCCTCTTTCCATAATGGCTCCTTTATCAAGTCTCGCATTTCGTCAGTAATCGCGACGGAGTTACGCACATTGCTCATAAATAAAAAGACTTTTCTTCAAGAACTCATCGCTCCTATACACAACACATCATGCCTACAAAACTAATTTTAGTAACCGCGATTTTTGCCGTGATCGCTTATGTTTTGTATACAAAAACCTCAGTAAACTCCGAGAGCTCGAATCTTTCCGCAAAATTGGAGTCTGCTCCTAACTCACAACATAACAGTGAAACGCACCTTTTCGAACTAGAATCGAAGTCTTCACCCTCTCAAGACACTCCCGCAGGAGCGCTGGAAAACGAGCGAATCGTCAACTTCTCCTCAGCCGAGAGCATGGAAGCCTTTCTCGCCTCACTGAACGGTTCAAACATAGAAATCCTAGGGCAAAGCAAGTATTCCAACACACTTCGCGTTGGATTCTCTAGTTATCAAGACCTTGCTCAGCACCTCCCTACAGATGCGACGACCCTCTACAATTTCCCCGTAACCCCTCCCCCTATCGAGAACGGTAGTATTAATCCAAATGTCGTCCCCTTTAACGGACGCATGATGGAGTGGATGGGCATCACCTCAGACAATTCCCAGTGGGGTGCAGGGGTATCGGTTGCAGTTTTAGATACTGGACTCTTACCTCACCCTGCTTTTGGTGACGACGTGCAGTCCTTCTCCCTGGCAGGTGATCCGAACCATCCTGACCTAGATAGTCATGGCACCGCAATGGCGTCCCTCTGGCGTTCTGCTGACGGTAATATCCCCGCAATTGCGCCTGCAGTGGATCTCATGTCGATCCAGATTTCGGATGATACTGGTAGTTCAGACCTCTTCACCTTAGCAGAAGCCATCTACTTCGCCGTTGATCAAGGAGCTCAGCTCATTCCAATCTCGATGGGCACAACCTCCACCAACAGCTTCCTTGATGGAGCTATCGCCTATGCTACTGATAACGGCGCTCTTATTATTGCTTCGGCAGGGAATTCAGGTGAAGACACCCTCTACTACCCAGCAGCGTATCCTGAAACCCTTTCTATTGCCGCCATTGATTACAACAGGAATCACCCTGGCTTTTCAAATACAGGTGAAACACTGACTCTAACTGCCCCTGGAGTGGGGGTAATCACTGCAGGAGAAAATCAAGAATACACCCTCAGTAGTGGAACCTCACCTGCAGCTCAAATTGCGGGAAATGTTATTGCCGCCACGATGTCTGAGCTTGAGATTAACGATCCACTAGAGGCTTGGGAACTCATCGCAGATAACCTCAATGAACTCGGTGTAGCGGGGCAAGACACCCTTTTCGGCCTAGGATATCCACAGCTCGATGTCATTCTCAACTACGATCAATCTGGTCGTTACGACGCTGCGATCGCCTCGACTTTATTCGTCTCTGACCCACAGACCAATAGTGGAGAAATGCAGATCGTCGTGAGTAATCCTGGCACTGAAGATCTCTTTGGTGCCACCCTGGATTTTGAAATTGAGGGTAACCGATACTCGACCCCACTCCCTTCCATCTCCGCTGGTGAAAGCCATAATTTCACGGTTCCTCTGCCGCTCCCGAGCAACACTGACGTGATCACGGTTAACTCCCAAGTGACCTTGCCGGAGGGGCAAAATGACGTCCGACCGAGAGACAACGGAATCAGTGCCCGCTTTTCGATCGGCAATTAGTCCCGCAACTTTTCTCCTCTAAGTGAGTTCAATTTACTAATGATCTCCTCTTGCCAAAGAATACTTCCTTTCGCCCTCTTCGCCTTCTTTTCCATTTCCGCACTAGCCCAACCTCATCTGCGTGATGGAAAACCCCGGAAAAAGCGTATTCATACCGCAACCGAAGCTCAAGAACTGAACTACTATCCTACAACGGAAAACGCGCCTGCTCCAAATGCGGTTTCAATCACGATAGAAGGTGACAAACGAGTCATCACGGCGAATGGAATGCCTGAACATAAAATCGGAACCTTCCCGAACCGTGGCAATCCCAATATCCCAAGCGAACAAGACTTCAAGGTCGAGCTCCCGTTGGATCCTGTCACTAATGAAAAACCCGCCGATGCTCGTGGAGCGGTGGGGGTGCTCGTAAATGGCGTATTGATCGAATCTGGAACGGGAGAGTTTTGGTACCCTAAAGAAGGCGATGCCTCATGGAACTACAATGCGCTTGGCGGTGCGATCGACTTAGGCGTTGATCAAAACCATGCTCATGTCCAACCCAGCGGCAAGTATCATTATCACGGTGTTCCTACAGGCTTAATGCAGGATTTCAGCTCTACAGAGCATTCGCCAATCATAGGCTGGGCTTTCGACGGCTTTCCTATCTACGGGCTTTATGGATACGCTGACGGCGAGGATGCGAGCTCGAAAATTATTGAAAACACCTCCAGCTATCGTCTCAAGAAAGGAACACGACCATCAGCTCCTTTAGGACCGGGAGGAGCGTATGACGGAGCCTTTAACGAGGACTTTGAGTACGTCGCAGGGCTCGGAACCCTAGATGAATGCAATGGACGCTTCACCGTCACTCCAGAATTTCCAGATGGCACATACGCCTATTTCATCACACTAGACTGGCCAGTATTTCACACAAAATTTCGTGGAACGAGTGTAGTGCAAAGGCGAGGTAGGAGATCAGGCCCCAGAAGATAACCTACTCTAATAAAGGAGGCAATCTAACGGATCTTAAGTGCTTTGAGCTAAGATCGTAATTTTATACTTTTTCGCTAACTCCGCTACGCGCTTTTTTTCTAAAATTAGGGTGCAGCCCGCCTCGACTACGATCTGACTTACAGCTGCCGCTTTACAAGTCTCCAAGGTCAAGGGACCAATCACAGGAACATCAAAGCGGAAGTCCTGATTCGGCTTACTCACTTTCGCGAGCGTTACATTCTTTCCTCTTCCTAACTCCCCTCCCCGTTTAATGCACTCGTTTGTCCCCTCAAAGGCCTCCACCGCTAAGACCGTACCTTCTCGAACCAGCACCGACTGACCGATATCTAAGCGGGACGATTCCTTGGCGATCTTGAAGCCATACTCCGCGTCCTCCTGCATCTTATCTTTTGGTTTAGGGCCGAACAAATGACCCTCCTGCGCGAGTTCGTTTTCCAAAAAAGTGACGGCGGAGAGCAAGGTGATTCCATCCTTCTGTAATTCATCCGCAATCGCACCAAACATGGATTCCGCATTACGCTCTTTCAACCGCGCGAGCACCCCAATCGTGCGCAAATCTGGGCGGAAATTGTAGAGATTCTTGGGCGCGATTTGCCCCACCATGACAGCCTCTTTCACGCCTTCCTTCACAAAGTAATCGATCAATTTCCCGAGCTGCCCTACTTTAAGCCATTTGATCGCATCGACTTCCTCTGCAAATTCAGGCTTCGTTTCCCCATCAAAGGCAGAACATACCAAACGAATCTCCTCTGGCTGTATCCGCGCAGCTCGCGCAAAGGTCTCAGGGTAAATCCCATTTCCCGCAATGATGCCAATCGTTCTCATGCAGGCATTAAGCAAACTCCTCCCTCTCCTGTCAACTTATCCTTAAACCTAGAGTCCGTATTAGAATTTGAACCGCAAAGACGGAAAAACACGAAGCAGTTTAAAATTCACAAATCCTAATACACTAGTGGATAAATTCTATTTCAGCTAAAAGCTTGGATAATCCCTTATAAAACTTAGTGTCTTCGCGCCTTTGCGGTTTTCTAACTACGGAATCAAGGTCAAATCCACATCAGAATCTCCATGCTTGCTCTAACGAGACGCATATTTCTTTAAGGTTGCCACGAGCTCTTCAGCTTTAATGGGCTTGGAGAGGTAGTCATCCATACCTGCATCTAGGCAGCGCTCCCTATCCCCTGCCATCGCGGCGGCGGTGACCGCTACCACTTTCGTGTTGGCAAGATCTCCCTCCATTTGGCGAAGTTGTTTCACCGCGGAGAGACCATCCAAAACAGGCATTTCCACATCCATAAGGACTAGGTCAAAACCTTGAGTGGTAATAAGGTCTAGAGCTTCCTGTCCGTTTTCTGCGAGAGTCACAGTGTCATCATAGCCTAAGCGTTTAAGTATGGTCTGCCCGAGCTTTCGGTTCACGATATTGTCATCCACAAAGAGAATGTTCATTGGGTAGTCCTGCGCGATTGGCTGGCTTAGGGGCGACGGCTTACTCGTCTTTACACTGACCATGCCAGTCGCTTTGTAGGGCTTATTCTGCTGTCTCTGATCAAGCTGGAAGAGAGCCTCCAGGAGGTGGTTCTGCTTATACGGTTTCTTCATCGTTTTAGCGAAGAGATTATCGTATTGCCCCTCTGCCCGTTGCACAGATTCTGGATTCGCAGAGGTCAGCATGATCATAGGAGTATTTCGGGTGAGATCGTGTTTTTTGAGTAATTCTGCCACCTCGAAGCCATCACGCCCCGGCATCAGGTAATCACAGATAACGAAATCGAATGGTTCGTTTTGTTTCGCAAGAAAGCTATCTAAGATGAGGGGGTCAGATAAATGAGCACTCTCCATCCCCCAGAGTTTGATTTGATGCTGGAGAATTTTCTGATTGGTCGCGTTATCATCAATGACGAGGACTCTTTTACCCGTCAGGGTCTGAATGTTTGCCGTAATCAAGTCTTCCCGTGTTTCTAACTCGGCGATTTTATCTGTTGGTTCGAAAACCGCAGTAAAGGAGAAGGTGGCTCCTCCGTTGGTGTTGCTCTCCACCCAAATCTCTCCGCCCATGCAGTGGACTAAATGCTTGCAAATTGCGAGGCCAAGCCCCGTACCACCGAATTTACGAGTGGTGGAGGTGTCTGCCTGAGAGAAGCTATCAAAGAGCATTTCCTTGTGTTCCTCTTTGATGCCGATCCCCGAGTCAGAGACTTGAAAGAGGAGTTTTGTGCCTTGGGGTTGTTTGTTTGCATCGGTGAGGTCTTGTAGTTTTTTAATCTTCAAGACGATCTCCCCTTCGTTCGTGAACTTGATCGCATTGCCAAGCAGATTAAGGAGGATTTGTCGCAGTCGGAGGGCGTCTCCCTTTAGAATAGCAGGAACCTCGGAAGCAAGGTCCTGTAAGATCTCTAGTTTTTTCTCCTGCGCTTTGACCGTAACGATTTGTGTAACGCCTTCAATAACCTGATCGAGATAGAAGTCCTTATTCTCGAGTTCTAGCTCACCATTGTTGTATTTAGAGAAATCGAGAATGTCATTAATGACGTGTAAGAGGGAGTCCGCGCTTGATTTGATGGTCTCTGAATATTCTTTTTGATTCTCACTCAGCGGGGTTGCGAGTAGCAGATCTGTCATTCCCACTACGCCGTTCATCGGCGTGCGGATTTCATGGCTCATCATCGCAAGAAACTCGGATTTGGCTTGGTTTGCCGCTTCTGCCTTTTGGATCGAGGCTTGCAGCGTCGCAGTATTTTTCTCTCGCTCGTAAACCACCGCGAGCTCTTTGATGAAACTCAGATCGGCAAAGTTGGGAGAATTCTCCGAGAGGCTTCGTTCATTTTTGGAAAACAGCTCGATCACACCAGCAAGACGATCCCTGATGAAAAGCGGCACCCCTATGACCGTCTTAAAGGTCGAACCATCAGAACAAGGAACGCCTTCAAGCTTGATTGTATTCTGGGCGTTAAACACTTGGCTCACGACATCAGTATTTGTTTGCCACGGGGCGCCATCGATTTTGAGTTCCTTGGTGTTTTCAGCGTCTTGGTAGATGTGCCCAGTAAAGAGCCAACCAGATTGCGCGAAGGAGAAGGCGCCTTGCTCATCAACAGTATGCAGCCGAACGCCAGTATAACCACACTCTCGCAGAAGCGTTGGAGACATCTCAGAAATCGCATCATAGAGGGTTTCTTCCTGACTGATGGAGAGCGCCAGCTTGCGTTGAATCTCCAGATTACGGTAATTTTTCTCCAGCTGGTCACGGAGGTTCTTTTCCTCGGCACTAAGATCATTCACCTTAGATAAAACATGGTTATACATCATGCCGATCTGCCCGACTTCAGACCCTTCATCGATCTCGATTGGTTGGGAGAAGTCCTGAGCATTCACTTGCTTATCCATCTGCTGCATGAGGTCGATTGTGTTGGTACTCGCTCCGTGTTCTGCGACATTTAGACCACGGATTTCATCCTCCTCACTGACGCGCACTTTCATGAAGAGCCTCAGCAACACCAAGAAGATCAAAACTACTAAAAACGCTAGCGCTGCTGAGCAAAGAACTCCCGAAGCCTGCAGCCAAACGCGTTGAAGGACACTAAGCTCGCCCCAGTTGTTGATCCCTGATGGGGTTTGAGCAAAAAGAGCTACCGCGACTGTTCCCCAGATCCCCGCAAAAAGGTGCGAAGGAACGGCACTGACGACATCATCAATCCCTGCTTTTTCGAGCAAAATCACGCCGAAGTAAGAAATCACCCCTCCGATTCCAGCAACTATAAGAGTGTTAAGCGGGGAGAAATAGGGAGCTCCAGCAGTAATGGAAACTAAGCCTGCGACAATCCCTGTAAAAATGGGGGAGAAGTAGATGATCCCTCGCTGATGAATAAATCCAATGACAGCACAGATCAGTCCGCCTGCGATTCCACCCAATAAGGTATTGAGCAAGACGAGAGGCACGTCCGCACTAAACCCTCCTGCACTTCCCCCATTGAAGCCGAACCAGCCTAGCCAAATAATCACGATCCCCAGAGCAGCAAAGGTGGGGTCATTCGAGAGGTAGCTTTTGCGCTTTTCGCCGAAGCGCCCGATCCGAGGACCGATCGCAATACAACACGCCAAGGCCGCCGCTCCACCGACGGCGTGCACGACCGTTGATCCCGCAAAGTCCACAAAACCACGAGCTTCTAACCATCCAGCTCTCCCCCCAAAAGCACTTCCCCATGACCATTGCCCAATAAACGGGTAGATAACACCCGCTAGAATCGCGCAAAGAAGGAGATACGCCTTAAAGTTCATCCGCTCCGCAATTGCCCCAGACACGATCGTAGCAGTCGTGCCTGCAAAGGTCATTTGATACGTCGCGCTGACCAGCAAAGCTTGCCCCTCAGCACTAGCGAAATCCACCCCTCGCCAGATCGAGACTCCAAACATAATCCCAAGCCCGACACAAGAAAAGGTCAGGACTGAGACCATGAAGTCACCAAGGTTTTTAAGCGCAACATTAATACGGTTTTTTGATCGAACATACCCTGCCTCCAAACACAGAAACCCCGATTGCATTAGAAAAACAAAAAGGGTGGAGAGAATGATCCAGAGCGTATCGATATGTGACATGGTTTCCGAAAGTAGATTACGTCCGAGAGCTTTCTTATACGAGCTAAAATCAACGATTCTTCCGTAATTTTTCAGATGAAAGGCAAATTCTTTTAACTCTCCTAGTAATAGAAGTGGAAAACGTGAAGTGGTCCAGGCGGATTCAAAGTTCTAACGAAGCCACATCAGGAGAAAAATGAACGAAGAAGCCACTACTGGGTTATTCTTCACCTTACGAGAACACTGTCTTTTGCAGATTCCTCAGGTTGTAGAGCTTCTCGCCACTTGCCGCTAACCCCTTCATCGGGCGCGAACCGTCCTTGCGAGATTCTCCGAATTTTTCACGATTCGCTTGAAAGACTTCTTCGATGAAACCGCGAGCCCCAATCGCAGCGCCATCACAGAAATACCGCACCTTACAGCGCAGATACTCCGCTTCACTGAGCTTCCCGCCCTCCTCGAGGACTTGCAGCGCCTTTTCTCGCGAAATCTTGCGCACTCCACTGACCGCATTCTGCTCAAAGCCTTTCTTACTACCTGTTAGCTTCTCGGCATGAGCATCAGCAGACTTAGCTTGCTTCACCACCTTCTTCCTACGATTAATCGCTTCTTCCTCTTGAGGCAGGCCGAAGAGCACCCGTCGCCAAGCCTCAATCGCATACCGCTTCGTCAGCTTCTTCTTATAAACCTTTTTTCCACCTTCTCGCCCAAAGACAATGAGCTGTCGATACGCCTCCTGCGCTTGCTTATCCCCTGCGACCGCGGCCGCATATCCACACCAGCGGTATTCCTTGGGATCATCACAAATGTTGGCGCGAACGGGATTGAGATCAATGTAAGCCGCCATCGTCTTGAGGGCATAACTCCCTTCCTGCACCAGCGTCGAGCGAAAGCGATCTTCCCACAGTGTTCCTCGTCGCCCATGCTTCTTATTAAACCACTGTGTAAAACGCTGCTTGAGTACCTTCATGAATGAACTCACATCCCACATCCGCGAGAGCCACCGTTCCTTCAAGGCCACCGCCTGATGCTTATACCCGAGACGATCGAACTCCTGAAATTCTAAGGCTAAACTATCGGCGCGCTCACTGCCCATCGTCTTCCGCACATGCTCCACGAGCTGCGCCTCCGTCATATCA
>CALKLP010000276.1 GCA_937991965.1 uncultured Verrucomicrobiales bacterium
TAATCCCAAGGGACCTCGCCAAGTGTGTACTAGACCAGATATGTCGTAGGCCTGCGCATAGTGGATTTTAGTATACAGAGCTTGGTTGGAGAGGCGTAGTGTGGTTCGATTCCAACCGCGGGACAAAGTAGTAATATGTTAGTATAGATCAATAGTTGTAAGGATACATGGCCTTACACGGTAAGATCACTCTAATGATGACTGGTAACTGGCCGTACCCGTATGAAATGACGATGAGGTAAGTCCATCTACTGGCGCTCTAAAAACAACTTAGGTTGTTGGGACACTACCCGGTGAGAGCTAGGAGAGATGTAGGTTCAATTCCTGCTGCTGACACGAAGTATTATGTAGAAGAAGCTCAAAGAACGAACGCCAGTGTATGGGCAACTATCGAGAAAGATGGAGCGGAAGGACTGTGCCCACGGTGCGGCTGCTCTGGACACTTAATATAGTTTACACGAATGTTTGTGGACGGGCGGCCTCGATTGAGAGGACGGTTGTAGGTTCGATCCCTGCCTTCTACACGAAGTTTTTTAATTGCAATATAGCTTAAAGGAAACATCTAACGGAAATAGACGAAACGTTACAGGTATGTGCACAATATCTACGCAAAGTATGTCATTCTCGCAGATAAATGTACGTGGTAAAGCTACCTAAATTTGATCAGGTGTATACAGGTTCGACCCCTGTTGTTGCAGCAAAGTAGTACAATGTGATATAGCTCGGAGACGAAGTTGTCGGATCGACGAAGAAACGAAACGTGAATTGACCATGGTAGATATTCACAAAGTACGTTTTCATAGCGAAGGCAACCATAGTTGTGGTGAGAGCAGCGGATCAATAACCCGCAGGTCGAGAGGTTCGAATCCCCTCTATCACACGAAGTTGATTATTGGTGTAAGTGACCACTGGAAGCGAAGGATTGAAACGCCACGGCCCGCGGCTAACGTCGGCAAAGTATAATCTCGTGAAAGGTTAGTAATACCCAGCGCACCTGCCATTGGGGCATGGAGGAACAGAACATTATAGCTTAGCGGCTCGGGGTCTGTATAATCACTTATTTTCGTTCGACGTGATATTATAGTGGATGACACTATAATGACGCTGCGGTCGCCAGAAGCACTCGCAACCATCCCGGGCTATGGTTCGTGTGGGAAGAGTTGGTCGTCGAACATTTTTATATGGAACATTAGCACAGGTGGTCGGGTGCACTCGGATGTGAAACCCGAAAGGCTGGCGAGTTCAACTCTCGTATGTTCCACAAATTTATAGTATAATCATTACATGACAAACTTACACCATACTGTGATCACAGCTAATGTAGCGATGAACGTTGGTTCTGTAGATCGCGGGATTGATATAATATATAACGATTTTGACGAGGCTATGCACGCAGGGCGATGGGAAGATATCGATAACGTATTGCTGTTTGCTGATTGTAGTGTATTACACACGATGTGCATTCTCGCATTGTTGACTATTACTTTACCTGGTCGGGACGAAAACCGACTAGGACATCGAGCAGCTTTTTATAATTCCGCTGAAAAACAAATACTTAAACGTAATGAACCAGAGAACGATCTTCTTCTGGGATTGGGGGATGAAAACTAATGAAGTGGGCGATACAAGCAACAATACTAGAGAGTTGGAAAACAGATGAGTGGGCGGAGGCGGCTATAGCTGCTGGTCAAGACGTACGTCCAGTATATATTCGATACTTTGAAGACGACATCGATAACGCAGTAGACTTTGATTTGAATGAAGAGCTTGATGTAATCTGGTTCGGCTCAACAAAACTCATTAAAATAATTAGCAGAGATCCTCGCGAGTTCACCCCTGGAGTATTTTTTAACGATCGTTTTGACTACACAGCATCGATCGAGGACAACGGCCAGCTCATGTTGAATCACGATGCTGAAATTATGGACCTGGACGATGTCACTCATGAATTTGTACAGGAGCGTGGCAACATATTTGTCCGTCCAGTTTTGGATCTGAAAGCATTTACTGGTGGAGTAGTTACATCAGATTTCACATCATATCAACGATGGGAGGACCAGTTGCGCATGGGAGGTGCTTACGTATCTGCTGGAATTGATGTAGTCGTCGCTGCGCCAAAGCAAATAACAGCAGAGTATAGATGTTTCTGTGTTGGTGACAAATATCCACAAATTCAGCAATATCAAAGTAACACGTTACTTTGTTCGAAATCTCCTGGAATGTTGAAGGAATTTGAAATCATTGAATTTTTAAAGAAAGTCAAGCCTCCACATGAAGTTTGTGTAATTGACGTTGCTGACACACCAGATGGGATGTATGTTATTGAGTTCAATACATTCAACGGGTCTGGCACATATGGGCACGATTGTAATGTAATTGTTCAACAATTGATTGAGTATGCAGATGATAAAGGTTACTAAAATCAAAATTGCTGAGTTTATGAAACTCACAAAAGCGAAGATGTTTCCTCCATCAACGTCCACGCTCATATCCGAAAACCTACAAAGCTTCAGCCGACTCTCTCGTAGGTTAGATGAGATCAATGATGAGATCAGGGTTGAAATCGAGAAACAGCTCCGCGACAAACGACCAATTGACCAGGTTAATGAACATCGTGACGATTTCACATGAACGTTGTCGGTAAAACTGAAGATGGTCGTAGCGTAGTAGACGGTGTATTCTTCTTACAGACCTCTATTGGCTTGCCTCTAGACATTGTAGTTGAAGAATTACGGGACAAGAACTGCGTTCCTGCGTGGGACGTATACATAATCGATGCATTGGACGGCGGGTGGTTTGGACCGACTATATTCAACGCTTTGATGCAACAGGACCTGCCAGAAGATATGGTTAAATTGATGATGACTAAGATCCTGAACGAGTATGAATATGACGACTGATCCATAAATATGGATTCCATCAACCAAGGAATTAAAATTATGATCTCTGATACAAAATCAATCGAAAAAACAGCAAATATTATCCGTGTTACTTTGAACGACGACACAGTATTTAAAATCGACGTTACTACGCCTGGCGCTCATGTTTACATGAACGATTCTGATGTTGTAGCTACATTATCTGCAGCACAAACGACACAAGCGATGGCGATTTGTAAGACTATGTGCATCATCGGACACTAAAGTTGTTGATGCTAGAATAGTTTTCTCGTATAATAGTTCTAGAAGTAACTAATTGAAGTGACTGACTCCGACCGAACAGCATGTCGATAACATGCAACCATAGGAGAAAATCATGTATATTGGTATGTTCAAAACGAGGGACGATGTTTTTAGAGAGTTCAGATGTTCAGCTGGTCAGATATCTTGTAGTGAGATTTTATTTGCAGCATATGATGAAGGTGATTGGTGTGGATCAGCATTCGTGTTGATACGCATAGACGACGAATTATATGAAGTTAATGGAGATCACTGTTCGTGTCACGGATTAGAGGAGCAATGGGAACCAGAAGAAACATCAATCAAAGCTCTAAAGCATCGCCTCAAGGAAGGACGTCTTGGTGGTTACTACGAAGGTAGTTGGAAGAAAGATTTTGCCAAGGTGTTGAAACGGCTTGAGAAGGAAACGTTGTAAGGATTCTAGTATAGCATAATTGGATAATGTGCCTACGATACGCTCTGGGAGATGTTGGTTCGAGTCCAACTACCGGAACTAAGGTGTCCCGAACGGTTCGAATCCGTATGAGTGTCTTGATGGTGGATACACTATCAA
Source organism: uncultured Verrucomicrobiales bacterium (assembly GCA_937991965.1). Taxonomy (GTDB): domain Bacteria; phylum Verrucomicrobiota; class Verrucomicrobiia; order Verrucomicrobiales; family Akkermansiaceae; genus WTJZ01. The sequence continues at coordinate 3,733 of CALKLP010000276.1, forward strand.
ATCTCGCCTTGAAGCGGCCGCATATAAGGTTGTGGGAATAGGGGTGCCTCTTAACAAAGGAAAAATATCATGCATGACGAATCAGTGGATGTGGAGTATTTTAAAAAGAAAGTAGATCAAGGAATGATGACACCAGCTGAACGTCAACAAGAATTAGTAGATAATGCTATTGTAATATATCGTTTAATTCGGTTACCGGAACAACCACATGATGACCAAAACGGATAAGTTCACATTCGGCAAGCACAAAGGGAACACCCTCGAACAAGTTGCTAATCGAGATCCTGCCTACATTGTATGGGCTCACAAAACGGTTGACTGGTTCGATTGTTCGGCTAAATTAGTTGAGCAATGTCAAGATAGCGTTGATGAAGCCGATGCAGTGTTTGAAGCCGCGCGGCAAGATCGAATAGCTTTCAATAAGTTATCGTTCTGGGAACGTCGGGAAATCAAGCGACGCGAGCGCATCAGCACACTTGCTGATGCGGTCCAATACGGTGGTTATTCAGGAGGAAGACAATGAACTTATGGTCAATGCTCGGACGCAAGCCCAAGGTAGTAAATCAAAACGAGCTAGTTACAGAAGCATCAGCTTCGACTAGTTTCAGCCCTTCCAAGACTGTAGATGGTACAACTATTCCTGACGGGTGGTACGTCCACGAAGCAGGACAAAGTCCTGTTCATATGTTGTGGGGTGTCACCCTAGTAAACTTTGATACCATGTTTGGTGATGGTCCGGTTCGGTCATCAACTGTTGATGAATTCGACACGTTAGGTGAAGCTATACAAGCGGCTATCGCTGAAATCAAATGAGGACTAAGCGTCCGATTGAATTTTATATTCTAGCCTGGGAATCTTTCTCCCAAGACGCTCGACCGATCTGGCGATACCAAAAAGCACTAGACGCTTTTACTTTAGCAGGTGATGCCTTTGAAGTACCACTATCTGGTTGTATGACTACTAAACAGTACGCTTTGAGTTATATGATGGATGATGTTTGGAGAAAAGTACAAAATGAAAACAACCGATGAATTTACTTTCGGCAAGCATCAAGGAGAAACACTTGAAGATGTTTGTGAAGATGATCCTGAATATATCATCTGGTTGTCAAAAAATATTTCAACCATAATAATTCCTCCACGTATATTAATCAATTGTGCTAAACATACCGACGCTCGTGATCAGAGATACGGTCTCGGTGATGAATACCGCGACGTTGACGAAATGGATGGATGGTGTCCAAGCGAATGGGAGTTGTTGAACTAATAGAATACGACGGTTCCGTGAGGATTCAATGTCTGTGATGTAAGGTTAAGTTGGCTAGAAAAAGTGGATCTGACAAGGCTTAATTCACAGAAGTAGAGTGGAGAGTGACGACCACCGTCAGGTATTGCCGTGTAAACTTTGAAGGTGAAGCCCTCCCCGGTAAGGAGGTTGAAGTCGGTTCGATTCCGACACATGGCTCAGCTTTATTACATAAACATGTTGTCACCCGCATGTTTAAATTAACGTAAAATATAAACATGATGATAGAATTCAAAATCACCACTTCTGTTATTAATGATGATGGTCAAGATTTATTCGAAGCCCGAGTTGCAGAATTTCCTCACCTAATTGATTATCATGAAGATGAGCAGGAGGCCATAGCCTTACTGACCGAAAGCATTGAATGTGTTAGACAAGATTGTGCTGAGCGCAACAACCCATTCCCTATACCAATCGGAAATTAAACTATGGACGAACGTAAAGTAGCAAAATATGCAGCTCTGGTAGCAACCGGAGTGATGACCGAAGATGCCCTACTCGAAGCACTCGGTGATGAATCACTGGTAAGCCAAATCATG
>CALKLP010000277.1 GCA_937991965.1 uncultured Verrucomicrobiales bacterium
GTCGCACGATCACGAAACGCCACGACCTGCTTCACCGAATTCGCGTTATAGTAGCGAACGAGTTCCGACGTGAGGGCTTTTGAAATTTCGATTGACGGGGCGGTGATTTCGTATTCAGCTTTCATTTCGCGATTCTCTCAGTGTGGGAGGCGGGCTTTGCCCCGATCTAAATTTTATTATACAGCATTAGAGACCTTGTGCCTAGTATATCCGTGGCACAAGGTCTGTGATTTTAATCCACAAACGGTAAGCTTTTGCTAGTGGTGGGCAATAGAAAGAATTTGCCATCTTTCATCGTGTAAAACCTGTATACGATAGCCTCTGGGAATTCATCCATTCGAACCAAAAATCCTGTTTCCATTTGCCCATAGATTAAGCCATTTGAGAAGTCCATCTTCATCGGATTCTCCCAATCATTAGACGGAGGCGAACGATGCCCATATCATCAGGTGCATTTTCATCAGTCATCATCTCGGTGGCATCCTTATACCCGAGGTTCTGGGCGTGCTTGTCGAGTGCTGCGGTCGCATTTTTAGCGACGATCCGGACTTTAAGCTCGATTGATGGGGCGGTGATTTCGTATTCAGCTTTCATTTCGCGATTCTCTCAGTGTCGGGAGGCGGGATTTGCCCCGATCTAAATTTTATTATACAGCATTTGGGACTTTGTGCCCAGTATATTTGTGGCACAAAATCTGTGATTTTAAATCATTGTCACGGTGAAAGGTCCTTTACATGGCTTCCCCGGTGAAAAATCCCAAATATCGCCCGATTCAGCCCCGCTCACTTCGGCCCGGAATTCTGCTACCTGTTCGGCGAGGGCCTCCGTCGCGCCCCCGGTGACGCCGAACGTGCGCAGGAAGGCAAGCACCCCGCTCATCGTCAGCGGGTCCGTGGTGGTACCATCCTCGTACTCGATGATATATGCCGGGGCGTCCTTTTCAGTGTACATGGTTGTTTAACCTAGCTGGTGTCGAGTGGAGGCCCCCCGGACCTGTTTTTCTATCCCAGTCCTTTGTGATGCCTTTTGCCCCGCTTGCTGAGCATTAGAGTCCGAGATTTTCGATTTCGACTTCGAGGTCTTCATCACCCCGAATTTTGCGGCTACCAATTTACCCTTCAATACTATTAAAGCGCCCGCCGACCCCGCTTCGTGCTCGGCAGTGCGCCGCTCTTCACAGAGTTCTAATAGTCGTTTCTGCATGTCGGCACAATACCCTGCGCGGAATGAGTTGGAAGCGATTCGTCGATCTTCGGGTGACTCCGACTTTAAATAAGCCCTCAGATGCCTCTCCATCGTCTTATATAGGTAATCCAACATCAGGTTTGCAGCGAGCGCGTCATTCTCGAAGCCCTGAAACATCGGTGAATTTTTGCCACCGCCCAACGAGGACCAAGTGGTGTTGCAATCGTTGTAGCGACCGACTCCCAGCATCAACCATCGAATGTACAATGGTGGCCTCAGGTAAGACTTACGGAATACCGCGCTACCGTACTCAGATTTTTCTAGGTCTTCAACGGTTACTTGATGCTGATCCATCAAAGATCGCACCCGTTTAGCCGCAATAGCCGCTTCAGCGGGGGACGATGTGTCATTCGACATAGCATACAAACGACGGATTCTTTCTAGCAATTTCTCATGTGTCATTGGGCAGGACCTCTCAGTTTCGGCTCGGGGACTGGCTTGACCCCGATCTAAATTTATTATACAGCATTTAAGACCTTGTGCCCAGTATGTCTGTGGCACAAGGTCTATGATTTTTTAGATCAGATTGCCACTAACTCGATAGCAATACTAACGTCGAGATCAAGATGAAAGTGATGTTCGTCATGCAGGGGGGCTGTTCCATCGGATTTACCATGTTCGATCCAGCTCAGCCATTCCCGAAAGGTGCTTAATAAGTATTCACTCGTGGCATGCTCGGTTGCCATAGCCTTGAGCAATTCTTCGCAATACTCAGCTGTAAATGCTTTGAAAACCGCCCGGGCGATAATAGGATCTTCGTCCGCGTTGCTGTGAACTCTAACTTCGAATAAATTGGCCATGCTAGTCTCTCGTTGTGCGGGACGGCGTGCCCCGATCTAAATTTTATTATACAGCATCTAAGGTTCCTTGACAATTAAGTCAATGTCACAAGATTTATGATTCGAAATCTCAGATCTTGTAAGCGTTTGCAACCTTCTACCACGACGATAGTGCAAGTACTGACCCATAGCCATAACGACGCGAGTACCAGTCAGAGCGATGGTGCCACCGAATGCACCCAATCCTGCCCAGAGCGGGTAAAATTCGAGAAAGCCCAAGAACCAGAACAATATCATGTATATACCACCGAAGACGAGCATCATCACGTCCATGTGGTCGTACGCTGTGTCGAAAAATTGTGATACCCAGTTTCTCATTAGAATGGTAGCACCGTGTGGGTCTCCATATAGGAAACGATGATCGAATCTATCAACACGAGTCGGGCTTTCGCGGCGTCGCGTTGCTTTTCATACGCCTTCAACTCTTGATCATTGTCAGCCTTGCCGCACTCACCGCAAGCTATGGAAGCCTCCAAGGCGTGCTCGACTTGCTGCCGATCCATCGCGATCTCGTGTATCGCCGTGCCACGCCTCTCGTAAAGGTTATCGAGAAATCCTTTGTCCATGAATCCTTGACCTTTCATCCTG
>CALKLP010000278.1 GCA_937991965.1 uncultured Verrucomicrobiales bacterium
GCGTTGGGGGCGGGGGGCGGTGGGAATTGCCGCAGCGGCATGGACGGCTTTTCAAAGATAATGAAGTGATATCCAGGGCGTGGAAGTGTTTGTTACCTTGGCGGATTTCGGTATTAGGTGGGGCGTTTGAGCAAGAGAGGGCGGGGAAAAGACGAAGGGGGGGGAGAGGGAAGGATTTTCAAGATGTTTATCACATATAGACCAATATTAAAATACACTCTAGCTATGAGATCAAGGATTTGGTCGAAACTCGACTTTGCAACATTGTGTGTGATACTCTGATCGCGCGTACTAATCTATATGTCACAACCCAACGAAAGCCGAGCTAACCCTATGCAACGAAAAAGTAATTAGGTTGAGAACATCAAAAGTGGTAGGAATTCCATTTTTTAGAAATAACTCTTCCTGGGTGTCGTGGGGCCTCCATTGAGATATTGATCCGGGTTCAATATCTACATTTTATGTCTTCCTATCCAATCAAACTTGGCACACCGCAAACGCCCGAGCGTTCGCTCACCGGAAAGGTAGGCGATTCCCTCAACAACGTGGGTGGGTCCACAAACGTCGCGCATCGTCGTCCGCAGGGCGGACGCAATGCCGTTCGTCAGCCCGAGCAAGAACCTGCGCGACGCAAACAAATCGATAAAGTCCAGAGGTCCGAACGATGCCGGCAGTGGCATCACTAAATCGCACTGTACGGATCATGGTGTCGATATTGAAAATGTGAATTGGTGGCATCTCCATTGCTGTGCAGATTGGGATGCCCAAAGCCCAGGCGCGTATACATACTTGTATTCATATTGGTGTATGTATTGTCACCGTCAAGACCCCGGACGTTATTACGTTTTGATCCTGAGGCTTGTGAAATATAACGATAGTTGCGGCAATCTTTGGACGGGTATTTCTTCGTAAGGGTCGTTTTTCGATCTTCGGGCAAGCGATGTGTGAGACGGTTGTAATGCACGTCTTTGGGAGGAATACTTCTGGTGTTAAGCCCATGTGCGACGGCTTCATAACTAGATCATGTAACCTCGATACAAAAGCTTAACCAAGTGACGAATTTAAACACACACGCTAGCAAAACCTTCCTGTTTCGGACTTCTTGCGGAAACAAATTTCGAAAAGAAGTGTTTCCGGCTACATTATCGGGTACATGAACCATCCCGGACCGTTGGGGTAGTGGACGTGCCGAACGGCAGCGCACGGGGCTCTATTACACGCGCGCAGCATGGCGGTACTGGTACAGCAGATGAACACTGTTCACGGTGGTACGCCTGAAAGTATCGCAATCATCGTTTCTTTCATCGCCGTGCATGCATCCCAAACGGTACGGCTGTAGGTTGGCTGGAGTTCCCGCCTAGTTATTCGTTGGCCGTCTTGGCCAGCTATCTGCCTTGAATCGATTAATTAGATGTTGTTTAGGCGAGCGAGGCGCGCCAACCCCTCACCCCTCCCCCCGACCTAGGTAGATTCGCTGGACGCATGTCGAGCACACGCCGGAGGCAAACAAATAGGCCTTTGGCATACTTTACAGTCAAAGGTTATGATGGATCGACCAAGTTTTTGCCTTGAGTTAGATCCCAAAACAGGTACATTATGGAGTTCGTCTCAGTTTATTGAACGTCATATAGAAACTCCCAAAACGAGGATATGACGGCATAATGTGCCGGGGTCTCACTGGCGTTACACTGTGTTGTAACAGTAAATACCCGTGAGGCAAGCAGTATCACAACACCACTAAAATATCACATAGACGTGTAACAGAACATTGACTGGGACCTGTTCTACGACAGGAGCATTACGAGAGTAGATGATGTTCATCGTCGGTTGTTGAAGAACTGTTCGTACTTGAGCTATGACAAATTTTATGGCATACTCTTCGTGGTATTGGACGAGCTGTCCACTGAGAAACAAAACCATGTGATGTATGTACGAGGTCTAATTAATGAGCCGTTTATGGCCTTCACTGTCACAGATACGTAGCCAACGGTGAACATTGCTCAAACAACCGAGACAGGGACGTGCTGATTATCTACTCGACACTGAAAAAACACAAACACGAGAAGACAAATATACTACCGGCACAGCCGATGGCGATGAATTGGTACGCCAAGAGCTCCAGAAGACCTCTGTATGTTGTCAAGGCGTTTAGTACTACATAGAGACGCCGGAAAATACGTATACCGTACATAAAAAGCCTTCCCAATAACCCAAGCGGACGCAAATGCCAAACAATAGTTGGACGCACCGGGTAGGTGGCCCCGCCGCAACCACCTATACTAGTCTACGTCGCCAACCACCAACTAGCTGGCGACTATTAGTCGGTTAAAGGGCAGCCCTACCAAACGATCAATGGCTTCAGGGGCCATCTATTCCCACACATTTGCAAAATACCAGTCATGACTTCGTGCGTTTTACGTATACGTTCGGCGAGCAACGGTTTGATAATTGCTTTAAGCCCCCCGGCGATGCAAGAGCTAAAACATCGAGCGATGTTGTTGTGGTGTGGGTGGCTCGCGAGGGCAGGGGTAAGGATTGATGGGGAGCAACATCTGATCCAATGTCACTTCGTGCCTCCTACAGCAAGGGTATCACACCTTTGAGCAACTTGTTTCCGCTGTATACGGGACACTTACGCGGAGAAAATGCCAGGTCTCGTTTTTCTTTTTAATTAAACGTGTTTCGTTGTATGCCGACGGTAGGAGGTTGTTCATCGGCCTGCACTTCGGATTTTTTTCAACTGTCAGTTTTGAAGGTTGATATGTACCTCCTCAAATAATAAGCTTCATAAAATTCGTCTGTAACTCTAATGAAGCACATGATATTCGATACCAAGCTCACCTGGAAAGAAGGGCCAGGCCAAAGGAAGGCGATAACGCGAAGGTGAGCGAGAAAACAGTAGTTGACACCAGCCCCCCGACGATGACCGGCTTTCTGCCGACTGCATCGGTCACGTACCCAGTAGCGTAGCTTCCCATGAAACGCCCGAACGTGAAAGAACTCGCCACAAAACCGACATATTTTCCTGTTCGCACGGTAAGATCGGTACGTACTGTTATCGCGGTGGTGGGGTTGTCTGTTGGTTTCATCTAATAGGTTTAATCGGCACAGAAAATAGCGGCTGAAGTTGTGGGTTTGCTAAAACATCAAAGGCCTTCTCATCCAGCCTGCTGTGGTGATTTGGAATGAAGATTACTCTACGACCTGTTCTTCGACGAACGTTTTCTCTGCTCATCTTTGGCCAAGGCCAAGTTCGGGTGGTACGGCCTCGTTGACACTGCCGAGTTTGAGCCACTCGCACGAGCGATTATGTATCTCACTGGTAAACATGTTTCAGGCGACTTGCTTGGTGCCGCGCAGCTCATCGTTCTATTGCGGATTGATATCGCCAAATCGAACAGACGAAAGCTCAACACCGCAAAGGAACGGGGCGATCACGATCAGCAGCGCGAGTGACCCCGAGCCATGCCTAATGAAGGCCTAAGAAGCGACCCCGTACCGCAGCTGCGGCTCGATGCCGTCTCTCCCTTGCTCCGCCCTCCAATATAACGAACACAAAGCATCTCATAAAACCGCAGGGCGGCTGGGCCACCCGGGCTTGGATGATACGAACACACTAGTGTTTTATAAGGTCCAGTACACCGGGAAGCCAAGGCGCCCGATTGTATTTTCGCTTCTGCGGAACGCAACCTCGAGATTCAAGCGGTGAGACAAACATATCCAGCACATACTTCTCGAAAGAGATGCATCTGTGATTGATGCATGGAGGAGTAACACTGGTCGAGTTAAAAAAATATTTCGACCGCATCAAGTCCAGTGGGACCGAGAACGGCTCTGCCGTGCTGGAGCCTGCGACGTTAATGTTCTAGGGGGGACCATTTAATAGCAGCACCACTTACCGCTCCTGCCGAGGAGAATATTCGTCTACGGGAGAGCCCGTGGTACGAGAAACAGTCAGCAGCAAGAGATACAAGGTTCCGTGACGATGAGTTGCGAAACGTCTGAGGAATAGAATGAACAAAAGATGCTGTTCTTATCGAGGTTGTTTCGTTGAGGTATCAGCTTGTCCAGCTCGGGAGCGCTGAGGAGGGTGGGGGAGAGGGGTGTATTCACCAGCGGTGAGTTGGTATATTTTGTTCGCCGCCGTCACGTGCAACGGACTGTAGCTTCCTTCAAGACCGCGTATACGCATAGTGATACCAATGATAAGTTATTTTGTTGGTCAAAGGACACGAGACGTTTTACACTGGAAACCGATAGGCCGTTCGCATGCCTTCATGAGTGACCCTCTGCGGTCTGTACGAGCACTCACTGACGAATCATCGAAAATTTACTGTCAAACGAAATGTCACCTGGCCATATGGGATGCCTCTACCAACTGTGCCTGCATAAACGACATATTCCTCGTCT
>CALKLP010000279.1 GCA_937991965.1 uncultured Verrucomicrobiales bacterium
CAGAGACGATGCCTTCGAATTTAGAGAGGCTAAGGCTGAGGCCGGAGGAGTCCCAGACACTCCTTTCGGACAATACATGAGACATAAGGACGAAGCTCAGACTGAAGGAGATCTCCTTTTCGAGAACAACCCTCAGATGAATCTTGAAAGAAACGCCACATTAAGATTCGGAGCTCAGAAGACCAAGACCAATGCCAACAGCAGGTTCTACACCACCAAGCAGATCGATGTTATCAACAACGATACTCAGACCAACGCTGGATCTATCGACCCTAACGCCAACATCAACTTGATTGACAAGGAAATGGAAAACCAATACAGCAAATCCATGAGCAGATTCTCCACTGTTGATGCCACCCACCAGAAGATCGAGGGACTTAGAACTGCCTCCACTAACCAGATTTTCTCCCTCGCTCAGATGGACGAGATCAGAGAGAGCCTCAAGGGAAAGCAGCTCATTGATACCGATTTCCCGGCTGAGATGAGCTCCGTCATCGGAAACGTTAAGCTTCCAGGACTTCCTAAAAAGCTCGACATCTTGACCAAGAAGGTCCAGGGAATGAAGTGGATCAAGGCCACTGAAATCGATAGTGAAGTCTCCGTTGTTGTCGACGGAATCGACCCAACCGATGTCATTCAGGGAGAATTGAACGATTCTTACTTCTTGTGCGCCGTTTCTGCCGTTTCTGAGTATCAGAGCAGAATCCAGAGACTCATTTTGCAGACTGAGAGATCCCCATACTCCATCTACGCTTTCGCCCTTAACCAGGTCGGTAGTTGGAAGTTGATCGCTGTCGATGACATGCTTCCACTCATTAAAGCCGATGACGGAAAGTGGAAATTCCTCGGAGCTAACAGTATCGACGCTGAGATGTGGGTCTGTCTTTTGGAAAAGGCCTACGCCAAGGTCTACGGAGGATACGATCTCATCGGAAACGGTGGTGATATGAGACACGCTCTCACCGATCTCACCGGAGCTCCTTCTGAGACTTTCTTCCTTGCTGACTTCGAAGATCAGTTGTCTAACGCCGGACCAAACTTCTTCCCATACAAGGAGTCTGTCAACCCAACCAGAAACAACACTGCCAACGTTATCAACGACGACCAGCAGAGACTTCTCCCAGACAACAACGTCCCTGTGCAGAAGAAGATGACTATGGTCGATGGTCAGATGCAGGAAGAACCAGCTGTCACTGTCAAGAACATCAGATCTGAACAGGGAGCCAGAGCTCTTTGGGATTTGATCAAGAACGCCGACATGAACAGACACATCATCTGTGCCGGTACCAAGACCTCCGACGAGATCGCTGATGACTACATGAGCGAGTTCAAGTCCTGGAGTGCCTCTAACTCCGACAAGAACATGGCCTACTTCGCCGTCGATCACTTCGGACTTTTCCCAGCCTTCTCCTACACTGTTATTGGAGTCGCCGAATACTCCGGAGAGAAGCTCGTCAGACTCAGAAACCCTAAGGGAATCACCGAATGGAAGGGTGACTGGGGTGACAACTCCGACAAGTGGGACACCATCGAATAGAAGTACAGAACTGAAGTTAAGGATGACGGTATTTTCTACATGCCATTCTTCGAGTTCGCCAACTTCTTCAACGAAGTGACCATCAACTACTACGATGACTCCTACGTCCACACCTCTTTCAGAGATGTCGTTATGAAGGACAACATCGCTGTCTATGACATCAGTATCAGCACCCCAGGTGAATACTACTTCACTGTCGCCCAGAGAGACAAGAGAAGATACGGTGCCACTGGAGGATCCAACGGTAAGACCACACTTTTCTGAACATTCACTAACTTTTCATAGAACAGCACTACCAGCAGATCGGTATGATCCTCACTTCCACCCAGGGTAAGTACGTCGAGTACGAGGGAGGAATCCAGGGACAGACCAGAGACAACTGGATCAAGGTTGATCTCCAGCCAGGTCTCCACACCATCTTCGTAAGTTCTACCAAAATCCACTCTTTCTTACTCTTTTTAGATCAAGGGATCTTCCAACAAGAAGAAGTGCCACATCGGATTCTCTTCTTTCGGTGCTGGAAATGTCCAGATCAGAAAGCACACTCAGAGCGAAGTCCAGCAGTCTTTGGAAATCAACCTCTGCAGAGCCTTCTATGACAAGTCTAACCAGCTCATGAAGGAGCAGAACGAAGAGTGGAGCACTCTCGACACTGACAACACCTCTGAACTCCACAAGGTTAAGACTTTCAGAGTCGACGAATCCACTGATGGATACGGATACAAGATTTATGAGAACAACTCCAAGCACGCTGTGACCATTCAGGTCATGGGTAGAATTTCTGGAGGAAGACTCAGTAAGCACCCCTTTCTTCACCTATAGCCTAACTTTTTTAGTTTTCCCAACCCAGTGCGATTCAGGAAACAACTTCAACTTCAGTTTCAGAGTGGAGGGAGGATACACCCAGACCATCTTCTGGGATGCCGACGATGATGTTCAATTCGAAATCCAGGAGAACGCCAGAGTCGAACATTAA